>JAKAWN010000015.1:0-7684 GCA_021827245.1 Acidobacteriota bacterium | reverse complement strand
AGCGAATGACCTCGTCCGGAGTTCGAAACGAGGGATTCAGATAGTCCACGCCAAATGCCGAACCCATGCTGACGATGAGCGCCAGGATGCCTCCTGCGAGGATCAGCACCGAAGGCGAGTTCACCGGCAACGAAGGCACTGTGGCAGTTTCAGCAACGGCGACGTTGAGGATGCGTTCGCGGTCAAGAGCATCGGAAATTTGAGCTTGCTGGCTCTTGTGAAGATATAGCAGATAGCTCTGCTGTGCTGTCTCTATGTTACGAAGCAGGTTCTGCTGCTTGATTTGCTTCTGGTCCAGCAAAATCGCCTGGTGGGAGTAAGTGCGGACCACGGGAACCATTGCCGCAGCCTGGGCTCGCAATGCCGCAAGCTTTCCTTTCGCTTGGGCCAGTTCAGTTTGCAGTATCTGGAATGTCTTATTCTGGTCTGTGGATTCCTGCTGCATTGGGGCTTTTTCTGCAGCTGCGATAGCGGCCTTCACCTGGGCAATCTGCTTCTCAATGTCTCTGACCGGCAGATAGGTGGGCTGGTATTTTGACAGCAGGTCGGTCCGCCGGATTTCGAGGTTCTGCAACGTGGTCTTCAGGTTGGCCATCAACTCGGGATTTTGCCCTGTTGTCTTTTGCGTTGGTATCCGAGGAGGAGTAGTGGCAATCTCAGCCTCGATAGCCCGAATCTGCTTCTCCGTGCTTGCAATCCCAGCACGGGTCTGTTGCAGTTGTCCGTCAAAATCGCTTGCCTGCTTCAAAACCAGGTCCCTCTCCACCTTGGGCGCGGGTGCGTCCTGCTGAGTGTTAAAAGCAGCCAGTTGCGCCTCAGCGTTGGAAAGCTCCTTCTTGTAATGTTGTGTCTGCTTATCGAAAAAACTCAGCGCGCCAGCAGGGCGGTAAACCGCTACATGTTTGGCGATATATAGCCTGTCCAGCGTCTTCAGAACTCGCGCAGCTTCACTTGGATCACGGGAGGTGTACCGAACCTGGATAATGTTTGAATCCGGCAAGGGTTGAACCGCAAGGTGCTTTCTCAACCGGTTAACCGCAGCAGCAGTCTCCGAGCCAGACCGGCTCCACGAGGGAAGCCAGTTACTCCAGAAATGGTGGTGTGACGAACCCAGACCACGCGCCTTGACGACCTCTGCGAGCAGATCGTCGCTTTTCAGCAGAGCCACCTCAGTGTTGATTTCGCGTTCTCTGGCGTTGTCGCTGCTTGCCTGCGGACCCGCGTTGTTGCTATTGGCAGAAATGATGTCATCCCCTCGCTGGTGCTTCACCAGAATTTCTGTTTGAGCCTGATACTTGATCCCTAAAAGCAGCACAGCTATAACAACCCCGGCAAAAGTCGCCACGAACGCGATCAGCATCACCCGGCGGTTGCGGAACAATATCGCAAGAACCTCACGAGCAGTATTCGGAGCACGCTGCACATTGCTATTGTTGTTGGTATATGGAGCGATGCTCTGTTGTTCCATCTTGCATCTCCTGTTTTTCCCAGTGTCTTATCAGTGCAGGTAATAGGCCAGCGAGGGTAATGGAATGAAAGGTTTGATTTTCGATAGCTTGTTTTTCGGGACGAAGATCATGTCTCCTGGATGCAACTGCAGGTCCTCGGCCAGGTTTTTTGAAGTCAACATATGCTTCAAATTGACTCTTGTGGCAGAAACCCAGTTGTCCGACACGCGACGAAAGAGAATCACATCATTGCGTCTCCCTTTCCCAGTGAACCCACCCGCCATGGCCACGGCCTCAGCAACCGTTGTAGGGCCGTACAAATCATACTTTCCAGGCTTATGAACCTGCCCCAAAGCGAGGAAATAGGGCGTCTGGAACTGCTTCAAAGTAACGGAGACCGCGGGGTTTCGAAGGATCTTCCCGTAAGCCTGCTGGATGTCTTCCCTGATTTCCGGCACGGTCTGTCCGGCAATATGAACACTTCCCGCATCTCGCAAGGTAATGTAGCCGTCCGGGCCTACGGTGACAGTCTGGTCAAATTTAGGTGTGTAAGGGAACCGAATGGAAATGACGTCACCCGTCACCACTTGGTAACGCGGGTTCCGTCGTTGCAGTTCCGGCGGGGGCAAGCTCCCATTGGTGGGGATAGCTCGGGCACCATGATTAAGGACCTCGCCGATTTGATCGGGAGGCGGAACATCGTGCTTGGTTTTCTGGCCGGCTAATAGGCTCGGCACCTTCACGCAAGCGAGAATTAGCAAGGCGCCGATAAACGCAGTGATTCTCTTTGGACCCATGACCCTCTCTCCTAGGCGCGAAATGGAATTTCCGCGCCAACGTATGCCGCAGTTGCGGTTGACGCCCCCATTTCGAAAGAACCCCGTTTAATCCTGATTTTTGGGGGCCGTCGGAAGGGAGACAGCAACGCCCAGCGCCTCACGGAGGGCCGTTCACAGCGGGTGTCCGCAATGCGTGATCGCTAAGAAATGTAGCCGATTGGCCAAATTGTGAGTGAAAAAAGTCTGTGGTAAACTTCCCATAGGCCATGACGTACTCTCCGTTTCCAAGCGCTGGTCGTTATGGCTACGGGAGCGTGGAAACTTGCCCGGTTTCCTCGCTCCCACGTTGTTCCGAACATTCAATATTGCATCTTGCGGCTGATCATGATTTCAACAATGCGCCCCATTGCCTTTTGAGCGATTCTTTGGAATTCTCGTTATTTCCGGTGCATTAAATCAAGAAATCCAAGTTGCTTCTTTATGGCGACCCTCAGTTTTCCGCCCCTGACTTTGCCCCCGCGAGCAACGTGCTGATACCCGTTTTCTTCTGAGATAACAGATCGTACGATTCGCGCCATGCCTTTGTTGGTTGCCTCGTGGTCGGTTCTTTTCGCGCCAAGACTTCGACGCATCTGATCTCAGTTGTTCGAAGCACGGTGCGAAAGTCTCCGACTGACCGCGGTGTTTATTTTGCCCTCGTAACTTCACGCGCCCGTCGATCTCCTTAATCTAGAGGATCGAATGAGACAATTCAATCCGTAATATCACGTACATAAGTAATGGCAGACAACCGTATCAGATGTGTCGGTTCGTTTCCGTACCCGCAATATCGATCCAATTTGAGTCTGCCCAGCACTGTGTACGTAGCAAGTGGAATGCCGTTTCGGATTAACACGTAAGTCCTTAAGTTAGTTTGAGTTATCAAATTCGTCATTAATCCCCGGCGACCACTTAGCGTGAACAAACTTCCGAAGTGTGAAATTTTTTCGACTGGCGCAACCGAAAATCCGCGCACGTGGGGAACCGGCCGGGAGGCCATGCGCTACAAATCCAAATCTTTGGTCAAAACAGAATGCGATGGGTGCCGCTTTGATGGCGCGTTCCTTCCACTCGCTGGCTGACAAAGCAAGTCTCCGAGTGAGCAAGGTGGGCATTTCAAGCGAAGGCATACATCCATCGGCGCACAAATGGCAGCGAACGATGTGCGTCTCAGGAGCAGTCCAGAATGCTGCCGCATAGTTGTCCGGGAACGATACAATGATCAGTTGTCAATGAGAGGCGATTTGCCTCTGTGCCGCCATCGACCTGAGCACGCTCAGCTCACGAACAACCCTTCTCCATTTTTGAGGCTGCTCCTTTGAGACAATGGGCGCGCCGAGATTCTGGTAGAACGAGAGGATGTTTTGGCGAAGTCCAGGTGTCAAGCTGCGAAAATGATGCTTGGCAAGATCATTCAAGAGCTTGGCGTAGGTTTCGTCGGCGAGGAAATACCGTCCTACCTGTACCGATCTGCCTGTATCCAAATTCTCTTCATGTAATACTAGGTCGCCATTCCGCAGGTCTGAAAGATCAGAATCAAAGCGCGAGACAGTGACATCAAACCCTCTGATGAATAAATCCTGAACTTGAACAGTAGGAGGCTTGAACCGGAGAGTTCTCAGCGGTCCTACCTTCGGCATCACCTCGATGAAAAGAACTAGCACCCTTGAAATGAAGCGGACATTGGCACGCTTGGCAGCGGACCGCCAATGCCACATCCACGGTTCCAGCCGGCGAAATCTTCCACGTCGTCTGTATGGCCTCTTGTAGTTTTCCGGCGAAAGCCGATATGCGAATCTTGCTGTCACAATCTGTGGATTGACGCGATAGAGTTCCTTTCGCCTTTGCCGCCAGAGAATTTGACCGATATCGGGGATGATTTCGCTGGCACTGAGCTTATAGAGCCAAAGGGAAAGTCTTTCTGACCAGAAGAGCCTGGTGAGTTTCAAACCATAGGTTTGCTGAAAAGCGCGGCAGAGGAACCTCTTTGGCACATTGAAACCGATGAAATTATGGTAAGTCCTGGGAAGATATCCCGCTCCAGTGATTTGCACCACATCAAAGGAAAACTCCGTCATGATGTGTGCCGTAGGGTCTTCTTCGTACGTAACGCGATTTCCGTATTTCTGCTCCAGTCTGGGGTACATTTTCGGAACCGAGATATTCACCGCTACAGGGTGTCCGGTGCTGTCCGCAACATAATGAGAAAGCGCCCCCAAAGCAAAGGCGTATTCATTGATATTTCTTGAGTCGTTCAGGAGTGCTTCCACAAAGTCCCCAGTGCGCACATAATGCGTTAGCTTGCTGAAGAACTTGTTTCCGAGCGGGTAATAACCCATATCCTGAATGACGCAACCGCCATAAGCAAATGCGTGGGCCTCCCGAAGTTGTGCCGGAGTTGCGTACGGATAGCGGCTTAGAAGAAGAGGAACAATGAAGGGTTTCCAGGCAGCATCGATCAATGCCTCGTGGCTCAGAACAGAATACCCCTTGAGAAGGGGCGCGGCAACAAGTACGTAGAGAGCGAGAGTTATGGCAATGGGGATCCGGACCGGTGAATCGCGTCCCTTGTTGCCTGCCACGGACTCAATTCGAATGGTTTCCACGGTTTGTCGCTACGTTCAAACTCGACATCACTGTTAGCGGTCATGTTGAAGATTAGGTCTCCGCAAGAAACTCTGGGACAACAGTAGGAAGGAAAGGGAGACCCTGCGTGGTCAATTCGCTCTACGGCCTGGCTTCAGGCTTTAGAAAGTGCCCCGATCCGGTTGGACCGCAAGTCTGCTATTTGATGCTACATCCGCCTGCTGGGTCTTCGTACCACTTGGAACCAGCATGTAGCCGGTTACGTCATTCTGCTTTACTCGCGTAACCACCAGCTCATAAGCCTCACCGCCGTCTGAGGGATAGAATACGATGGGAGCTTGGATAGCCTGGCGTTTAACCCATATTCTTCTTCTTGTTGCCGCCAGCCACACCCATCCTCCGAATCGCTGGTGGGCAATGTCCGTGCCAGTCAAATGCAGCGAAACACCAGGAACAATTTCGGCATCCTGGTTTTTCTCGGCTTCAAAATTAATCTGGTCGGTTGAAAGCGCGTTATTCAATGAAGAAATCGCTCGTTGATTAGAGATCTGTTGTTCCTGGACGGCAGCAAGTCCGCGGGTGTAATTCTCTCGAAGTGAAGCGAATTCCTGTCGTGTCATGGCCAGTCGTTGCTCGAGCTGCTTCAGACGGGTGTGCTCCGCCTGCTGACGAGTCGCCATCGCCGCAATCTGCGCATTGAGAGCGGCAGTCCTCGCATTCAATTCCTCTCGCTCTTTCTGGTACGCATTGCCAACCAGCCCCGCTGCCTGCATGCGAACCTTATCTAATCGAGATTGCCATCCGGCGTCCAGATTTTGAACGCGAGCAGCCAGATCATCCTGCTTGCGACCCCACTCTTTTAACGCGGCTTCTAGGCCGCTCGTGCGCGCACGAACTGCCGAAATCGACTTCGCCAGCCCGGGCAGCCACGCAAGTTGAGAATTCTGGTTGCTCAATACTGCATAGCCGTAAGCTGCTACGACTGCCAGCACCACAGCCAGTGATGCCAGTGCAGTCCATAGCGCTGCGGTTCTCCGCTTGTGATACACCGGCGCATCGCTGGGCGGGTCATTGTCCCACTCTTCGGGCAAATGTATTTCGACGTCGTCCAACGTAGGCCTGTACTCTACACTCCATCTCTCTTTGACTGGAGCCATGGACCCTCCTCCGGGAGACTGTCTGATCGTGCAACAGATCTTTGCACTTTTGAATTTGCACTCACAGATTTCCCCATATGACGATTTCGCACGTTGGGTTCCATGCTGTGAATCCGAATGAAGTGACGAAATATCAATTACATACGAGTTTTATCAGAAAACGCGCGGCCCAAAGAGTAAGAAAGGAATACCCGTACGGCGGGAAAATTTGCAGGGTAGCTCCCCGTACATTGGATGACCGTCAGCAAGGTTCGATCACCTTGGGGAGGTAGGACGTTTGTTATCGCTATCCCCATGACCAGATTGCAGGTTGCAAGGCATGGCGCGCTCTTCGAATCTTCCGGATCGTCACTGATTCACACTCGTCCTTGAGTCAAGATATCCGTTTTCAATAGGTTAGAGAGAAAATCCTCAAACCTGCCCGAGCTTCAGTCCTGCGCAAAACGCCTGACCTCTTGGTTTTGTCTTAAGGAGCGGGCACTTCCGGCTGGTTTCCCGGTGGCCATGCTGAGAATGCGCCATATCCGGAAGCTGCGCCGTCTTTTGGTGCCAATCCCGCAGCCGATTCTGTGACGGCAAGAGGCACCGGCAAGCCCCAAGCCGGCAGAGAAGAAATCCTCCGCAAACCGTCTGGCCATGTTACTTGATGCAAAGGCAAGATCCAAGCTAGGTTTGGCTAATGGAGCGAAAGCATTTTCTCCTGCTTGATGAGGAAAACTCCTGCCGCGAGTCGAATGTATTAGCTGCGACCTCCCAGCTTATCGCGAGACATAACCCGACACGTCATAAGGCATTCGATGCTACCAGTCTTTGTGTAACGTGGGGTTTACGCTCAGCGATTTCCCTTTGCTGACGTCCAATTCGTGCTCCCACGACTGATAGCCCCATTTCGTAATTGAAACGAGATGCTTGCCGAGAGGAATCCGCTCGGTCATCGGAGTCTTACCAAGAAAATACCCGTCAACAGTGACCACCGCGCCGGCCGGAACTGACTTGAAGTCAACCTCAAGCGCCTTGCCAGATTTCGCTTCCTCTTGAAGTGTTTTCTTTTTGGGAGTGTAAGTTAGATACTGAGGTTTTTCTGGCGGCGCCTCTGCCTTTCCCTCGCCTTTCTTGCTCTGATTCTGGTTTCCGCTCATTCCCTGATTCTGATTTCCGCCCTGACTTTGCGCCTGACTTCCATTACCTTGTTGTTGGCCGCCATTTTGCCCGTAAGCATTGGCATAGCCACCACCGAAATAGGCGGCAAAATAGCTGGGCAAACCAAACTCCAGATCAGAAGCGTAATAACCATAGCTCGGGTATCGATGGTAGCCAAAGGAATCGGCTCTCTGCCGATTCATACTGGACTTCGGCGCGGTTCTACCCGATTGTCCCACGAGCGCAGGGACTGTCCCCAGCAACTGATAGGAGCCGGGGCCAAGACTGCCCGCGAATCCTAGCCCTGAAAAACTCACGCTCTGGCCCTGAGCCAGTGCAACTGACGTAAGGAGGGAAATAGCAACAATACACGCAACTCGAAGTTGATGTGCCATTCTAATTCTCCGTTTCTTGAGGAATCACACCTCTCATTCGTTCAGTAGGAACAGCAACGTCCGAAGTCGAAACTGTTGAACCAACCCCTCCCTGTTCACGCCATCATGCGCGAACTCACCTGCACAATCAACGCCCGCAC
>JAKAWN010000344.1 GCA_021827245.1 Acidobacteriota bacterium | reverse complement strand
TCGAGGTGGTTGCGAATGAGGAAGCGGATCGTTTGACGATCCTCTTGCGGAACGCGGACGCGGCTAAAGACCTGTTCGACAGCCTGCAAGCTACCCTCGATATGATTCGCGACTGCCATCCCTTTGCCGACATCGTGAAAAAGAAGCGAGAAAGCCAGAAGGTGCGGTTCCTCGAGTTCTGAAAGGATTTCCGCAAACTTCCGATCCCACTCACCTTCGGCGCTGCGCAGGGCGAAAAGGTTCTGGATGGTCAAAAGGGAGTGCTCGTCGACGGTGTAGCGATGATAAAAGTCCCGGATGACCAGAGCTTCGATGGCCCGAAGTTCAGGGAAGAATTCCTCAAGCCAGCCTAGTCTGTGCATCGTCCTGAGCGCTTCAATGCTGTGCGGCAACGAAAGAATTCGGGAAAAATGCTGCCAGAAATCCGGGCAATTCTCAGCCCTGCCAAGCCCATCGGACAGCGCATGCTCCACCCACCGCTCCGCGTCGGTGCTCAGTTCCAGCCCATGCCGCGCGATGAATTCAAACAACCGCATCAGATACCCGACGTCGCGCGCGGCGGCGGGCAACTTGAGGAAGATCTTACCCCGCACGGCGGAGAAGTCGAGGTTTGAGACGCGGGATCTCCAGTCCCGGTACAGGTCATAAAGCGCCAACCGCCCCGGGTGGACTTCTTCCATGATCTCACCGGCCAGCCGCTTGACAGTGCGCGCATGGCGAAAATACACCCGCATCCAGTCAGCCGCGGGAACTTCCTGCCCGATGCGGACCCCAATCCCTCGATCGGCAGCCTTTTCCTGCAATTCATAACTCAGGCGATTATCATCGCGTTCCTGGTGATAGTGCAGAAAGCAGCGGACCGCGGCAAGGAATTGGAATGATTGATCGGCGGCATCCCTGAACCGCGGAGGGAAAAGGCCATCCGGAGTCTGCCAGCTTCCGTTGGACTCAAGCTGGGAAATGATGCTGAGCCAGCGGGCAACATGAAAATCCCGGAAGCCTCCTGGGACTTCTTTGATGTTCGGCTCAAGGTGGAAAATCGTGTCCCAGTGCTTGTGGTGACGCTGGCGAGTCATCTCAATCAGATCGCTCAGCAGAGTTTTTCCTTCCTTGCCTAGCAGGCGTGGGATGCGAGCCTCTCGAAGTTCGGAAAACAGGCTGGCCGAGCCCGCAACGTAACGCAGATCAACCAGCCCGACATTGAATTCCAGATTGTCCCGGTGGAGAATGCTGCAATCTTCCAGGGACCTGCATGTCTGGGATGCCCGCAGGTGCAGATCCCAGAGGGAGCGTACGAATTGGCCAATGGGCTCGCGATAGCCCGCCAGCATCGAGTTCCTGCCGGACAGGAACAGCAGGTCGACATCTGAATGGGGGAAGAGTTCCTGCCGTCCATAGCCTCCCAGCGCAACAACGCACAGGTCGTTCTCACTTTCCGCCCGCGGGGCAATATGGGCGCTGTAGAGTTCCTGGATAACCCGATCGACCACCCGGGCGCGCGCGAGTGCGGCGGACCTTCCATCCCCAGAAGTCTCAAAGGCGGCGCGGATACGGTCGAATTCCTGGGAGCAGAGGTCCTGCAGAGACGTCCTAAGAGGAGCCGTTGGCATTAACTAACATTATAGGAAAATGAGTGGATGGAACCAATCAAATCGGCTTATTAAGGGCATAAATGCCCGCGCACGCATTGCGGACCCTCCTGGTCAGCACGAAAAGGTTGGTTGAAATCTCCCTGATGTTGGGCTATTTCTTCGCCAGTTCCGCCCGGTCACGTCCTGCCGCCTTCGCTTCGGCCAGTGCAGCGTCCGCGGCTGAAATAAGCTCGTGAGCTTGACGAGCCGCGCCTCCAACAGCGATTCCGAGGCTGATCGTGACAGGGAAGTCGCCCTCGAAAGTCTTAACAGGTTGCTGAAAAACCTGGTTCCTGAGCCGTAGCGGCGACTTTAGGTCGCCATAACTTCAGCCTTTTCAATCGGCGTATGGCGGCATAAAGCCGCCGCTACACGTTTTTCAGCAACCTGTTAATGCTTTCATGGGAGAATCTGGACCGGAGCCTGTTGGCCTGGCTCAAAGCACCGGCACGGTCGCACGCTGGCGAAACGACGACAAACTGTCCTCCGCCGTGTCGTCCCATCGAGTCATAGAGGCGGATCGCAGAGCGGATCCTCCTGGCTGCCTCACCGCCGACAGCGTCACCGGCAAGATGGCTGTGCTGGCCCTCAATTCTGCTGTATTTTCTGCAGTGCCTGGGACAGTTCTTCGAGGGTGTAAGGCTTTCCCAGAAATTCCGCACTGCCTGCCTCCACGGCCTCGCGCCTCACCCGTCCGGAACTGTATCCGGAGGAAAGGATAACTCTCACGCCAGGATTAATGTCCCGCAGTCGCCCGTATGTATCCAGTCCACTCATGCCTGGCATGATCAGATCGAGCAAAACACAACTGATTTCGTTGCACTCTCTGGAATGTATCTCGCAGGCCTTGTTTCCGCTCTCTGCCGGCACCACTTGGTAGCCAAGCCTGGTTAAGCCCTTTTCGAGGAATTCAAGAACGCGGGGCTCGTCGTCTACAACAAGGATTCTGCCCCGGCCGGATATCAGCCTGCTAGAACGGGCCATGACAGTGGGCGGTGCGCTGTTGAGAACAGCCGGCAGATACAGAAAAAACTCGCTACCTTGCCCCTGCTTGCTTACCGCCGAGATGAAGCCTCCGGCCTCCTTAACGATTCGATCGGCCATTGCCAATCCCAACCCGAAGCCCTGGCCGGTTCTCTTTGTAGTAAACAGAGGAACAAATATCTGTTTCATGACTTCAGCACTCATCCCGATCCCGCTGTCGCGTACCGAGATCCGGACATAATTGCCTGGACCTGAGGAAGGTAGGATCCGCGGGTCGTCCGGACTAAGTACTTGAGAAGTTGCCTCGATGCTGAGGGAGCCACCTTCCCGCATGGCGTCGCGGGCGTTAATACAGAGATTCAGAATTGCCTGCTGAAGACGGTTGCGAATCCCTTTGATATATGGCAGTTGCGTGTCGACTCGATGCTTGACCCGGATCTTTCGGTCGAAGGTACGGCTAATAATGGCAACGACGGAGTTGACGAGATCGCCCGCCTCGATGTCCCGTACTTCATCCGGTTTGTCCTTGGAGATGTCGAGGAGTTGCCGGGCCAGGTCTGCGGCCCCCTTCGCGGACTCTTCGATGATCTTGAGAGGCTCGTGGAGCGGGTCGGAGGCTGACAGTCGGACTCGCGCCAGCGAAGCGAAGCCGATGATGACCTCTAGAGCGTTATTGAAATCGTGAGCAACACCGCCCGCAAGCACGCCTAAAATCTGAAGGGCCTGTGCCTGATGGAGTCTCCCTTCAAAATGGTTGCGCTCTTCCGCATCTCTTCTTGATCGGGCGTCCGCAACAAAAACCAGGAAATGAGTGATTTTACGGTCCTCGTCATGGATAGCATAGGAATCGATGAGGCATGGAATCGTTTCACCCGATTTGCTTGCCAAGTAGTTTACGGTGGGTGAAGCATGGCGCTCCCCGGAAAATCTCTCAATCCGCCCGCGAATATCCTGTCCCGGTCCCGCACTTCGGATAAGACTTTCTAATGGTCGCCCAGTCAGTTCTTCCTGATCGCACTGCAGCAGGTCGGCAAGCGCACGATTGACATGTTGAATCTTCCCCTCCGCACTCACAATCGCCACGCCGATCCGGTCTTGGGAAAAGATGGCCTGTAACACTTGGGTGTGCTGTGGGCCACTCAGATGGAATACGACTCCTGATTGCGTCTCCGAAGCGTTTCCCATGGACCGGGCTGTTGGACAAACTTTCGACACCACCTGGAGCTCACCATGGGCCTTGTGTGACGACTGCTGGGACGGACCCGGAGAGCGGTTTACGTTCCCGCCGCTGCTGGGCCGTCTTGAATGCTGTGTACGTTCTGCCATGGCGTTGAACCTCGTTACAAGCGTACGATCAGATGGTTTTCCTCTCGTGACTCCGGACCTCGCGCCTGCCGGTGGACGTAACTGGCAGTTCATACATCAGAAAGGACTTCCAATTAATTGACTTTCGGCATTGTGGCCGTAAACTTGAACGACCAAGCGTGTCTTGCGAGCATCCCTTGAAACGGCAGTGTAGACGTAGCTCCAAGCCGTTTCGCCGAGCGTTGCTTCGTTGGAATTGAGCCTGAACGGAACTAGAATAAACGGTTGACTTTAACGTTCACTCGAGGAGGATCGGATGGTTGATACACCTTCAACGATGGTTCCGTTGGGCACGGAAGCTCCAGCATTCCGCCTGGCAGACGCCGAGGGCAAAATCACATCGATTGACGATTTCAAGGGCTCTCCTGCACTGCTTGTGGTTTTCCTCTGCAATCATTGTCCTTTTGTGAAACACGTGCTGCCGCATTTCGTCGGGCTTGCCCGGGAGTATCAACGACGTGGAGTTGGAATTGTTGGGATAAGCGCTAACGATGTGGAAAGTTACCCTGATGATGCCCCGGAGAAAATGGCAAAGTTGAGCCGAACAATGGGCTTTACGTTCCCTTATCTCTATGATGAGAGCCAGCAGGTTGCCAAGGCCTACGGCGCAGCTTGCACACCGGACTTCTACCTTTTCGATCGTGATCGCCGGCTCGTTTATCGAGGCCAGATGGATGACAGCCGCCCCAGCAACCGCCGGCCTGTTACCGGAAACGATTTGCGGGCTGCTCTGGATGCCGTCCTTGATGGCAGGCCGGTATTTGGAGACCAAAAACCGAGCGTTGGGTGCAATATTAAATGGAAGCGTGGAAACGAGCCCGACTATTTTCACTAAAGGAGCAGGGTTTCAGTCGCTTGGGCAATTAAGACATCGGGTGAGTTGTGTCAGTGCACCGTCAGGGCGTATAGGCAAGCCAGCTTGAATCAAGAGTCTCGATGTCTTGGATTTCAACTGCATTGGGCGCGATTGCGATTACGCGGAACGTATTTTCGAACGTGCCTCCGTTGGGAACAAAATAAATACCTGAGCGGTCAGAGATAACTGCCTGAATGGCTGAATCCTTTTGTTCGACGAAGCCAATGACCCTCAGCCCGGCAACCGTACTGTCAGGCAAGGCTGCAGGCGAGTTTACCGCTGCTGTCATGGCTTGGTTTGCTTGCGTCTCCGGGTTTTCCAACTGCGTGCTGCGTTCCGGAATTGCGAACTCAAACGGGTTGCGAATCAGGGGGCCGAGTCTTCCGCGCGGCCTTAGTTCGATGCGGATACCCGGTTTCGCCGCATGCACATCGAAAATCGGATATCCCTGCAGGTCGGCCACTACGCGGACCACCGGTGGATCTCCCGGGCGCCATTGGGCTACCCGGACCCTTTTCAGCAGAGAGGAATCAACAGGGTAGACAGCCCGGCGGCTGGCGTTGTGTGCATCTTTCAGGTCGACCACCAGACGGTACGGGTCCGTTAGCTGGAAAACGCGGTAAGGAACCGAACGGCTGCTCGCAATATCGACGAGCGTCTCCCCCATGCTGTCCGGCCTGATCGAAATTCCGGAAACCAGTGCAGGAGTTGACATTGTCTCGCGGCTAGGATTCGAATGGTCCGGTTCGGCGACTGGAACGAGCTTGTCTTGGGCAGGAAGTTCTGGCGCTGTCAGGCTCGCTGACAAGTCCTTGAATCGATGAACTGCAAAAGGAGAGCTTTGAACCAGCTTGCGCGGAATTCCCTTCGCGTAATCAACTCCGTTGTTTCTGGCCGGTCCGGTTCGGCTCATGCTGAAGCCGTAGACAGGCTTTTCGTCTGATCTGCTTGGCTCAAGTTTGATCTGAATGCCGGAAGCCCGGTGTTTGACGCTGAAGGCCGGAGTCCCTTTGAGATCGGCCACGACGCGAACGATGGGCGGTTCAGACCGCCACTGACCGACTCGAACCCTTTCGATTAGCCGGGATTGAACAGGGTAGACACGGTTGAAAATCGCCTTGCGGGCGCCCTCGAGATCCACCACCAGCCGTTCGGGGCCGGAAAGTTCAAATGTTCGATAGGCAACTGGCCGCGTCACTCCTACGTCGATGATGACCGCCCCGTGCGGGGAATGGTGAACTGAAATCGTGCGAACGAGGGGAATCGAGTTCGAGGGACTTGGCGCTGCT
This sequence comes from Acidobacteriota bacterium, assembly GCA_021827245.1. The sequence goes on along the minus strand of JAKAWN010000344.1, from coordinate 1,239 downwards.
GGCTGGTGACTCTGGGCGGCAAGCGCGATCGCTGTGGGAAATGCCATCAACGCGGCCACGGTTTTCAGCGCCCTTTTCAGCATGGTCGTTCGTCCGCCGAGTCGGTTCTCAGAACGCGTCAGACGAATATGACGTACAGGTGAGGATTTGGGCAATCGAGCGTTACTATAGCGAGCAGGAATCCTGGTGTCAAGGTGACGAAGTCGTTAATAGAAGGGTGACACTCTTTCGCGAACGGCGGCACCCATTGTTGAAACGAGACAGTTGCTTGACAAGCGGGGTAGTGTCCCCTATTATGCAATGGAGAGGTATGTCTTGTTCAGCGGTGGCTTTACTGAAATTGGATTCATCCTATTCATTGCATTTCTACTATTCGGGCCGAAGAAGCTGCCGGAGATCGCGCGCATACTCGGTAAGGGGATGGGAGAGCTTCGCCGTGCTTCAAATGAACTGAAGAGCTCCCTGGAAGAGGAAATCCGGAATCTGGATCGCAACGACGATGAGGTCAGCTACCCTCAAGAGGAGACTCACCCCTATACCTATACAGAAACTGAAGAGGAGAGTTACGAGCACCCGGAGGAAGAAACGCACGAACTGAGCGATCAGTCCGAAAGCGTTCTGGAGCCCACTCCTGAGTATGGCTACGACTATTCAGAACCCACCGAGCACGAACCCGAGCCCCGGTCCCGAGGATGAAGAACTTAACGGCAAGCAGATGTCGTTCCTCGAACACCTCGAGGAGCTTCGACGGCGGCTTGTTCGCAGCGCGATCTCGGTTTTCGTCGGCTTTATAATCTGTTTTTATTTTTCTGACAATATTTACGGCTTTCTGGCCAGGCCGCTCACGAACACACTCAAGAGCCTTCACATGGCGGACAGGTTGGTTTATACCAACCCTGTCGACCCCTTCAATCTTTACATCAAGCTGTCGATTGTAGGCGGGATTTTTCTGGCATCGCCTTACATCCTGCTGCAGTTGTGGTTGTTTATCTCTCCCGGTCTTTACCGCCACGAAAAGCGTTACATCTGGCCTTTTGTGGGATTGACGACCAGCCTGTTTTTCACTGGCGGCTTTTTTGCGTATGAGTTTGCTTTCCCGGCGGCTCTCAGGTTCCTTCTGGAATTCGGGCACCGGTTCCAGCCCATGATTACGATTCATGAGTACTGGGGCCTCGCCCTGACCATCATCCTCGGTGTCGGTGTCGTCTTTGAACTCCCCGTCGTGATCCTGCTTCTTTC
>JAKAWN010000014.1 GCA_021827245.1 Acidobacteriota bacterium | reverse complement strand
TCCTCGCCAAAGTATACGGAAGTTCGCCCGAAGACGAGGACCTGTTTATCAAGCACACCTACCTCACGCTCCTTTCGCGAGCCATCGTGACGACGGCGATCTTCCACCAGGCTCGTCGAGACAAGGTGCTTTATCGCGGTCTTCTCAATGGTGACTTTTTCCGCGAGCGAAGCATTCAAAACTTAGCAGAACCTGATTTCTTTTCCTGGGGGCTTGAAACCCTCGCTGAGACGGCTTTTTATGACCTTTTCGCAAACTTGTTCCGCCGTCTTGAGGGGTTTGACTGGTCGCAAATCGATGAAGACTTGCTCAAGATGCTTTATCAGGAGCTCGTTGATCCGGAAGACCGCCAGCTCCTGGGAGAGTTCTACACGCCTGATTGGCTCGCGGAATTGATGCTGGAAAGAATTAACTACAAGCGAGGCACCCTCTTGGACACGGCGTGCGGTTCGGGAACGTTCCTTTTCTGCGCAATCCGCCGTCTGCGTTCCATGGGGAAAACGGGCACGGAACTCGTAAGGGAAGCGCTCAATTCGATAACGGGCATCGATGTCCACCCTGTGGCAGTCCTTATGGCGAAGGCGAACATCCTTCTCGCACTCGCTGGTGAGCTTCGGGAATACCCCGATGACGTTTACCTCCATATTTACTTAGCGGATACCCTGATGACGGGCGAAGACGCAAAGAAGAGGCGTTTGGCTGTGGGTGCCGGTGAGGAAGGCACTTTCTCGATCCCACTCGATAGCATCGAAAGAGGAAGGGACCTGGATAAATTAGTGGATCAAATGACTCTCTTCGCCCGACGCGGCGCTGCGTCCAAGGCCGCAGAGAAACGTGCCCTGGAAGGTTTTGCAAAGCTTCTCGATGGGTACACAGCAGACGAGATTTTCCACTGGCGGCATAATTTTGCCCTCTTGGTTAAGATTATGGGGCGGAAGCGGGATACAGTGTGGGGCTTTATACTTAAGAACGCATACCGCCCGGCTTATCTCCGGCGACAGAAGGTTGACGTTATTGTTGCGAACCCTCCATGGCTTTCACTCCGTGATATTCAAGATCCGGTTTATAAGACCCGGCTCAAAGAGTTGGCGTTCGGCTACAAGCTATTGGAGAAGACAGACCGGAACCTGTTTACGCAGCTTGATACTTCAACAGTTTTCTTTGCACACTCGGAGAAAGAATTTTTGAAGGACGACGGCATAATGGCGTTTGTCATGCCCAAGGCCGTGATTCTACCCGCGAAGCAACATCTAGCTTTCCAGAAGACGGGCTTTACAGAAATCCACGATTTCGGCGGCGTGCGCGGTCTCTTCAAGGTTCCCACTTGCGTTCTTTTCCGTGGCTCCGAAACCTCGGAGAAGGAAATTCCGCTGACAAACTGGACCGGAGAACTGAGGCCGGAACAGCGCAATGTTCAATGGTCTCAGGCTCAGAACGTTCTCAAGTCAGAGGCGGGCAAGTGGTCGTTTTTGCAAGTGCCGGAGGAGAAATCTCCATACTTTTCATCCGTGCTGCAGGGGGCGACGTTGGTCCCGCGCTGCCTTTGGTTTGTTGAGCCACCGCCGGAACAGCCAGTCAATTTCAAAACTCCATTCCTTCGAACTCCTAATTCGATCGTGACTTCCGCCAAGAATCCCTGGAAGGTCAAACTCAAGGGCAAAGTGGAGACTAAATTTCTCTTCGGCACCGCGTTGGCCGAGGACCTGCTGCCTTTTGCGGTTCGAGGACTTCGCCTAATTGTTCTGCCTATTCTGGCGCGAGACTCAAAAACCGTGGTGCTGGATGATCAGGAGATTCTCGCAGAAGGAGCCCCTTACGCATCGGAGTGGGTCAGAAAGGCAGAGAACATATGGGAGAGCCGAAAGAAGGACGGTCAGCCCAGCGTATACGAATACCTGAATTATGACCAGAAGCTAACCAACCAGAATGCAACCGAAAGGTTTGTTGTTCTGTACAACCGTTCCGGGACAAACATTTCCGCAGCTTATATTGGGCGAGATGAAGGTAAAAAGATAGGTAAACTCCCGATTCAAGGCTTCGTGGCTGATTTTGCCTCCTATCGATATTATGCTGACTCAGAGGACCATGCGCTCTACCTTACCGGTATTCTCAATAGTTCGGTAGTGAATGAAGCTATAAAACCCTTCCAGACACAGGGCCTGCAAGGGGAAAGGGATATAACACGGAGACCGTTTGAGGCTTGCCCCATTCCACTCTTTGATCCTAAGGGCCAGCTTCACATGGAAATCGTCAAGGTTGCCCGCATCGCCCGCGAAAAGATGGTGAAGTGGAGACCGAAAATCGGCGGGAACGCCGCACAGGCACGCCAGGCAGCCCGAAAGATCGTAGCGGCAGAGTTGCGGCAAATTGACGCACTCGTTGCAAAGCTCCTCGATGGCCATAAGCCTCCACCCCGGCACCCGAAACGTAGGGCCGGCATGACTGCCAATATGTTCATTCCGCAAAGCGGGAGCGGGTAGCCATCACCGTTTTTGTGCCTTGGTTTTTCTCAGATCACAGCCGACGGCGGCTGGCGCATCTATGAAGGGGGCGGCGGAGTCAAGGGAAAAATCGCGGGTGGCACATACGTTCCGCAGTTTGGAATGTATGCGGCATTTGAGTGATGTAGAATGGCGCCATACCCCACGGGTGGAGCAGACATCGTTGTTGGATGTCTGCGAGACGCGCCGCGCGAGGCGGCAGGTGCTGGCGGTGAGATAGCGAACGCGATTCTTGTCGTATTGCCGAGGCGGCTTTGGCGCCACGCCATCCTAACACGGCTCAGCTTCGCTGAACGCATCAGACATTAAAAATCAATGTCTGATGTCCCACCCGCGATGTACATGCTGGCGGGGCAAGGTTGAGGAAACTACTTGACAAGAACCCCTGGCCGTTACAAAATTTGCAAGTGCGTTTCTGATTAGCAGCCAATTCTACGGGGAGGGGCTGCTTTCCGGGGTGCAGAGTTGTTCGTCCGGTGGCATTGTCGAACTCCCCGTCCCGCAAGGTCACGCTCACCGCTGCCCGGGCCACGGCTAATAATAACCTTGCCGAAGTTCATCCGCTTGCTGCCCAAGCAAACCCGCTTCGAGCCTGGTTTCCTCAACAGGTTTGGGAAAGCTTTCCGGGGAATATCCTTCACAACTGATCCGTACTGTCAGCACTATTTTTCGTGCCGCATCCTCAAGGCGCGGCACATTTCTGTCCCAAAAATCCACCGGATCGAAGAAGGAGGAACGAAAATGAAGAAGCTCGCAGTAACTCTTTTGGGATGTTTGTGTACCCTGTGGCTAGTAGCTGGAGCAGCTTTTGCGCAAAGCAGCGGCAACTTCAGCGCAGGGGTTCTCAACTATAGTTGCACGCTCAACGATTCGACCGGCGCGCTCAACCCGAACTGCGGCGGAACGGGCCAACCCGGCTGCATTTCAATGCTCAACGCACCCATCAAGGTTTCCAACGCCAACGGGCTGGCGCTCCTGGTCACGCCTTCCCTGGTGACGGGCCTCTTTACGGATACCAAGATCGACACAACTGTCAGCACTTCGAGCGCGGATATAGGGGTCCAGGTCTGCGTCTCGGTCACCAACTCCGACGGCACGGCTGCGACGAACGCGCAGGTTCTCGGCGGCAACTCGAATGGATGCGTGGTTTACGACCAGCGTTTCCAGCAGATCAGCAGCGGGCTGTTCAGCCAGATTTCCTCGTGCGCGGTGACGCCAACCACACAGGCCTGCACGGTGGACTCGGACTGCGCCGGCCTCAATACATCAACCGAATCGTATTCCTGCGTAAACAATCTCTGCCAGGGAATCCCGACCGCGTGCAACTTTGACCTGATTCTCAGCACCCTCTCGGCGCATTCCTACAACTTTGTCGTGAATGCCCCGGGCGGAAACTACAATATCAATGCTGCGTGGAGCCTGATCGGGGTCAACACGACCGGCAAATCGATCGTGGCAGCCTGCGAAGGTCCCGGCACCCTCACCGTAACTCAGACGAAAGTCTTTAACAACAGCGGCTCGATCACGCTCCAGTGACCGGCCCGCCCGAACCTTCAGGAACCAGAGTCAGTCCCCGGCCTCTACCCGCCGGGGGCTGATTCTTTCGCAGAATATCGCGTTCCCAGCCCAGAAAGTTCGGCTGGTTCGAACGGCCAAATGGAGATAAACTCGCATCATGAGATTGCGACATCTGAGGAATGCTTTCTATGTCGGTTTGGCGCTTGTGTGCGCGTCCTGGGGATTTGCCCAAAGCAGGGCGGGCAATAATGTTGCGCAGGCAAAGCGCCCCGCGCTCGAACCGGCAACTTGTCCCGCGCCTGCCGAGGGCCGGAAGGCCGAAGCCGGTGATCCGCCCATCGCGACGGTCGCGGGCGAACCCATCTATGAGCACGACCTCGAGGGCGCGACCGCAGCGCAAATGCTCCAAATCCACCAGGAAGAATACAAGATTGAAAGCAAGGCGCTGGATGCCCTGATTCGCAAGAAGCTGGTCGAGAACGAAGCGAAAAAGCAAGGAATGACCGTTGAGCAGCTCTATCAGAAAGAGGTTGATTCCAAGGTCCCTGATCCCTCTGAGGCCGAGGTCAAGGGCTACTACTTCGCGGTCAAAAATCAGGTCAACGAGCCTTTCGAGAAAGTAGAGCCGCAGCTCGCGAAGGTTGTGAAGGCTTTAGAAATCCAGCAGGCCCGCGAGAAGTACGCAGATTCCTTGCGCGCCAAGGCCAATGTTTCGATTCTGTTGCAGCCGCCTACCGTGAGGCTTGGCGCCAACGATCCTGCGCGCATCGAGGGAAATCCCGATGCGCCGGTTACGATCGTCGAATTTGCGGATTTTCAGTGCCCGTTCTGTGGCCGGGTCGAGCCCACGCTCACCAACCTCCTGAAGAAATACAAGGGCAAGGTGAAGCTGGCCTTCCGCGACTTTCCGCTTTCAACCATTCACGCCCACGCTGAGGAGGCCGCAGAAGCCTCCCGCTGCGCCGAAGAGCAGGGCAAATTCTGGCCGATGCATGACGCGATGTACGCCGATCAGTCGAAGCTGACTGAATCCGATCTGATCGAGACCGCCGCCCGCCTGGGCATGGATCAAAGTTCGTTTGCCGCCTGCCTGAAATCCGGCAAGTATAAAGCCGCGATCCAGCAGGACGTCGAGGCTGGCACAAGGGCCGGCGTAACGGGAACGCCCACGTTCTTCATCAACGGCAGATTTCTGGAGGGTTCAGTGCCGGAGGCGCAGTTTGAGAAGATTATCGACTCCGACCTCGCCGCTCTCAGGGGACGTAACGCGGCCGTCGCGTCCCGGGGCTGGCACTGAGCCTGATTTTCAGGGTTTGCCGTTTCCTGAAACGCCATGAAGGGCGGCAGCGATGGCTCGGGTTCTGCGCCGTGGGGATTTTGCAGGCCAGAACCGATGGACCTGCACCGGCTAGCGCAGGCGCTTGCCTTTGAGTGTCGATCTCGCGAAGCGACACCTTCCCGCTGTCTGAAACCAGCCCTTTCGGAGAATCCCAGACCCCACAAACCGGCGCCAGCCCCGAACCGCATCAGAGTAATGCGCTGGACGCCCACAACTCTGGGCTACCGGGTCGATCAATCCTGCCAAGGAAAGGCCCCGCGGTGTCAGTCATCCAGTAGAGGAGCAGAGTCTCCGAAACTTATTGGTGGTATTATGGGTGTAGAGAGGTGTCCAGATCCTGGTCACGGTGGCTGCGGCTGAGAGGCGAGTGCCGGTGAGGCGCTGGACATGGCTAGCTGCAAGACTCCCCCGTTGACCCTGCGTGACCGGGAATGGGAGCGCGTAAGGCCGGTGAGGTTATATGCGCCAGCTAGCGTGTTATTTCCTTGGCAAGCCCGAATACTTCCATCAGCAAGATGCAGAACTAATCAAGAAGAGGTGCCGGCGTGCAGCTTTGCAGCAGCGCCCCCCGGAAGGGTTCTTCGAGGGGGCGATGAATGGCATCGAGGCGGTCCTCCAATCACCTTCGCGAATTGAGCGGCAAACTTGGAGAGATACGTTCGTGTTCCGCCGGCGAGACGTTGAGGCCGTCCCCTGCCATAACCCGGGTGGTTGAGGAGGACCTGTTCCGCCAAGCGGGAGGCGATGGAGAAGATGGAAATGCGCCTCCATTCAACGCAGCAGGTAACAGGTTGAGAGAGCGGACGCGGGAGGGCGTATGGCGTCTGCTGTCAATGAAGGCAAGCTGACTGCGATCCGCGGGAGTGTGGTGGACGCGTGTTTCCCGTCTCAGATACCACCTCTTTTCAATTTGCTGGAAGCTGGTGACGGGCACAAAGCCGTCATCGAAGTAGTCACTCACATCAATTCCGACACGGTACGCGGGATTGCCCTGACCTCGACGCAAGGCTTGGCCCGTGGCGATCGTGCTATCGACACCGGGCGCAGCCTCTCAGTTCCGGTCGGGGAATGCGTCCTGGGACGGCTTTTCAACGTCTTCGGCGAGACGATCGATCGCAATGGACCGGTCACCGGCGGCCAGTGGCGGTCCATCCACGCGCCCGCCGTTCCCCTGACGCAAAGGGCTACGACGGCGGAGATCTTCACCACCGGCATCAAGGCGATTGACGTGCTGGCTCCTTTGGAAAGGGGCGGGAAGAGCGGACTGTTCGGCGGCGCCGGCGTCGGCAAAACCGTCCTGATCATGGAGTTAATCCACAATGTGATCGGCCATCATCGCGGAGTCAGCGTGTTTTGCGGAATCGGGGAACGGTGCCGCGAAGGAGAGGAACTGTACCGCGAGATCCAGACGGCCGGCGTCCTCAACAAGACGGTTCTCGTTTTTGGGCAGATGAACGACCCGCCGGGCACACGATTCCGGGTGGGCCACTCCGCTCTGACCATGGCCGAGTACTTCCGGGACGACGCACACCAGGACGTTCTGCTGCTCATCGATAACATCTTCCGTTTTATTCAAGCCGGGTCGGAGGTTTCCGGCCTTATGGGACAACTGCCATCCCGGCTGGGCTATCAGCCTACGCTCGGCACGGAACTGGCGAACCTGGAAGAGCGCATCTGCAACACGGCGAGCGGCGCTATTACTTCCGTGCAAGCGGTCTACGTGCCAGCCGACGATTTCGCCGACCCGTCCGCAGTCCACACATTTTCCCACCTTTCCGCCTCGATCGTGCTCTCCCGGAAACGGGCTGCCGAAGGTCTTTACCCTGCCATGGACCCATTGCGATCGGGCTCGAAGATGGTGAATCCGCAGATCGCGGGGGAACGCCACTACCGCATCGCCCAGGCGATCCGCAAGACCCTGGCCAGCTACGAGGAGTTGAAGGACATCATCGCGATGCTGGGCATCGAGGAACTTTCGCACGAGGATCGCTCGACGGTCTACCGTGCCCGCCGCCTGGAACGCTTCCTCACCCAGCCGTGCTTCGTGACGGAACAGTTCACGGGGCGCAAGGGCAAGCTGGTTTCATTGGAGGACGCGCTCGACGGGTGCGAGCGCATTCTCAACGACGAGTTTGCGAACTACCCCGAGCAATCGCTGTACATGATCGGAGCGATCGAGGAGGCGCGCAAACCATGAAGCTGAAGGTGTGGGTGCCCACTGAGGTTCTGTTGGTGGAAGAAGCGACCAATGTCAAGGCCGAGGCCGAGAACGGCTGGTTTTGTATTCTGCCGCGGCACATCGACTTTGTCACGTCGCTGGTGGCGGGCATCCTGATGTTCGAGCGGCCCGGCGGGGAGACAGCGTACCTGGCGATCGATCGCGGCATTCTGGTCAAGTGCGGCTCCGAGGTCTGCGTTTCAACGCGAAACGCGGCAAGCTGCGGGGACCTGGGCTCGGTGCGGCAGACCGCGGAGGAACACTTCCGCCGGACGCGTGAGAGCGAGCAAACGGCACGAGCGTTCGAAGCGAAACTGGAAGCTGACCTTGTCCGGCAACTGCTGGAATTGGAGAAATATGGCTGAGAACGACCCGGCAACGAAGCAGAAAAGGACGACTCCCGCCGAACAACTCGTCGCGCGCGTGGCTTCACGCGAAGCACGAATGATCCGCGGGAAGAAGGAAGGCCCTCCCAATCTCTGGCGGGCTGTCTCGCTGGTGGGGGTGATCGGCTGGTTGGTTGTGTTGCCGATGCTGGCCGGCATTGCGATCGGAACATGGATTGACCACAAATGGCCGAGCCGTTTTTCCTGGACGCTCATGTTGCTGGTGGCCGGTTTGGCGGTCGGATGCATGAATGCCTGGAAACGAATCAAGCAGGAAAGGGAGAACCATTGATATCTGACTTGTTTTCCATCCTCGTCACCCTGCTGGCTGGGTTTGGCCTGGGTGTCGTCTTCTATGGAGGATTGTGGATCACGATTCGTGCTCTGCCCGGATCGCGCCATCCCACTCTGCTGGCGCTCGGCAGCTTCTGGGGCAGAACCGCCCTGGTGCTTGGCGGGCTGATCCTGGCCACGGGGCACCGATGGCAGAACGCGGTCGCCTGCCTGGCAGGTTTTATTGTGGCGCGCATGGTGCTTGTGCGCCGGGTACCGCACGCCGCAGCCGGAAAAGGAGTGGAGTAGCCGTGGAGATCACACCCGACCATCTCGTGCTGTTTCGGTGGGGCTTCGTACACCTGAATGCCACCATTCTTTACACCTGGGCAGTGATGCTTCTGCTCGTTGTGGCGTCCTTAGTCGCGACGCGAAAGATCGGACGGGATCTACCCAGGAGCAAGTGGCAGAACACGCTGGAAGCGATCGTGCTCGTCATCCGAAACGAGGTCCGTGAGATTGGCGGCGGAGAGGCCGCCGACGGATGCATTCCGTTTGTGGGCACGCTATTCCTGTTCATCGCCCTGTCCAACGTGCTGGAAGCGGTGCCCATGTGGCATCCACCCACCGGTTCGCTTTCCACCACGGCGGCACTGGCCATTTGCGTCGCGGTGAGCGTTCCGATATTCGGCATCAGGAGAGCGGGAGTAAAGGGATACCTGCGCCACTACCTGAGTCCGAACTTTTTCATGGCGCCGTTCCACTTGATGAGCGAATTTTCGCGAACCGTCGCGCTGGCCTTCCGGCTGTTCGGAAATATCATGAGCGGGACGATTCTCGTGGCGCTTCTGCTGGCGATCACGCCGCTTTTCGTTCCAGTCGTCATGCAGGTACTCGGTCTTCTCATTGGCCTCATTCAGGCGTACATTTTCGCCATTCTCGCGATGGTCTACATCGCGGCAGCGCTCCGCCACCAGCAAGAGGCGGCGCCGGACCAGAAGGTGTGAAAAGGAGAATAAAGCCATGGACGCCACGACCTGGATCGGTCTGATATCCATCAGCGCCGCCGCCATTTGCATGGCGATCGGCTCAATCGCTCCCGCACTCGGCGAAGCCAGGGCCCTGCAACAGGCCCTGAGTGCCATCGCGCAACAGCCCGATGAGGCTGGCGCAATCAGCCGGACGCTGTTTATCGGGTTGGCGATGATTGAATCCATCGCGATCTATTGCCTGGTGATTTCGATCATCTTGATCTTCGCCAACCCTTTCTGGAGCCATGTGATCGCAAAAGGGCCGGCGACACCGGGCGCTTGAATGGGCCAAAGCGGGCCGAGCCGGGAGGTCATCCATGCTGATCGATTGGTTTACCGTTGTCGCGCAGATCGTCAATTTTCTTATCCTCGTGTGGCTGTTGAAACGATTCCTGTACCGGCGGATTCTAGACGCAATCGAGGCGCGTGAGAGCAGGATTGCCGCACGGCTGGCCGAGGCCGCGGCGAAAGAGAAAGAATCCCAGGAGCAGCTTGCCCTCTATCAGACAAAACTTGGGGAGCTCGACCAGCAAAAGGCGAGCATGCTGGCGCAGGCAGCGGTGGAGGCGGGGAAGGAGCGCACCGAGATGCTGGATCGCGCGCGGGAGGAGACCCATGCGCTGGAAACGAAATGGCGCGAGGATCTGGAGCGTGAGCGCGCGGCATTCCTGACGGACTTTCGGCGCCGCGTCTCGAAGGAGGTGCTCGAAATCGTGCGGCGGACGGTGGCGGATCTTGCCAGCCTTGACGTTCAGGAGTGCGCGGTCAGGGTGTTTCTCGAGAAAATCCGGTTGCTCGACGAAGATGCGCGCGGGCACCTCGCTCATGGTGAGTTGCTGATTCGCACGAAGTTCGACCTGCGGGAGGAGACACAGGCGGAAATCCGCAAGGCGCTCGAAGACAGCCTCCGAGCACCCGTGACGGTGCGCTTTGAACGCGCGCCCGGAATCGGCCTGGGGCTGGAACTGCGAGGGAACGGCTGGCGCATCGGCTGGAATTCCGAGAGCTACCTTGAAGCGTTGGAGGAAGACCTCACAGAGGCTCTCGAGCGCGGCTCCGAACGGAAAGTGGAGACGGGGGAGGCATGAACAGCAACGGCGGCAAACTCGGTGCGGTCTTTCAGGAGACAATCGATGTGTTGAATCGGGTATCGCGGTCACGGCGGGCCGAACTAAGAGTCGAAGAGTATGGCGAAGTCACTTACGTGGGCCATGGCGTGGCGCGAGTGCGCGGTCTGCCGGGAGTGCGGTCTGAAGAACTCATCCGGTTTCCCAACGACCTGCTTGGAATGGCTTTCAATCTCGAACCCGAGGAGGTCGGGGCCATTCTGCTCGATGAGGGGCCGGGGCTGGCTGCGGGTGTGGAGGCTCGGCGGACCTTCCGCGTGCTCGACGTCCCGGTTGGGGAAGAACTGCTGGGGCGCGTCGTTGATCCGGTGGGTCGGCCTCTCGACAACGCCGGTCCGGTAAGAACTGCGGCGCGGGCAATCATCGAGTCGCCGGCTCCGCCCATCATCGACCGCGCTCCGGTGACCGTACCGCTGGCGACCGGCATCAAGGTGGTAGATGCGCTGATACCGATTGGCCGCGGGCAGCGCGAACTGATTCTGGGCGACCGGCAGACGGGCAAGACCGGCATCGTGGTGGATTGCATGATCAACCAGAAGGGAAAGAATATGATCTGCATCTACTGCGCGATCGGCCAGCGCAGCTCTGCAGTGGCGAAAGTGATCGCCGATCTGCGGGAGCGCAACGCCACACCGTACTGCATCGTCGTTTTCGCTCCGGGTGAGGCTCCGCCGGGCCAGGCGTTTATTGCCCCATACACCGCAATGGCCATGGGCGAGTATTTCATGCATCAAGGGCGCGACGCGCTGGTGATTCTCGACGACCTCAGCCAGCACGCCCGCGCCTACCGCGAACTGTCGCTGCTGCTGCGCCGGCCTCCCGGCCGCGAGAGCTTCCCCGGCGACATTTTTTATATTCACTCCCGTCTGCTGGAACGGTCGACGCATCTTCGGCCGGAACTCGGCGGCGGCTCGCTGACGGCACTACCGATCATCGAAACCGAGGAGCAGAACCTGGCCGCCTATATACCCACCAACCTCATCTCGATCACCGACGGCCAAATCTATCTCACCCCCACGCTTTTCCAGAAGGGCATTCTGCCTGCCGTAGACGTCGGGACCTCGGTGTCGCGCGTAGGCGGCAAGACTCAATTGCCCGCGTATCGAGCCGTCGCAGCGGACCTGAAGCTTTCGTACTCGCAATTCGAAGAACTGGAAGTCTTTTCGCGCTTCGGCACCCGGCTGGATGAACACACGCGCCAGACACTGGCTCGCGGCCGGGCTGTTCGCGAGGCCCTCAAGCAGCCGCTCTACGATCCCTTGCCGGCAGCGGAACAGATCGCGATTCTGCTGGCTGCGACGAGCGGCGTGTTTGACAACCTTCCAGCGGACGTCATTGTCAAGGCGACTGCCAGGATCCGGGAAATGTTGCCCCTGGAAATGCCGCACATCTATGAGTCAGTCGAACGCGGCGAGGGCCTCAGTGATGCGGATCGCGAGGAGTTAACACGCGTGGCGCGAAAGGCGGTGGACGCCGGATGGAAGCCATCGAAGCCTTAAAGAAAACCATTCACGTCACTAGGGAACTGCAATCGCTGGTGAAGACAATGAAAGTGCTGGCGGGGCTGAACATCCGGCAGTGTGAGCGGGCGGCGCATGGCGTCGCCGAGTACAATCGCACCATCGAGATGGGTCTGCAGATCGCGCTGCGCGGCTTGCCCGAACCGCTTCTGCCGCTCCCCGGTGTGGCCAGCCCGAAATTGGGCGCGATCGTGTTCGGCTCCGACCAAGGGATGTGCGGACAGCTCAACGACGTCATCGTCGAGCACGCTTTGCGGGCGCTGGCCAAGCTTCGGCGCCGCCGGCCGGACCAGAGTGTCATCGCGGTCGGCGTTCGCGCCGCCAGCCAGTTGGAAAACTCAGGGCGAACGGTTGAAACGGTTCTGGAGGTGCCTGGCTCGCCCGGCGGGATCGGGGATACGGTTCATCAAACATTCCCCCATGTCGAGGAATGGCGCCGCCGCGGGATTGAGATGATCGTGGTGTTCTATTGCGGGTTGGCTAACGGGGTGTTTTATCGGCCGCGCGGCAAACTTCTTTTGCCGGTGGACGCCACCTGGATCCATAGCCTGAAGGCGAAGCCCTGGCCGTCCAGGGTGATTCCCATGACTTTTATGGAGACGGAATCTCTCTTTCACGCCCTCATTCGAGAGTACCTGTTCGCATCCCTGTTTCGGGCCTTTGCCGAGTCGCTGGCCAGCGAGAACGCCGCCCGGCTGGCCAGCATGCAGGTGGCGGATCGGAACATTGAGGACCGGCTGAAGGCCCTGACGTCGGAGTTTCATCAGGCCAGGCAGGCGGCAATTACCTCCGAGTTGCTCGACATCATATCGGGCTTTGAGGCGCTGAACAAGAAATAGCTGCCAGTGAGCGGCATGTAGGAGTCAGTGATTCGGATGACGATCGCAAGAAGCTCGCGGTATGCATCGATGACTCCCCGACCGGGACGGGGAACGGCCGACCGCATGGCGCAGGAAGTTGATGGTTGGCGCGGCGAGTGATGACGGGATCCCGCAGGTTCGTGCCCGCACGCGTCTGCGTTGCTCGCGGAGGAACGGTGACTTTATCTGCTCGAGCACATTCGTTATACTGAAAGCATAGGGTAATAGCGGAATAATTATAAAGCTCTCGGGTGACGGAGCCGGGCTTGGGAGTTGCAAACGCTGTTTTGCAGGGCGCAAGGACGTGTTTCTATCTATCAAAGCCCGGTATTGTGAGTGCGGAGAGCAGGCGGCGCGCGCCCGGCCTCCAAAAGGAGGCAAAACATGGATGCCACCCATCATGCTTTGAGCGTGGAACAGATTCTCGAGCGACAAGCTCGACTTTGGCAGTTGCGGCGCACGCAGGAAAAGGAGAAGGAAAGGCCCGGAAGAGGAAGATTCAAGGGCATGTACTTCGGGCCCTACGTGCTGATTTCCAGGGAATTGGGGTCCGGCGGGCGGGCGGTGGGCGCGCTGCTCGCCGAGCGGCTGAAGTGGCAGGTCTTTGACCGCCAGATTGTGGATGAAATCGCCCGGCACGCGAAAATCCGTCAGCAGCTCATTGAAACCCTGGATGAGCACGCCCGGGGCAGACTGGAAGAGTTCATCCGGGACATCCTTGGACAGGAGATCCTTGCGCCAGAAAGCTATCTTTACCACCTCAGGCAGATTCTTCTGGCCCTGGGACACCAGGGGAACGTGGTGATCGTAGGGCGGGGCGCACAATATGTGTTGCCTAGGCAGTTCGGGCTCTGCGTCTGGATGGTGGCCCCGCTTGAGCTCCGGATCGAGCGAGTGGCGAAGATGGAAGGGATTACACGTGAAGCGGCACGTTCGCTCATCGCCCGAACCGACGCAGAGCGTGAGAAATTCGTGCTTAGCCACTTCCAGCGGCGTCCTCGTAATCCCCTGGATTTTGACATCATGATCAACACGGGCCTTTTGAGTTACGAGGAAACCACCGAGATTCTGCTCGGCACCCTGCGCAGCAAGTTTGGGAAAGCGTTGGAGCGAATCCCTGCCGAGGTCGCAAGGTAGAAATCGGCCAGGAGACTGGCAGGAGCTTCTGAATCTTGGCCTAAATTAAATGTTGTCAGCAGACTTATAACCACCCTTCCCGGGTATTCTGGCTGCCAACATGGGCCGAGAGTACTTATTTCAGGGTACACTTATCTACGGAGGTGGGTGATGCCACTGAAAGAAGGCTTCAAGAAGATGAACCTGAACGTGGAGACGGATCTCCACAACGCTTTCAAGGCCGCCACGGCTGCCCAGGGGAAATCGATTACCGAGGTCCTGCTGGACTATATCCGGGATTATGTGAAGAAGAACCCGCCCGGAGGCGCGCGGAAGAAGAAAGCCCGCAAGCGGTGAGCCGGCCGGGGTGCAGATTCAGGGAAACAATTACGATCGAATCCTCAATTCAATCCACTCAAGAGGTCGGTTGTTCTCGCCGTGCGTTCGCAGGGTCAGGCGGCAGAATCCGTTACGGATTGGCACTCGCGTACTGGTGGAAGCGCCGCCGAACCAGTGCTCAGTGACCTCCGCCTCTCTTCCTTCTGCCCGGCGGATATTGACCTCGCCGTCGCCGCATGGCACCAGCGCGAGCGCGCTTGCCCGCTCCAGGCCGTCACGGGTGTGCGAGGCCACAACGACCGGCACATTCGCATGAACCTTATCCCTTAGCGCTGCTTCCTGCGTGGTCGATTCATTAAAAGCGCCGTCCATTTCGCAAGCCGGGCGGAGAGCGATCAAGACAACCTCGCCCTCCTCAAGGCGAGCCCAGGATCGCGTTCTGGCGCCACGGGTGGGAGCGCCATACTGTGCATCCAGCGGAACCACCTGGAACGTATTCGAGTCCCGCAGGACGTGCGTCAGGCCGTTGTACCGGGCAATGCGTTCCGGCGTGGCGTGCTCGCCGCGCTCGTCTCCCTGAAAATCGTTGAGCGAACCGAGGGTTCCCACAACTGAGGAGTCAAACCAGATGTTGGGCGCGCTCTGCCAGTCGTAGCCCGAGGATCCATAGGTGGGTACTCCCAAAGTCCCGCACAGGCTGCTGAAGAAAAACCGGCGGTTTGCCTCGAGGTCATATTCTCCGGCGCAGAGAAACAGGTCGTCGGGGCTGTGCAGATCTATGAAGTCGAAAAAGAGGGGCGATAGCTGATAGTACATGACGACTACATCGGGATTCACTTCCCGCATGGCGCGGACAACCACATCCAGACCTTTCCACATCAGCCGTTCTCCCGCCCAGCGCTTGTCCTCCGGGCCGGCAATGTCAACGCTGGGGAGTTCATAGCCAAAGTCAAATTTAACCAGGTCCGGATGGTAGCGATGCATGAAGTTCCGGGCCAGGCGGCTCATCACCTCCTGCACCTTGGGCTGGGTGAAATCCAGGATATAATATTGGCCTCCTCCGGCCTTGTAGGGCTTGCCGTCCGGGTAACGCAACATGTTCTCCGTTCCAAGCCCAACGTCCTGTGGGTCCTCGCACCGCATGAACGCGGCCCAGAGGCCGATGCGAAGCCCGTCAGCCCGCACCTGATCCAGAAACTCGATGAAATGTGGAAACCTTCTGGCGGAATGTTGGAGCGTGCCGTAGCGGTGTTGCCACTTGTCGTCAATCGAGAACATCCCGGCGCGCATGCCGGACTCCCTCAGCTCTTTGTAAATCTCCCTGAGGAAAGTTTCATCCAGCCGATCTCCTGTCTTTCCCCGGTCCACCTGGGCGCCCCAGGTGCAGAACTGGGGTGTCAGCGCTGCCGACGTCTTCTTTTCGGAGTTCACCTTCCGGTGAATAATTCCAGCGTTCATCAGGCCAAGGTAATATTCGCGGATAGCTTCGTAATAATTGGGACCAAACGCCCAGAAAAGACCCGCGCCAATCGACATTTTGCCTGGTCCGCGCAGGTGGCCCCAGAGGTCGCCGCGATAGTTCACAATGAGGCTGGCCGCGCCAGGATTCAGGTTGAGAAAAAGGTCGCCATTGGGCAGGCTGCTCAACCCGCAACAGAATGCTTCCGACCGGCCGCGCGTATAGGCGTCCCGCTGGCCGCGGTCCACGCGGTTGATGTTAAAACCGCAGAAGAAATCGACCGGAAGCCCCCACTGTTGCAGTAACCCCGTGCCGGGGCGGCCCGGTCCACCCCGTCCGAGCCAGCTAAGGTCGCTGAGCCGGGCATCCTTGGGAACGATCGGGCTGATTGATGATCCCTCGCTGATCCCGGGATCGACCAGATAGGAACATCGCAAGCTGGGAACCGGCTTGTTCTCCCGAGCCTCGGCACAATAGTGAACGCTTACGATGTCTTCCCCTGCGGCGGTCTCGTACACCAGGGGTTCCACCCGGACGGCGCGGTTGCCAAATTTCCAGGTCATGCTGAGGCGCGCATGGCCGTTAACCCCTGCGTAGTGGAAGGTTGCGGTCCCGTCATGAAATTCGTGGGAAGCGATCTTGCCCTCAGTTGCACGGCGGGCCCTGGTGTTGCCCGGACCGGAAACAACCACTACGGGCTGCAGGCGCGATGAGGTGATGAGCAAGCCTTTCGAGTCAAGCAGGCGGGACTGGTCATCGGCCTGGCTCCATTCCCAGGTGTAGTTTGCGCCGGTCACACGCAGTGTCCCGTTCTTATTTGAGACAGTTACAGGGGAAGGTTCTTCAGCCTTTGCGTCCGAGCCCGCCGCAGCCAGCAGCGCAGCCCCGGACATCTCGAGGAATTGCCGCCGATCAAATTGATTCATGAAACCTCCAATTCACCTCTCCGGAATTTTGCGCATGTCGCATGGAGTGAATTTATACCACGATATTGGCCGCGAACGCGGTCATTTCAGGCCGACTGATGCGCCGGTTTATCGGTCCGATCTCGCGGCGCCCGAGCAAGGAAAGGGGCGGCTGCCGGAACCGGCGGCCGCCATGCCGGTTTGGGCCGCACTGGTTATATACGGCAAGGCCGGCAACGGCAGGAAACCTTTGCAGCCACTCGTTTCGTTGGCGAAGTGGAAGTTCGAGATCGCTCGGCCTTCAGTTTGACTTTTCGCTGCTGGGGGGCACTGGCGTGCTCGTGCGATAAGGTTTCAGCAGGTTGATCAGCTTTCTTGCCACGTCGGCAGCGCCCCCCGGTCCTGAAAACGCACCCAATCCTTTGCCGGCAAGAAGAATCATGTCCGTGTTCTGATGTCTCAGCGTGAAAGGATAATCCCAGGCAAAGGTATATTCGACGACAAGGACGACGTCCGCCAAGTTGGGATCGTCCACCAGCGAGACATTCAAACCGGCAAAATCCTTGTTTCGCAGCAGCGCAGCCTGCATCTGGCGGTTGCCAAAGAACTCAGCCTTGCGCGTGTCGACACACATGGTTCGAAAGTTGCGAAGGATGAAGACCTTGTCTTTTGATTTCAGGACCTCGGACCTTGCAAGATCTTCCGCATTAGGTGCTGCCTCTGCAGATCCGGCCGGCTCAGCCTGAACCGGCTTCTGCACCCGGGTCGTGACGCTCTCAGCGGGCAGCCGCAGTTCGGCACCTGACCCAAAGGTCTGCGCAACCGGAGCGTCAGCTAGGCCGAGCACGTTTTCGACGGGAACGGCAAAATTGAGATTTTGGCCTCCCGTCACCGATCCCAGGATCAAGCCGAGCGCCCGGCCCTGGGCATCCACCAGCACGCCGGCACTCGAACCCGCGGAGACCGGAGCGGTAAATTGAAGGACACGGTAGCCGCTTCCCGCTCCCGGCACTTCCTCCGCCAGCCGGTACGAGCTGATAATCCCGGTGGAAGCGGTCCAGGGCAGGGCTGCAGCATTCGATACTTCCCAGACGGGGTCTCCAGCTTTTGCCTTGCCGGCACTGGCCAGGGGTAGCACGGGCAAGGCCGCCGCAGAAATGCGAATGGCTGCGACGTCGCGCCGAACATCCTTTCCAAGCAATTGAACGCTGTCGAAAACCTCGCCATTCCTGAACCGGACTTGCACAACCTGAGCATCCCTAACCACGTGATACGCCGTCAGAAGGATTCCGTTTTCGCGAACGATGAGCGCAGATCCAACGCCTCCGAGTTGAGAAGGAGTTTTGCCAACCAGCACCAGCGCGACGGATGGCGTGGCCTTCTCAATGATTTGTTCCGAGGTGAGCGCGGCTTCAGACGCAGGTGCTTGAGCCTGTGCTGAAATGGCCGCGAAAACAAAAGCTGCGAAAAGCAGGTGGTAGGCGGGGCGGCGTTTCATGGCGCACCTCCAAAAGGTTGGAAGCCCCACTGACCGAATTGTACGCTATAAATATAACGTTCGCCAGGCGAGAAGTTTTCGCAGTGCAGGGGCAAGCCATCAGGTCAGGGCAATCCTGGTGGCAACCCGATAGCTGCAATGCTGCCCTTGTTGTCAGGCTTACGATGGAACGCGTACGATGGTAAATGCTTCACCGCAGCTGCGCCGCTCACACCCTTATAAAATCGGGCTATCCGCCGAGAACAGGAGGCGAAGAGACAGCCGGTGCAGCACATCGTCTTATCGCTGGCGCACTCATCTTCTCCCGGAGGACGCGAGGAGAAACCATGGAGGCTAGCCTCCTTGCGGCACCGATCAGCCAAGCCCCGTTCGCGACATCTCCGCTCAGCCTGAGAAGACTTGCGCTTTTTTTGTGCGATAATCGAGACTTGTTGGTCCGCAATCAACGAATCATCTGCAGGCCCCAACCATGAGATTTTCTCGAATTCCAATTCTGGAGAGACAACGATGAAAGCATTGGTAAAAACCCGGGCAGAATGTGGCCTGTGGATCGACGATGTGCCCAAGCCGACGATCGGGATCAATGATGTTCTGATCCACGTCCAATTGACTGGCATCTGCGGCACCGACCTGCACATTTACGAATGGGACGATTGGGCAAAGAAGACGATCCGGGTTCCGCTGGTGATCGGCCACGAATTTGTGGGCGAAATTGAGGCCGTCGGTTCGAACGTGAGCGATTTTGAGCCCGGCATGATTGTGAGCGGCGAGGGCCACGTGGTCTGCGGACGCTGCCGGAATTGTCTGGCCGGACGGCGGCATCTGTGCGCGCACTCCAAGGGAGTGGGAGTCAGCCGGCCCGGCGCCTTCGCCGAATACATCGCGCTTCCGATGAGCAACATCTGGCGGCACCACTCCACGGTTCCGCTCGAAATCGCCTCAATTTTTGACCCCTTCGGCAACGCGGTCCACACAGCGTTGCAGTTTCCCGTGCTGGGCGAGGATGTGCTGATCACCGGAGCGGGGCCGATCGGCCTGATGGCGGCAGCGGTTGTGCGGCATGCCGGAGCGCGCTTTGTGGTGATTTCGGACCTGATCCCCGAGCGCCGCAAGCTGGCGGAGAAGATGGGCGTGACCATGGCCATCGATCCCACCAAGAAACCGCTGGAGCAAGTGCAGAAAGAGCTGGGCATGCAGGAAGGTTTTGACGTGGGGCTCGAAATGTCCGGAAGCCCGGAGGCCTTCCGGAGCATGCTTTCCAACATGAGCCACGGCGGTCGAATCGCCATGCTCGGTATCCCCAATCACGAGATGTGTATCGACTGGAACCAGGTGATCTTCAACATGCTGACCATCAAGGGTATCTACGGCCGGGAAATGTACGAGACGTGGTACAAGATGACGGTGATGCTGGAGTCGGGCCTTGACATTACGCCGGTGATTACCCACCGCCTGCCGTGGCAGGAGTATGAAAAGGGTTTTGAGGCGATGGCGAGTGGCAACTGCGGCAAGGTGATACTGAACTGGAGGGAATGAATTGTACGGGAGCATCCGCGAACATCTGACGGCCCGCCTGGGCGAAATCCGGCAGGCCGGGCTTTACAAGAATGAAAGAACGCTCGAGTCCGCGCAGCAGACGCGAGTGAAGCTTCAGAGCGGGGAGACCGTCCTGAACCTGTGTGCCAACAACTACCTGGGTCTGGCAAATCATCCGGCCATTGTGAAGGCGGCGAAGGAAGCGCTCGACCGCTGGGGCTACGGGCTCTCCTCGGTGCGATTTATCTGTGGGAAGCAGGCCATCCACGAGCAACTGGAAGCAGCGCTGAGCCGGTTTCTCGGAACTGACGACACCATCCTTTACAGCTCCTGCTTTGACGCCAACGGCGGGCTGTTTGAAACGCTGCTGGACGCTGAAGACGCTGTGATTTCCGATGAACTGAACCATGCCAGCATCATCGACGGCATTCGCCTCTGCAAGGCCAAGCGGTACCGCTTTCGCAACGGCGACATGAGCGATTTGGAGGAGAAATTGAAGCAGGCCAAGGCCGAAGCGCGCTACGTGCTGGTGGCCACCGACGGCGTCTTTTCCATGGACGGCTACGTGGCCAAACTGCCGGGCATTTGCGAGTTGGCGGAAAAGTACGACGCGCTGGTGATGGTGGACGATTCGCACGCTGTGGGCTTTATGGGAAAGCACGGGCGCGGCACTCCGGAACATTGCGGCGTCGAAGGACGGGTGGACATTATTACCGGAACGCTGGGCAAGGCGCTCGGCGGCGCCAGCGGCGGCTATACCACCGGCCGGACGGAAATCATCGAACTGCTGCGCCAGCGCTCGCGGCCTTATCTGTTTTCAAATTCCGTCTCGCCGGCGATTGTGGCCGCTTCGCTGAAGGTTCTGGAACTGCTGCAGGAGTCGGACGAACTGCGCGAGCGGCTGAAGGCCAACACGCGATTCTTCCGCGAGGAGATGGCCAAGCTGGGCTTTTCAATCCTTCCGGGCGAGCATCCGATTGTGCCCATCATGATCGGCGACGCCAGCAAAGCCACGAAGATGGCCGACGCGATGCTGGCTAAAGGCATCTACGTGATCGGATTCTCCTATCCCGTGGTGCCGCAGGGCAAGGCGCGCATCCGCGTGCAGATTTCCGCCGCCCACACCCGCGAGGATCTGGAATTCGCCATCCAGAGCTTCCGCGAAGTGCGCGACGCCATGGTAGCCGCTTAGCGCGTGTGGCCACGGCACCGCTTTTGTGCTGTGGTCTTTTTGCAGATTACAACCGACGAACCCACTACCGGCTGAGGTCCCCTATGACTTTGAGCATTGCGCTCGCTGGCCCAAGGGAAACGGTTCTTGTTACAGACCGCAGACTTGTTGATGGAAGAACAGGCAGAGTCTACGATGAAGAAGCGTGTAAGCTTGCCGTCCTCAACTGCGGGGACGCGCGAGCAGCGGTGGCTTATACCGGACTGGCATGCGCGAAAGGCTTCTCGACTCAACGGTGGTTGTGCGATTCATTACGCGAAGCAGCTGGGCCGGACTTTCAATTGCGCCCAATGCTCGGGCGGCTCGCTCGTATCGCTACACGGGACGTTGCTCGGCTTGGATTGCCCAGATCCGATGGCCGACTTTCGCTAATCTTTTGTGGTTATCACTACGCGGAACCTCGCCCGCTCGCGTTTCTTTGTCGCGTTACGAATTTCGAGAACGACGACGGCACCGCAGAGGGGGAGGCCTGGGATCATTTTTCTGTAACGTGTCTAAGGGAGAAGCTTAAGCCAGACGGTCGCTCCACAAAAGTGTTGATAAGCGGCATGCAGGACGCTGTCCCGGCGAGGGATCATCTGGCGCTTGAGGAACTCCTCGAAGATGCAAAGCCGGCCAATGCCCTGGTTGGGAAGGCCATCGAAGTTGTCCGATCGGCTGCGAAGTCAAGGCGCTCCCGTAAATTCATCGGGGAGCAATGCCTCAGCGCGGTCATTCCCCGGAGCCGGACGGGCAATATTCGGGCTGGGTATCACTCAAGCAAGGTGAAATATGAGATTTTCATGCCTGACGTTGTGAATGCCGTCGGCCCGTTAGGGCTTGGCTGTATAACAGATATCTCCTTGAAGGTTTTGCCCGGTCAACCGAATATTCCACCCCTTGCCGTGCCGAAAGTTCGAGCAAGCCAACCCTGTCCTTGCGGCAGCGGGAAAAAGTACAAAAGCTGTCATGGGAGAGGCCTGACGGTACGCAGTCGCGACCGTTAGGGCCAAACGCCGGAAGCTGAAATCTCAGCCTTCCACCTTCAAATCACCACGGCGAATCTGCGCGAGCTTTGTGAGAAACTCTTCCCGATCCCTCCGGGACTTCTCAGTCCGGCGCGTTTTCTCATTCAAATAGCGCTGGCCCGCGATCGCGGAATTCTGCAGCGAGTCCGCCCAGCCTCGCAACTGCCTGGAAATGCCTTCCGCCCGCGATTTCAAATCTGAAATTTCAGATTTGAGATTTCCGAATCCCGGCAGCCCCTCGATTAAACAGAGCAAGGAGCGCACTTCGCCCGCCGATCCTCGCGCGATGTAGAGAAACGTAAGCAACTCCTGCGTTGTCCCCCGTTCAAACCCTTCCGCAACGTTATTGGAAACAGAAACGGCAGCCCGCTCAATCTGGTCGCGCAGGCTGCGTTGCCCCCGGAACTCACGCTTCGATGTGAGCACGTAAACCCGCCTTGCCAAATCAATTGCCGCCTGCCACACTGGCAACTGCTCAAACCGCTCGTATTTCATCTATCCCCGTTGTCTATGTCTGCGGCAGGATTTTGCTTCTGCATTATGAAAGTTGCCATTCCAATCTGAAATCTCAAATTTGAAATTCCAAATCCTCGCCCTCCCATCGAGCTTACAATCACGCCTGATGCTTTCCCTGTGACGCCTCCGGCAACAGTCGTTTCAATAAGGGCTACCGCGGCCTAACAAGTCATTCGCCATTCCTACCCGGCTTGGCCCTCATCCAGAACTACCGCATCGTCAGCCATCCCAAATCGTTCCTGCGGCTTCGCGATGAAGACCGCGGACAGAGCATATAGCGCCAGGACCAGCAGTCCGAGGATCGACGCGCCCCCGATCATCACGGAGTTTTCCAAAGTGCCGCCGATGACCGCGCCCAGCAGGTTGACTCCCAACGCCGCAGAGGGATTCTCAAAATCACGGAAACTTTGCGAGAAGACAAGCCCTGAGAAGAATACGGGAAACCCGATCAGGGCGGCTGAAGCAACTATTTTCTGAGCCGATGGAAGACCGTCGAGGACGTGATAGGGAAATGCAATGCTAAGGGCGAGTGAGAGGAACAACCCGAGGTAAGCTTTCCAGTGGGAAAAGGGTTTGAGCATTACAAACCAGTTAGCAAGGAAAGCCATCAGAATGAAAGACGCAATCACCACCGCGTTCACAATCCAGGTTGATCCAAACAAGAGTGAAAGCCGGGTGACCCCGCTTGTCTCAAGAAGAAGAAAACCCGCGCCCAGGAAAAAGAGGTGTAAGTATCCGGGTTTCCTGACACTTGACCATGCTACGCGGGCCTTGAAAAGAATGAAGCACCAATAGAGAAACGGAACAAGAACAAGGATGATGGCAAACGGAATTGTGCGGCTTTGCAGATAGAGGAAGGGCCAGTTGTCTGTGGCCATGACGACGTTTTGTGATCTTTGGAGGAGGTACTGAGTCATATCAGGGAAATCGAGATCTACCGGCGAATTCCTGGCAGCGCCCTCGACAAATACGACCCCTGATCTGTCGTAATCTGTAAAGTAAGCGCGAGGCGGCACGCTGAAGACATGCATCAGGGTTACGAAAATCCTTTCCGTTACAAACGACTTTCCGCTCGCAAACGCCAGAATTAGAGAACCGCCTGGCTTCATGTGGTTGCGCGCTGCCTGAAAGCTCTCCAGCGTATAGACGTAGTTATCCAGCCGGACGGCAGAGAAGCTTGTCAGGAGCGTCTGTGAATCCAGATAGCCAAAAACAATCAGGTCATACTTCTTCCGGCTTTTCCGGAAGAAGGTTCTCGCATCGCCGTTGTACATGGTCACTCGTGGGGAACTGTACGGGTGCTCTGGATGGTAACGAACCCCTAGCCTGTAGATGACAGGATCAATCTCAGCCGCATCAACGTGCTCAGCCCCGTGCCGAAGCGCTGCCGCCACGTCGTTTCCTGTTCCTGCTCCCACAACCAGTACGTCTCGTGGGTGGTGCACGAGCATGTAGGGCAACTCGTAAGTCGAAAACGCTGAGCGGTTGGGCTCCGCATTCGGGTATCGCGACATGAAGGCACGTGACAAATCAACGATCTTCTGGTGGTAGTCATGATTAACCGTCAGCAGATAAGCAGCCGGACGATTCCAACCTGCCGGCGGAGGGACTTCGATCAAGTCGATCCTATAATAGGGAGAGTAAATCGAATGCCTCAAGTTCAGTCCTGAAGCCACAATGACGAGGAGAAATAACAGAACGATTTTCCATCTAGGCCAGATAAATGGAAGAGCGGCTATCAAGCCGATGACCAACCATGTTACCGGGGAGGAGCCAAGATAGCACAAAGCCGTGAAGGCCATAATTCCAGCAAGGCTGCCAGCGAGATTGATGCTGTACCCGCGAAGAGGCGCAAACTGAGGAAACTCCTCTCCCAGAACTCCGCCCAATACGATAAAGAAGCCGACCACAAGCATCAAGATCGCCAACACGATAGCTATGTATTCGACTAGCTGGAGAACCTGCCATGTTGCGCTGCGGCTGAACGTGGTGAATGCGAAGTAATTTCCCATCGGAAATGGAAGGCGGGTAATGTGCAATTGGGTCGCAAATCCCACCAGTAGAAAAAGTAGGGCGGCGAGAAAGGGAAAGACCCGGCTCAGGCGCTTTGGGGGCTTTCCAAATACCATCCCCATCCCCAACCCGAAGAAGCTTGCAATGAGAGGTAGGTTTTTTATATATGCAAAGACACGCACTTCCGTTGAAAGATAGCGGATGACGAGAAGCTCGAAGTAAAGGGCAAGAAAGCTCACCAGCAATAATCGCAGATGACTCTTGATTCCGACCCTTCGGGATAAGAAGGTCGATTCGACTGCATGTTCCATGGTACGATCACCTCAATGCCTCGAAATTGCGCGTATCCTTTTTGCTCTTGCTGTCAGTCGTACCCAACCTTCCCGGAAGGTACGAACATTCTGCCGCCAAGTGCATTCCCTGGCTGCGTAAACATAAAGAACCGTCTTAAACTTCGCAGGCTTCTAAACTGCTAAGAATCTAGACACACAGTGAGAGCCTCCTTATTTCTTCGGCGTTACCAGTCGGTTGATTTCGCCAAGCAAACGGTCCCTGATCACGTGTACTTTTCGGCGTCCTTGATCTGTTTCTGCAGCTTCTCGAATTCCGCCTCTTTCTTCTTGTCCGGATTTTCTTTGAGCATCGTCTCGATGGGTGGGACAAGGCGGTTGGCCACGCCACAGAGGGTTTTCAATTGGCCCGGGCTGCTGAGGTATTTGGGGCCATAGAATGCCAGCCCGTAGACCATCTGTTTCTCAAGGAAAAGGGCAAAGTCCAGGCCGTTGAGCTTGACCGGACCCGCCGTCATCGCCGTCCGGGCTTTATTGCGATCGCCTCCGACGAGCTCGGCCAGCACATCGTCGATCTCCTTTCGCTGGGCATCGAGCGCTGCGGCGGCCTGCTCGTCCTCAGGGACCCAGCCTCCGCGGCGGATCTTGGCGAGAGCGGAAACAACTTCCGGGCCCTCGACGCTCGGCCAGGGTGCGTCCAAGGTGAGTTCTTTGGGAAAGGTGGGCGTAGAAGTGAATTCCATGACGACTTCCGCCAGACTCAGCGCGGCGCTGCCGCCATACTGAAGCGCATTACTGTATCCGCCATTGTACGAGGTGATAAACCGCGGACTGCTGGCAGCCTGGCTGCCCTTCTTGTACGTGTCCGCCAGTTCCTTGTAAGCCCTGAAGCGCCCGCTGTATATCACGGCCCGCAGCACGCGGGCGTAGAGAGTTCCTGGATCATCGGGGCTTCCCGACGCCATCGTTTCCGTCAGGCTGAGCGCACGATCCAGATTGCCTTCTTTGAACATCAATTTGGCCTGCTGGTAATCAACCCCGGGACCCTTCGGGGGTGAAACGGATGGAGAACAGGCCGTGAGAAACACGGTTAGCCAAAGGGTTAGAACCCAAAGATGGTGAGAAACTGAATCAGAAGGATCAACTCTGCTCATCGCGAGACCTCGTTGAGAGGAATCAACAGTGGCATGGGCGGCGGATTGGGAGCGATACGCTCGCCGTTCCCGAGATGCCACTATTCTGGCGCTGATTATAGGCTTGTAACCCCTATACTTCAACCTCTGAATTCAGTCAGTGATGCAAAGGAATCTTCTGGTGGATGCGCGTGACGCTCAGGGCGACTCGTGGTACCATGCTGCTACCCGCAAAGCCATGGAAAAGCGGACCTTCCCTGAGAACGGAGGACAGACTGTGAAAAAAACCTTCCTGCTGTTTGCTGTGACATTCTTCTGCGCTCTTGCGCCAATGTGGGCTCTGGACAATGGACTTGCAAAAACGCCGCCCATGGGGTGGAACAGCTGGAACAAGTTCGGCTGCAACGTTAATGAGAAACTCATCAGAGAAATGGCAGATGCCATGGTTTCAAGCGGCATGAAAGCCGCCGGCTACGAGTACATCGTGATTGATGACTGCTGGCAGGTGCGCCGCGACGCCAACGGCAACATCGTTCCAGACCCTGCGCGGTTCCCCTCCGGCATGAAGGCTCTGGCCGATTACGTCCATTCCAAAGGGCTGAAGTTCGGCCTTTATTCTGACGCCGGAACGGCGACCTGCCAGGGCCGCCCGGGCAGTCGCGGGTATGAATTCCAGGATGCCCGGCAGTATGCCGCCTGGGGTGTGGATTACCTCAAGTACGACTGGTGCAATCACAGCACCCAGAATGTGCAGGCCTCCTACGCTATCATGCGCGATGCCCTCAAAGCTTCAGGCCGTCCCATCGTCTTCAGCTTGTGCGAGTGGGGTGTGGACGACCCGTGGAAGTGGGCGGCTGATATCGGAAACCTGTGGCGAACGACGGGAGATATCACCGACTGCTGGGATTGTACGGGCGTCTACACGCGTGGCGTCATGCAGATAGTTGACCAGGAAGCCGACCTCTGGTCCTACGCCGGCCCCGGTCATTGGAACGACCCCGATATGCTGGAGGTGGGCAATCCCGGGCTCTCGCTGGAAGAGAGCCGGTCGCATTTCAGCCTCTGGTGTATGCTGGCCGCTCCGCTGATTGCCGGAAATGACCTGCGGCACATGTCCCCTGGAATTCGCGAGATACTTACTAACAAGGAAGTGATCGCGGTAGACCAGGATCCGCTCGGCCACCAGGGCCAGCGCTACCGTCAATACCCCAATCATACGGAGGTATGGAGCAAGGAGCTGGCCGGCAATACCGAAGCCTACCTTTTGCTCAACCGGAACGAGACACCCAAGGAAATCTCCGTTTACGTCGGCAAGACGACGCGGGTTCGCGACCTGTGGAAACACGAGGATCTCGGACCTTTCCCGAGCGGATTCTTCCGCGTTACAGTTGCGCCTCATGGGGTCGTAATGGTGAAAGTGCTGCCCAAATAGGCAGGGCCGAACCCACATAGTGTCATGCAGCCGCTACCAGGTCTCATGAAGAAGTGTTAGGAACAGTCTGGCAGAGGCCTCACCCCCGGGACAGAGGTTCGTGAAAAGGTCGCTGTAAATTGAGGCTGCACCGCGGCTGGGGAAGACACAAAACGTTGGTTCTCCCCTCCCTGAGGTGTTATTCAAGGGCCTGAAAGGCACGTCTTCCAGCGTCCCGGGTGTACACATCTCCCTGAAGCTCAGTTACGCGAATTGGGAAAACCGTCAAAACCGGATGGCATCCATTCGCCCATTGCTTTGCACCGAGATGCAGCAACTGCGATTTGAACACCCCAATTATTCGCCCGCCGCCTCGGCGGGTTGCTCAGTCGCAGGGGAAGGTTTGGTTTTCCCGGCCTGAAGGCTGGCTATCTGGCTTTGCAAATCCTTGGCCAGATCCTCAAGAATGCGAACCTGCTGGGCCTTCCGATCCAGAGACGATTGTAGCTTGACAATCTGGCGCTGCAGGCGCTGGTTCTCACGTCGCAGAACGTCCAGTCCCTGCGGCGGGAACAATTCATCAAGGTCCTTAGCTTTCGTAGCCTGTGGCCGCAGCCCCGTCTTGATCGTGGAATAAGGTGAAACCTGGGCCTGGGACTCCCGAATGAGGGCATCCAGATCTTTGCGCTCTTGGGAAGGAGGACAAAGCTGGCGCAAAGCCATCAGCCGGGCCAGGTCCGGACGATTTCTGCCCCGTTCCCAATGCTGGACTGCTCCTTTGGTAGCATTCAGCAAGCGTGACAGCCCTTCCTGGCTTACTTGCAGCTTCTGCCGTACTCTGCGAATCACTTTTGATACATCAAGCTCAGCCATCGAGTGCCTTCTCCTGATTAGTTTTCTCTTGACATGACTATAATTATAGGCTAGTATACCACAGAACAGAAAATTCGGAAGTTTTTTGTTGCTTCCGGATCTTTTTTACCGCGCCAAGACCACATTGGCTTGCCACCGTGAGGAGGGGGGATGCACGGAACAGGCAACCAAGCTTGGGACGCTCAGGCGTCTCAATTTCCCCCCACGCGAGTCACAGAGTGCTACAGGGATTACCTAATTCACGTGAATTTTGAACAGTAACGCAGGTTTCTGTCAATGAGAAAGTGCTTTATTGTGGCGCGTCTATTAACTATATATACACGTAACGCAAGATGTATGGACTCGACTTACCCGTTGCACACAAACGATCAACCTGCGTCGTTTGATAAACTTGCACTGCATACCTCAGGGTCCTATGCTTCGGAGGCGCTCCCTGTTCCTTTCTCACGCCTATGTTCCACGGCGCTTGCGCCCGGCAGCCCGCACGAACTCTGTACAGACTGTGCCACCCTGACTCCGAGGCGACTTTACTGGCACATCATTCAGTTGCAACCAGGTCAGCCTCACGAGATTGTAGCAAATCACACCTTACATCCACGATATAGGAGGGGAAGTATGACAGATCCAAGGAGGGGTATTCATTTCCATCGCATTACTAGCTCGCCCGCTCATCCACCGTCCGTCGCCTTTGAGAGCACGAACGTCAATGATGGCACCGTGCAGATCGCCGAGCGCCAGCGACTGTCATTCAGCACCGCCTCATACGAGCGACCCGAGAATGTGATCTTCCAGACACCACGATGCTCAGAAAAGGGGTGCGTTTTCCCCGCTTCGCCCGGCTCCAGCCAGTGCTCCTATCATATGCACCAGCAGGAGGAGCCGGTTCTGTTTTGTTCCCACCAACCCACGAGCCTTCTTCTTGACCCCGCAAGGATGGCGCCAGCGGAAAAAGAGTACGACGGCAGCCGCAATCGTGACCGACGCAGGATGGCAGCCATCTGGGAGCAATTTCAAAGTGATGGTACGCCGTAACGGCTCTGCCCCACAGACAGGACCAGGTCATGCCCCAGCGGATTCTTCCGGCTGATCCCGAAGCGCCGAGGTCACTCATCCAAGGGCGTTTCTGAGATGTCTTCGGCTGGCTGAGGTCATCGCAAGGGGATGAGAACCCGCAATTCGCCGGGTAGACCGTCGCATGTAATGAAGCACCACTTCTATTCGAGGTGTCGACACATGGCATCCAGTTCAGATATATCAATTCGAAAGATCGTTCTCGGGAATTCACCCAGCGCCGGCGAAATCGACAGACGGGTCCCGCTGATATCGCCTCCAAACGCCTGGCGAATCCTTCACCGGAGGACGGGAGGGCATGTTTCGCGCTCGACGTTCTACCGTTGGCTGGAAAGCGGCAGGATTTACTCTCTGCGTTTAGGCTCGCGAATGTATATACCCTGGCAGACGCTTCAGGAGGTGATCGGCCGGTGCCTTAACGGGGAGCCGTTCTGAGAGGCTCATCTCGGCCGCCCGCGCTTGTCACATTTAGTAGAATACGAAGCACGCGGCGGAGTTTCCGGGCGCTTAGCAGTTGAGATTTCCTGCTTATCAAGCCGGGCTCCAGGTCAAAAGGGAACGAAGGCTTCATTTCAGGGGTATGGATGGCTGCGGATTTTGACATGATCGTGATCGGCGGCGGAGCCGCAGGGCTGACAGCCGCAGGGATTTCGGCCTCCCTGGGTGCAAAAACGGCCCTCGTCGAAGAGCACAAGCTCGGAGGCGACTGCACCTGGACCGGTTGTGTTCCGAGCAAATCCCTGCTGAAGGCGGCTGGTGTTACCCACAGCATTCGCACAGCCGGTCGCTACGGTCTGACTGGCTCGGAACCTCAGTTTGATTTTTCCAGGATCATGGAGCGGGTCCACGAAATTCAAGCCGGCATTTACGAAGAGGCCGACGCTCCGCCCGTTTATCAGAAAATGGGCATCGAAGTCATCGAAGGAAAGGCGCAGTTCATCAATCGGGAGCAAATCGAGGTCGTCCGTCCTGGTGGCACGAGTCGCCGGATGACCTCGCGTTTTCTTGTTATCGCCACGGGTGGGCGTCCAGCCATTCCCGCCATCGAAGGGCTTGTCTCCGTCCCCTACCTGACCAGTGAAACGATCTTCTCGATTTCGAAGCTGCCTGCAAAAATGATGGTGATTGGAGCAGGCCCGGTCGGAATCGAAATGGCGCAGGCGTTCCGGCGCTTTGGCAGCGACATCACGGTGATGGACACGGATGAACGCATCCTGCACCGGGATGATGCGGAACTTTCGGAACTTCTGCAACAGCATCTTGCTGGTGAAGGAATAGAGTTCCTGTTGGGATGCGAGGCAAGGAAAATCGAACACGGCAGCGGAAACGTCCGGGTGACGTTTCAAAAACGATTATCATCAACGGAAGACATGCGTGAAGGCGATGCCCTGCTGTTGGCCACGGGCCGGCGCCCCAACACCGACGGTCTGAATCTGCCGGTTGCTGGCGTTCGGGCTGGCCGCGCCGGCGTTACGGTAGATCGTCACTGCCGCACCACTGCGAAAAACATTTTTGCCTGCGGTGACGTGACCGGGCTTTACCAGTTCACGCACATGTCGGAGCACATGGCCAAGGTCGCCGTCACCAATGCCCTGCTCCGCTTTCCGATGTCCATCGACAACGGCAACGTTCCGTGGTGCACGTACACCGATCCGGAGCTTGCTCACGTTGGCGCCTCTGAAAGCGAATTGAAGGAACGGCGGCAACGCTATGAGGTTTATCGCTTTCCATTCACCAAAATCGACCGCGCCGTGACCGACGGCGAAACCACAGGACTGGTTAAGGTGCTGGCGAGAAAGGTTGACGGCAGGATTTTCGGCGCCAGCATCCTGGGCGCACATGCCGGCGAGATGATCGGCGAATTCGCTCTGGCCATGCGAAATAAAGTGACCCTGCGCAATATGGCGGATACCATTCATCCCTATCCAACCTATGCGCTCGGGAATCGGCGCGCCGCCGACCAGTGGTACGTTCGAAAGCAGTCGCGAACGCTTGTCCGCCTGCTCCAGATGATCTTTGGCTATCGCGGACAATTGCCGGATACCAGCGATCCCAACAGAATCGTGTGATTTGAGTAGGATTAATCTTTCTGTGAGATATTCAAGTGGAATTACTGCCTCCCGTTAAAGTTAAAGAGGTGTCCCAAACTGGCCGATGATAGTCAAATGTAACAGGGAATAGTAAACTGTGATTGACAGGTAAAATTGGTTGGTGTAGAAGATTCTATCGAGGCAGGGGGGAAATCTTGATCCGAAACTTGTTAATTGCGTTGACGAATGAAGGGGATGATGAACCTTATTGAGGTTCGGTGGACATCACTTCTTGTGGGTCGGCGACATTTTCGCTGATTTTTAATCCCTCGGTTTTGAGAGGTTAGAATAATGGACGCGAGAGAGACTGTGCAAGGCAGCTATATACAGAAGGCATCGCAGCCCAATGCCTTAGCGCTTGAATACCAAGGAATATATGGGACAGCCGGCGGGGATCTGGATCTCGCGGATTTCGTGAATAATCCCGCCGCTAACGGCGTATGCAGCATCCTTGGTCTGGGCTTCTCTGAAGAGCCCCTTGATCTGCCTTTTGTTCAGGTTGGTTCTTTGCTCCATGATGGCGCCGATGCGCTTCTGGTCGCTCAGGACGGAATCAAGGCGCTCACGAAGTAGTTTTTCCTCAAGCCGAAACCCTGGTTGGCCATCAAATCCGACGCCGTGAAACATAAATGTGGCCTGTGGGCATGCATATCGCTTTTCTCCGGCAAGGAAAACGGCGTTTCCGATCGAGTCCACATTCCCGACGTTGTGGGTCGTAAGTGTGACAGGCAGTCCGCGTAGCACGTTGTACAGATTCATGCCATTCATAACGTTGCCTCCCGGTGTCGACATCATCAGGTACACATCCTTAAAGCCCTGACTTACCAGGTTGGCCAAGAGAGCAATTAGGCTTTCCGTCGTATTGGGAATTATTTCGGCAGAGAATGACACATAGGCAGTTGGTTTGCTGACGGGATTTACAGCGGCAGTAGCCATTTCTGGGAGCACCTCTCTCGTGCGCAGGTTACCTTCAGGGTGTACGAACCGTTTTTACCTAAAAGTCTCTAGCCGTCGCTCGGAAACAAAGCCCAGCCCATCGGGGCTGTTTTTCCTACCGCAAAATTTACCACAAAGGGAGCCCACCGTCAAACCTAAAACACAATCAATAGAATTTTATAGGTCGGCTGGCGCAATATATTGTGGCGAATACATAGCGAAAACGCGAGGAACCCGCGGATCTCTGCTAAGCAGGCCCTATATTTTCATACCACTTGACGTTGGCGCTTGAGGAGCCGACGGCGACAATGTCCGGGCGGCCGTCGGCGTTGATATCGGCAATGGCCACGCAGGAAGCGGCCATATCCGAGTCGAGCGTTTCCCGTTCCCAGGCGGC
The DNA here is from genome assembly GCA_021827245.1 of Acidobacteriota bacterium. Next base: position 5,909 of record JAKAWN010000014.1, on the reverse strand, counting down.
GCCGCGGTCGTCGGCGGCGTGGTAGATGAACAGTGAGGTTCCCGGGCCGCGGTATCCGGCGACGATCTCGTCATTGCCGTCGCCATCGAGGTCGGCGCAGACAAGCGCGTGCCCGCTCTTGAAGCTCGCATCAATCACATGCCGTTCGGTGAACCCGCCCGCATTGCCGGGATAAACCACCACCTTGTTCCCGTGCCAGGGCTCAATGGTGGCGAGGAACCTGTGCCCGTGAATCTTGCCGACGCCGATCTCGCTTGCTCCGTGATAACGGTCAGGACCCTGATCGCCCGCAGTGAGCAGCGTCCTGGTCCATTTGAGGTTTTCTTCCCGGCCCGTAGATTCGAACAGATTCACACCCTGGGCGCTTGCGGTGAGGATTTCGCCGCGGCCGTCGCCGTTCCAATCCATGATCAGAACGCCGTGAACGAGCGTGAGAGATTCGTCGATCAGGTGCGGACTCCATTCACTCGATTGCTGCGCAGCGCCTACGGCATGGCCCGTTAAAAGAGTCTCCTGCATCTCGAACCAGGTGATCGGCGCAGGAACGGAATAATCGGGAGGCCGCGATCCCGCGCCCACAATGGGTACATCCACCAGTTCCAGCCGGCCGTCGCCATACAAATCAGCCCAGTGCAGGCGATGCGATGCGGGAATGCGCCCGATCATCGTCAGAGACCACTCGGCATCAAGCGAGGCTTTCGGCACGGCCCACCAGATCTCCCCGCCGCCGCGCTCAGGATGGTCCAGATCGAAACCGCTGGCAAGCGCCATGCCACGGGCAGGGTAACCTGGCTGAAACAATGGCGCCAGGCTGATGTTCTTCTCAGTCGCAGTAGTCACGGATTGCGCCCGCCACGACGGATTCTCATACCAGTCAACGATGTTCTGCTCCGAACTGAGGGCCAGGATATCAAGACGGCCGTCACCGTTAACATCGGCCACGGCAACCTGATAGCCTTCGGGAATCGTTGCTACAGTGTGAGTATGCCAGCGAGGCTGGCTTTTGCCGCTCTGTGCGACACCGGTTACCGAAAAAGCGGCAAATGCACTGCCGGCGCCCAGCGCAGTCTTCAAGAAAGTTCGCCGCGTAGCGCCTTTTTTGCGGCGGTGGGCTGGAGACTGACCCTGACTACGGCGAATCATGGTGGTTTGATTCTAATCCGAAACGGACTTGAAGACTATGGGGTCGCATGACAAGATTTCTAACTCAGGCAATTGCCGCGAAGGAGCGGAAGAGGATAATATTGACAGGTTAATTCAGAGGATGCTAAGCTACCTACCGACTGGTCGGTATCACGAAAATGGAGCCAAGAGTGCACCTTCGATTGCCGGTCCAGTACGATTGGACAGAGTCTTTTTGAACACTTTCAGAGCAGGTTAGATTAAACACGATGCCACCTCAAACCATGTATGAAAAGATCTGGAGCGCCCATGTGGTCCGGGAAGAGCCCGGGCAACCGACGCTCATTTATATCGACCGCCATCTGGTCCATGAAGTGACCTCGGCGCAGGCGTTTGCCGGACTCAGAGCCGCCGGACGCAAGGTTCGCCGGCCAGACCTGACCTTTGCGGTGATGGACCACTCGGTGCCAACCACCGACCGCAGCCTGCCGATGGTGGATGAGGCCGCGGTAGCGCAGTTTGCGGCGCTCGCCCGCAACTGCCAGGAAAACAATATCCTGCTGTTTGACATGAACGACCGCAACCAAGGCATCGTGCACATCATCGGGCCCGAGCTGGGCATCACGAATCCGGGCCAGACGATTGTCTGCGGTGACAGCCACACGTCCACGCACGGCGCGTTTGGTGCGCTGGCCTTCGGCATCGGCACCAGTGAAGTGGAGCACGTGCTGGCAACGCAGTGCCTTTCGCAGTTCAAATCAAAACCCATGCTGGTGCGGGTGAATGGCCGACGGCCGCAAGGGGTCGCGGCCAAAGACATTATCCTGGCTATCATCGGAAAGATCGGAATCGCTGGCGGGACTGGCCATGTGATCGAATATGCGGGAGAAACCATCCGGGAGCTTTCGATGGAAGGCCGGATGACGGTCTGCAACATGTCGATAGAAGGCGGCGCGCGCGCGGGCATGGTAGCGCCGGACGACACGACCTTCGCTTATCTGGAAGGCCGGCCTTATGCCCCTCGTGGAAAGGATTTTCAGGTGGCCGTCGGTCACTGGAAGACCATCGCTTCCGATTCCGGCGCAACTTATGACCGAGTCGTGGAACTCGAGGCGGCAGAGATCGCTCCCCAGGTAACTTGGGGAACCAACCCGGGCATGGTGACGGACGTTACCGGCAGCGTGCCGGATCCGAACTCTTTCAGCGATTCGGTGTCGCGCGAGGCCGCCGGGCGGGCTCTCGAATACATGGCTCTGAAGCCCGGAACTCGCATCGCTGACATTCCGATTGACCGCGTTTTCATTGGCTCGTGCACGAACGCGCGCATTGAAGACCTGCGGCTGGCTGCGCGCGTCCTGGACGGAAAGAAAATCGCCTCAACCGTTAAGGGGGCGTTGGCTGTTCCTGGTTCCCGCCGCGTCAAAGCCCAGGCCGAGGCTGAGGGTCTCGATAAGATTTTCCGCGCGGCAGGGTTCGAGTGGCGAGATTCCGGGTGCAGCATGTGCCTGGCTATGAATGCCGACGTGTTGCCGAGCGGCGAGCGATGCGCCAGCACGTCCAATCGCAACTTTGAAGGCCGACAAGGCAAGGGCGGGCGGACGCACCTGGTGAGCCCGATGATGGCCGCTGCAGCGGCGGTCGAAGGCCACTTTGTCGATATTCGAAAGTGGAACGTTGGCCACGCGGAATAATGACCGACCTCTTGCCAGTGACGAATTACGAGTTGAAAATTATGAGTTATGAATTATGAAAAGCTGGCCTTGTCCGGGGCATGAACATCCGGCTCAACATGCTATTTCGTGATTCAACATTCATAATTCATAATTTTATTCGGAGGTAAGATGAAACCATTTGTAAAAGTTACCGGACTTGTTGCGCCAATGGGTCGCGTGAATGTAGACACGGACCAGATCATTCCCAAGCAGTTCTTGAAAGCTACCACTCGCGAGGGATTCGGCCGTTTCCTTTTCTACGACTGGCGTTATCTTGAAGGCGAAAAGCCGAACCCGGAGTTTGTGCTGAACCAGCCTCGCTACCAGGGAGCTTCCATACTCCTGGCGCGAACCAATTTCGGCTGTGGATCGAGCCGAGAGCATGCCCCATGGGCTGTGCTCGATTACGGCTTCCGGGCGATTATCGCTCCCAGCTATGCTGACATCTTTTATATCAACTGTTTCAAGAACGGCATCCTTCCTATAACTCTTCCCGAAGCCCAGGTAGATGAACTCTTCCGGCGCACCGAACAGAACGAGGGCTACCAGTTAACCGTGGACCTGGAAAAACAGACGATCACTGAGACAGCGGACGCAGGCACCGGCCTGAACATCAATTTTGAAGTTGACCCGTTTCGGAGGGAGTGCCTGCTGAATGGCTGGGACGACATCGGCCTGACGCTGCGTTTCGAGAACCAGATCGCCACCTTCGAAAAGGCACACCAACCCAGCGCCACCCGTTACGGCTCGCTTGAAGTTCCTTCCGGCAAATAAAGAAGCCATCCTGCTCAGTCAGGGTCAAGAAGACCATTCATGGCTTTGCACGGCCCACCCGGAGGTGCGCGCGCACGATTTGTACTGTCTATCTTAAGGCCTTTGCAGGACTGGCTCAGCCATGTGAGAAGAAATCAGCGGTAAAGCGGACTGTTAATCTGCATAGCCATCAGAACAAGAGACCCCGCGATGATGAGTACTGAAAGAATCGCCAGCGCGTTCCAGAGGTTTTCACCGGGACGTGTTTCCGGCGTACCTTCAGGGACCAGGTATCCGAAAACAATGCCGGCCGCAAGTCCGCCAAAGTGAGCAGCGTTATCGACAGGAAAGAACAGGCCGAAGATGAAAATATAAATGACCCACCGCCAAAGCATGCTTCGGTACGCTTTTCCGAACTGGCCGTGGTGGAAAGTGGCCCCAATCAGAACGCCGATCAGCCCCATGATAGCTCCTGAGGCACCGATGGCAAGGGCCATGGGAATCCACCACAGGCTGGCAATGTAACCAACCACGCCGGTGATGAGATACGAGACAATGAACTTTGAGGTGCCAAATAGCTCTTCCACTTCCGGCGCCACGTCAAACAGAACCCAAAGGTTAAATCCGATATGCAGAAGGCCGGCGTGAAGGAACATGGCGGTTACCAGCCGCCACCATTGGCCGGCATAAACAAGAGGTCCGAACAGACCTCCCAGGCGAAGCATCACGCTGGCGCGAATGCCTCCGATTCCAAACAGTCCCATTGAATGGCCTGACCCGCCGGCCCTCTGTGTGAGGAACCACTCCGCCACGTACATCAGGACGATTGCAGCAGCCAAAATTGAAGTCGCACTGGTAGGCGCCGGAATAATGCCCATGATGCGCCCCGGAGTCCCCATGCTGCCCCGGGCGCGCTGAGGTCCCATCCTGGCGCCGCAATGTGGGCAGACCTTGGTACCGCGAGGGTTAAGAGCGCGGCATTCCGGGCACATCCGATGCGACGTGTCGTAGGACTGATTCTTCTCGCCGAAGGTCGAATGCCACCAGGCTTTCAGCCTTTCAATTTTGAACCAAAGTTTTGGAGGAAGTTCCATAAGCACCGGGAGTTCTGGACGCAAAAAGACAAACGATTATTATATTCCACCAGCATACCAGCACGACACGATTTTCAGTCATAGCCTTTGTAGGCGGAATTGTCATCAACCTGAATCATCACACCGCCTGGAAAACAGTTCGATGTAGAATGAGCGCTTGGGGAATTCGTTTGTGTGGACGGATGCTCTTGGCTAGAATATCGCGAAGGAGGGGTAGAAACTCGAAGGAAGAAGTCTTGACGAAAAAACGGACGAAACCTTAATTGTGGTCAAGACGATCAAATCCAAAGCCCGCTCACAGACGCTGGGAAGACTCGGGCAACTGGCCTTACTGGCGGGTCTGGCATTTTGGGGAACCAGTTGCCGTCATCGGGCGCCTGTCATCGTGCCCCCGGCGGCTCCCCCTTCTGCGCAGCGACGTCCTTCCGCTCCTCCGGCCCCGATTGTCCAAGGCGAGGAAGGCATCGCATCCTGGTATGGCCGCCCCTACAATGGCCGGCCGACAGCAAGTGGCCAAATTTACAATATGTACGCGATGACAGCAGCGCATCGCACACTGCCTTTTGGGACTCTCGTCAGAGTGCACGACCTGGAGAATGGTCGCAGCGTGGTTGTACGAATTAATGACCGCGGACCCTTCGTCCCCGGTCGAATTATCGATCTTTCCTACGCCGCGGCCATGGCGATGGACATGCGCTCGACAGCTCTTGTGCGATTGCACATCCTGAGCATCGGACCGGATGCTTCCGGCGGCATCTATTCAGTTCAGATCGGAGCATTCCTGGATCGGAGCAATGCTGAAAGGCTGAAACGCCGGATTGAGAAGAGGTTTCACCCTGTCATCATCAAAACAGCCGACCACGGCAACGAGGTGTTTAACCTGGTCCTCGTCGGCCAGGAGAGCACCCGGCAACAGGCCCAAGACCTAGCGAGCCAGTTGGTTCGTGCAAAACTGGCAACGCAAACCTATGTTGTAAGAATAAACTAGGATATCAGGACATTTTCCTGCGGAGGCAGAATGGATAGCTGTATCTTTTGCAAAATCATTGCACGCCAGCAGCCAGCCAAGATTGTCTATGAGGATGATCAGGCCATTGTCATTGAAGACATCCGCCCGCAGGCGCCGGTCCATCTGCTGGTCATGCCTCGAAAGCACCTGCCCTCGCTGAAAGAAGTTGAGAGCAGCGATGAAGCTTTGCTGGGACACCTTTTCACCGTGGTCGAGATC
>JAKAWN010000343.1 GCA_021827245.1 Acidobacteriota bacterium | reverse complement strand
TTGACCATTCTCGGTGAAATCATGGCGGTCCAGCCGAGCGCCGCGCCCTGAGAGTTCTGGGTCAAGCGCCCCCAGGCGGAAATTTCCGTGCCGTCAATAATGTTGTTGCCGAAGGGGCCGGGTACGAAGCGTGTCCAGGGAATATCGGAGTAGCGCACGAACACGCTGTTGCGTGGAGTAATTTGCCAATCGACCCTGGCAATGTAATTGTCTGCGTTGTTGGTCAGCTTGGGATTGATGAGGTAATTCTCACGGTTCTGCGGGCCGGGCGGAGGCGTTACGTTCGGAAGCGGTATCATACTCATGATTTTTGCCGCCACGGGAGAAATGCGGTCCGGCGGAATGACGTTGCCTTGAAACGGGAATCCTGTCGTCGGGTCGAAGATGACACCGTAAGTAACGTCATTCGCCGCACCCGCCGCCGGCGAAAAATTCCCCGCTCGCTCGTTTGGAAGCGGCACATTAGAAAGCCGTGTCACACCTTGAACAATGCGTGTTCCCTCGTAATTGAAAAAGAAGAAAGCATGGTTTTTGACGATTGGGCCACCGAAGTTTCCACCGAACTGATTTTGCGTAAGGCCGGATTTCTTCACACCAGCTCGATTCGTGAAGAAGTCCGTGGCATCGGTCGCCGAGGTACGATTGAATTCCCAGGCCTCGCCGTGGAAGTGATTCGTTCCGCTCTTCGTCGCCACAATGATGGCGGCTCCTGGGCTGCGTCCATATTCAGCCGAATAGGGATCCGTGATGATCTTGAATTCTCGCACCGCATCCACGGAGGGGCGGATAACCTCCGTGCTCAACTCCTGGACGTTCTCGGAGATCGTGTTGTTATCCACGCCGTCCAAAATGAAATTGTTTTGCAAGGACCGCACCCCGTTGACATTGATTCCGCCAAAGCGCCCCGACGCCGTACTGCCGGTTTGATTCGTGTACCGGTATCCTTGCACCCCGGCTACCAGGCCCATAAGATCATCCCAATTTCGCGTGCTGAGTGGAAGGTTTCTCACTAGACGGTTGCTCACCGTTGTTTGGGGCATGGCGGTTTGGGTTTGCAAAAGCGGCGTCGCCGACGTTACTCGAACATCCTGCACTCGCGACCCCAGTTGCAGCTTAAAATCAACCCTCGCACTCTGTCCCACTTCCAGCGTGATATTGCTCCTGACAATTTGCTTGAATCCATTCGCGTCTGCAGTGACCGTGTAAGTCCCGATAGGTATGGTCGGGAACGTGTAGTAACCCGCACTGTCAGAATTCGTGGAATATTTCATCCCGGTTGTGGCGTTCCGGGCCGTTAATTGTGCACTGGGCACAACGGCGCCGCTCGGGTCGGTAATTCGCCCACCGACGCTGGCATTTTGGATTTGTGACCGGCCAAGGCTTGCCCCCAATAGAAACAAGCCAGCTACCCAAACCGCCCGATGCAGTAAACGACATACTCCAACATTCGGATCAATCCTCATGGTGATCCTAACCTCCTGTGAATGTTTTGGAAGAGCCCCGCGCTCTTTGCCCTACGATCCTAGCGTAAATGCTTACTGTTACGATGCTCTTACGGCAGTCCTAATACATGCTGAAAGGGCCGCGGTATCATGAGCGTTTGTTATCAGCGTAGCGGCAAGGCGTGGAGCCGCCCTCAGTGCTCGCTTGCCGCATTTGAAATCCACACTTTCAACACCGCCGACGCCCCACCGCTGTTAGAACGACTACTTCTTCACCAAAAAAGGGTAGAAATTGGTCGCTTCGCCCGGCTGCCCAATGCCGAGCACGTAGTTGCCTGGATTTAGGCGCAAGGTGTCGAGCTTGACCTTCAGGACCGTGATGCCATTCTGAATTACGGCGGAGCCGGTTACGGTGACAACGGCTTTCCCCAGCTTGGGGGATACCTGAACTTCGTATTTCCCGGCCTCGCTTCCGACCGGCAGGAAAATTGTGACGTCAAGACGGCCGCGAGGAACCTGAATCGGTCCAGCGGAGGCAGATGGCTGTTGCTCCCCGCGCAGGACAATCCAATCTCGCAAGTCCAAAGTGACAGGCTGATAAGTGGCGACTGTGGGCATATTCGGCGTTCCGCCGCTTCCGGGGAACCGATGTGCTCGCCACAACCATCCGCCGACTACAAAAAGAGCCACCATCGCTGCCATTGCAAGGGCATACTTCACCCTTTTCCGCCTCGTAGCCTCTTGACGAAATGTCGTGTATTCGATGAAGCAAGGCGAACAGCAGCCCAGATGTAGAATCCAGTCTTTCGCGTCGCGCAAATCTATCCTATCTCGGGCGAGTTCCTCCAAGACCTTTGACCCAGGGCACCCAACGCGCTCCGGGTTTGGATACCCTCCGCCCAACAACATACGCCTCGTCGCCTTCACGAGACGTTCCGCGTCGCGCATGGTAACCGTACTGGTGCGCCGCGATTCTGCCATCACTTTGGCCTCCCCTGTTTGGGAGTGAGGCGAAGGCCCCGCATCAGAGATTTTCGCGCCCTTTCAATTGCCCTCAAGAATTGGACCTGTGCAGTGTTTGGCTTTATGCCGAGGGTCCTCCCGACCTCTTTCCACGAGCGACCGATTGCCCGAAGATCGCAGATGGACCTCTCCTGCGCATTTAACCTGGTTGAAAGTTCACTGAGGAGCAATTGGTTTTCAAAGCGCGCTACCCAATCTGAATTATTTGACGAGCGGACCAAATCCAACTCATCTACCGAACCTACGTACTCAATCGGCGGCTCCTTGGCGGTCCGTCTATATAGCCTGTGGGCGACTACCCAGAAGAAATAATCATCCAGATTTTTGATTTGTTCCCGCGATTGCGGACGGCGACTCAGCACCGAGGACAGCGCCTGGACCGCTGTCTCCAACACTCCGGCTGCTATTGCCTCGTCCACGCCATGTTGTCGAGCAAAAAGTAAGACGCGTTTCCAGCTTCGTCGGGCAACCGAGAGAATCTCCGCATCAATCGGTCTCCCAAGCTTGTCGCGTGGCTCAACCCACAGGGTTGGATTGTCCTCGATTCCGCCCATCATCGCCCTTGAAGCCCCGGACGAGGCCGATGATCCACGTGACCCTACCGGGATCCCGTCTCACGCCTTAATTTCCCCCTCTATCTATACGAAGCCCAAAAATCGGCAAAATGTTACAAAATATTTTCGCCTTTCATCGGTTTCCCCCAACTCATTTGATCCCACGAAGTTCACGATGTTACAGGTTTCACCAAAAATAAAGTCAGTAATATTTTGCGATTTTTCGGGCTTCTACTAATTGGGGGCAATCGAGATCAAATAAGCGGTCGGTTCCACCACGACCGCCGCCCCCAATTAAAACTTCCACAGACCACGCGGAAAAGGAGACCAATACCGATGGAAACGAAACCGACAAAGACTTCACGGCCTAAGCACTGGCGCAGAGGACTACTGACGTTCGCCGCTTGCCTTGCGATTGCCGAAAACGCTCTTGCCCAACAAAGCGGCGTGTCTCCTTGGGAGAACGCTGTTCAAGTCTTGCAAAATTCATTCACCGGCCCCATTGCTACCGGACTCTCGCTCGTTGCCATTGTGGTAGGCGGCTTGGTTTTCGCTTTTGGCGAGGGCAGCGGAAAACGAACTCTTGCAGGGATTATCTTTGGTGTCGGCATGGCCATCGGGGCCGTCAACTTCATGTCTTGGCTCTTTCCCGCTTCCTAACATGGCGCAGCAACGCATCAATCCGGTATTCCGCACACTAAACCGCCCGCTCACAATCCTTGGTGCGGAGCGAAAGCTCTTCTTCTTCGCCCTGATGATGGGCGCGGGCATGTTCAACCTACTGAAGACCTTCATTGGCGGGATTCTCATGTTCTTTGCCCTGTATATGCTGGCCCGCTGGGCGACGAAAACCGACCCGCAGATCATCCGGTTTCTATTGAACTCCGCCAAAACGCGGACTCAGTACGACCCGATGAAGTTCGCGGCGGTCGAGGTGAAGAGGCTCAAAGATGCTTAGGCTTGATCGCCTTGACAAGACTTACCGCGAAGCAGGCTCGTTCAACGAGCAGGTGAACCTGTTCGCCTTCATTGACGATCAGGTTTTCCTGACCAAGAGCGGGGATGTCGGCGTGGTCCTTGCCCTTGAAGGGGTTGATTACGAATGCCTGGACACCGCGACGCTTGATAACTTGACGAAGCGCCTCGAATCCGCGCTCAAATTCTTCGATGAAAAGTGTCGGGTCTATCAGTACCTCTTCAAGCGGAACCGGGCCGAAATTCCATTTCAAACCTCCGCCGACACGGTGGTGGACGCTGCAATTCGCAATCGCGTCGAGTACCTGTACAGCAAAGCGGATGAGATTTATTCCCTCAAAATCTATTACGTCATCCTGTTTGAAGGTTTCCGCTACCAGCACCGGCTGTTTCCAACTCTCAGTAAGCTGGTCTCCGAACCAGCCCAAGCATTCCGGGAGATCGCCGCGCTTGCTTCCACCAGGAAGCAAGTTGTTCTGATCGAATCCGAAATCGAAAAGGCGAGGGCGACGCTATTGGCCAAGGCCCGCAACTTCATCGGCCAGGTCAGCGACTTCATGCGCGTCGAGATTCTAGGGAGACAGGAAGCTTTCCGCGTCCTCAAGTCAGCACTCAATTTCTCACCAGAGAAGACTGTGGGGGCGCGGGTCAACGGCGACGCGTTTCTCGATTGCTCCCTGTGCGAATCGCACCTTGAATGCCATCGAGGACATCTCCGGCTCGACGATCATTTCCTGAAGGTCATGACTCTGAAGGAACCTTCCGCCCAAAGCTTCCCACTCATTCTCAAAAGACTGCTCGAAATCCCGGCCAACTTTTACGTCGCAACCGAATGGGAAAAACAGGCGCAGGACAAAAGCCGGCACATGATCCATTCGCGACGGCGGCACTACCACAATACCAAGCGGTCATTTATCAGCCACCTCAGCATGTCAAACCAGCCCGAGAATCCACGCGACATTTTGGTGGACGACTCGAAGGAAGCGCAGGTCCGCGATCTTGGCCGGGCACTTGAGGAGCTTGAACTCAAGGGGAATTACTTCGGGGAATTCTCTCTGACCATCGTGGTTTACGACCTTGACCTGGCAAAGGTCGAAGCCGCCTGCGCGGACTTCTACAAAGTTTTCAGTGTTCACGATGCCACGATATACGAAGAGCGATACAACCTGTTGAACGCCTACCTCGCCACCATTCCCGGAAACTATGCCTTTAACTTGCGCCGGACGTTAATTCTGAACACCAATTATGCCGACTACTCGTTTATTTTCACCCTCCATTCCGGCAGCCAGACCAATAAGCACTTGAACCGTGAGTATCTGGCCGTCCTGGAAACGAACCATAAGACGCCCTACTACTTGAACCTCCATTACCAGGACGTTGCCCATACGGTGATCTTGGGGCGGACGGGCGCGGGGAAATCGTTCCTCCTCAACTTCCTGATAACAAATCTCCAGAAATATGAGCCCGCAACATTCATTTTCGACTTGGGAGGCAGTTTTGAAACCCTCACTGAACTTTTCGGCGGCGCATACGTCCGTGTGGGCCTGAATTCATCGGCTTTCCAGATCAACCCGTTCTGCCTACCGGCCACAAAACAGAACATTGATTTCCTGGCGCTCTTCGCAAAAGTCCTCATGGAAGGCAAGGGCGAAGAGCGCCTTACCACCGACGAAGCCCAAGACGTCTACCACCAGATCGAAAACCTTTACGATGTCGAACCGGAACTGAGGACACTCACGACGCTGGCGAACATGCTCGACCGCAGCCTTGCGAGGCGGCTTGATAAGTGGACGACGGGCGGCCAGTTCGGGTTCGTTTTCGACAATCCCAGGGACACGCTCACCTTCTCCCGGTTCCAATGCTTTGATTTTCAAGGTATGAGCGGCTATCCCGACATCCTGGAGCCGCTTCTTTTCTACATCCTCCACCGGGCGAACAGCGTTATCACTGACAGTGCCAGCTCGCATGTTTTCAAAGCCTTCTTCATTGACGAGGCGTGGGTCTTCTTCCGAAACCCCAGCATCAAGAGTTACATCGTCGAAGCCCTCAAAACGTGGCGGAAATCGAACGCCGCCATGATCCTCTCGACGCAATCGCTCGACGAGCTGCGGAAGTCGGAAATCCTCGACGTTATCATCGAAAGCTGCGCGACGAAGATTTTTCTGGCCAACCCCGACATGGACCGCGACCTGTACCAGCGGCAATTTCACCTCAACGACCGCGAAGTCGATCTGATTTCTAGGCTCATTCCGAAGCGGCAAATGCTCATCAAGAAGCCCGATATCGCTAAAGTTGCCAACCTCGAAGTGGACCCAAAAAGCTACTGGCTCTATACGAACGATCCCTTTGACAACCAGAAACGCCAGGAAGCCTTTAAGCAGTACGGGTTCGAGGAAGGACTGAAAAAGCTTGCGGAGGGGCGCGCATGAACGACCGCCAGCTTTTCGCGACCGCGAATTTCTGTTTTGCTGCGTTCCCGCCGCTCGTTGGTCTTTACGGCGTATGGCCAGCGTTTACCCAGTGGCTTTTGCAATATCCGGCCAGCGCGTGCTTGCTTGGCTTCGATCTTGGCCTCGCCTTCACCGTGCCGGGCATTGTTTCTGCAATTTCAACCTCACCAGGAGAACATAAATGAAAACACCGATTCATCTCGCCACCGTCTTTTCGCTTTTCCTATTGACGAATTCCGCCCTCCGCGCGGCCGAAACTGCCCGCATCATCCACTATTCGGAATCGGACATCATCACCATCCACACCAAGGTCCGGTTTTCCACGCTCATTGTGCTGCCAGCGAACGAAGAAATTCTCGACTTCACAACCGGCGATAAGGATTTTTGGGTCATCAACGGGGTTCACAATCTCTGCTATGTTCACCCGGCCCAAACCGGCATCGAGACCAATTTGAATCTGGTGACTGCGAGCGGCCATATCTATTCCTTCCTTCTCAAGGAGATCAGCGCCGACCCGAACGGGCAACCTGACCTGAAGGTTTTCGTAACGGCAAAGGCCGGAACGAACCTTTCCGGCATCGAAGGCCAGGTCAGTTATGTCCGGGCCTCGGAAGTAGCCGTTTACCGCCGCGAAGCCCAAGACGCGCGCGCCGAGGCAGCCCAGGCAGTCCAGAAGGCACAGGCCAGCATCCGAACGGCAACGACGCGGTTCCGCGAAAATTACCCCGCGCAACTCCATTTCGACTACACATACAAGCCCAAAGTCAAACGACCACCGTTTTCAGTGACAGCGATCTATCACGACGACAAATTCACCTACATCAAGTGCGACGCACAAGAAAAGCCAACCATTTATGAAGTCAAGGATGCCAAACCGAGCCTCGTGAATTTCGACTTGGTAAATGGTGTCTACATCATTCCCGAGATCGTGG
>JAKAWN010000342.1 GCA_021827245.1 Acidobacteriota bacterium | reverse complement strand
TCGATTAAGGAAAAACTCTCGCGCTACCGCCAGACTCTGGAACAGATTCAACCCGGTTGTACGCTGCCTCGCAGCCGAAAGAGGCGGAAAAGATTGCCCACTTAATGCGTGGACACTACACTAGCCGCCCGCGTGGAGGCTGGCCCCGAGCTTTCGGCCCTGGCCAACATCGCCGCCATCAACAAAGTGTTGTTCGAAGAAGAAAACTTCTCAGGCAACAGCGAGGAATACGACGACCCACGCAACAGCTATTTGAACGATGTGCTCGAACGAAAAAAGGGAATTCCCATCACGCTCTCGCTGGTTTATACCGAGGTGGCGCGACGAAGAGGACTGCCCCTCGCCGGAGTGGGGTTCCCCGGCCATTTCCTCGTCAAGTATCCCGGACCGCCGGCGGAGATCTTGATCGATCCTTACCACCGCGGAACCATCCTGGCACGTGCTGATTGCACGGCCTTGCTGAATGCGCACTTCGGGGCGGACGCTGAACTCAAGCCGGAACACCTGGCTGCCGCAACCAACAAGCAGATTCTCTCACGCATGCTCAACAATCTGAAAGGATCGTATTTCCGGCGATCGAATTATCCGAAGGTCCTTACCATGATCGAGCTCGCACTTGCCACCGGCCAGGATGTCCTCTCCAATCTTCGCGACCGCGGGATAGTCTACTTCGCCATGCGTCGCTACTCAGATGCAGCACGAGAACTCGACACTTACCTGAAGCTTGCAGGCAGAGATGATCCTGACGTGCAGGAAGTTCTGAAGTTGCTCGGCCAAATCAGGGGAATGATGAATTAACAGGCTGCTCGTCAGGCGATGGAAACCGGACACAGCCTCCATGGCTCCGTTTCATCCTTGTTTCAAACATACCGCCAGCCCGTCGCGCAGCGGAATGATCGTGGTCAGCAACTCCGGCGATCTGTAAATCAGCCGGTTGAACTTCTGAATTGCCGCAGTATCCCGGTCGCTTGGAGTTGCATGGCGGGCAACCCTTCCAGACCATAAAACGTTGTCGGTGATGAACAACCCGCCCGCGCGTACTCGCGGCAAAGCCAGCTTGAACGCTTCGGGGTACTGTTTCTTTGAGATGTCGTTAAAAATCAGGTCGAACTGCCCCCGCGTGGCTTTGAGAGATTCCAGCGCTTCGCCTACCATGAATTCCACGCGTTCCAGCACTCCTGCTTCGCGCAGATAGGATCGGGCGAGCTTGGCGTTCGCCGGATTGCCATCCGTGCAGAAGACTTTTCCACGAGGCCCCACCGCCCGGGCCAGCCACAGAGCCGAATATCCGATGGCCGACCCCATCTCAAACACACGCCGGGCGTGGATTGCGAGCGCCAGTTGCTGGAGCACACGGCCGCACGCAGGGCCGACGATCGGAACCCGATGCTTGGCAGCGTAGCGTTCCATTTTTCGAAGAACTGCGTCGCGTGCCGGAAGCAACGAGTCGATATATTTCTCAGCTTGCGGTTCAAGAATCCCTGGCATAGTGTCTCCTTGCCTTATTGCCCCTAGGGTGGTAACAAAGCCCCTTAGAATTATCATGATAGCAGCGATTTCACTTCGTATGTTTCCCGCTTCATTTTCTGTCAACACAGACAGAATACGAAGCTATGTAACCGAAACTTGCCTGCCACTTGAATCTGATTTGTTCCGACGGCGGGGACTCGGTGCATCCAATGGGCTTAGTTACGGAATCATCAGAGCGTGCCGTCTGCAACCCATGGTCAGCAATTCAATCATGAAAGTTGCACGATCCCGGGTTTTCCTTCGTTTCCTTCAGGCGAGTCCTGCATGACGAAATCCCTTGCGGTGCCTGGCACACTGTATTCGTAGGCGCCACGGTATATCGTCGGCCCAGGTCCAGTGAAATTGCCCATTGGCGGCGGGGATGGAACTGTCCACTCCAACGAGGTCGCTTCCCAAGGATTCTCGGACGCATTGGGCCCTTTGAATAGGCTCCAGAAGAAATTGAAAACGAAGATCATCTGTGCCGCTCCGACAACCAGGGCGGCGGCTGTAATGAACTGGTGCAGGGGAATGAGCGGCTTCAGGTAATTGTCTGTCAGGGCTGAATAACGCCGGGGATTTCCTTCCAAGCCCAGAAAGTGCATAGGCATAAAAATGGCATAAGCTCCGATGAATGTGAGCCAAAAGTGAATCTTGCCAAGAGTTTCATTCATCAGCCGTCCAAACATTTTGGGGAACCAGAAATACGTGGCGGCAAATATCGCGAAGGTCACTGCCATTCCCATGATCATGTGGAAGTGGGCCACAACAAAGTACGTTGCGTGAAGATAGGCATCCAAAGGGGGTTGCGCAAGGAAAAGGCCGCTCAGCCCTCCTGTGACGAACACAGACACAAAACCGATCGCGAACAGCATGGGGGTGGCGAAGCGCAGCCGGCCCCCCCACATGGTTCCTAGCCAGTTAAAGGTCTTCACCGCAGAAGGAACCGCAACCGTCATCGTGAGGACTGCAAAAGCAAATCCGGCATACGGGTTCATCCCGCTGACAAACATGTGGTGGCCCCATACGACGAAGCTCAGGATCCCGATCGCCAGCAAGGAGTAAACCATGGCGCGGTAACCGAAAATGGGTTTTCGAGAAAAGCATGAAACGATATGAGAAATGACCGCCATCGCAGGAAGGATGGTGATGTAGACTTCCGGGTGGCCAAAAAACCAGAACAGATGTTGCCACATCAGGGGCGAGCCACCACCCCGGTGGATGAGCTGGCCGCTGACCACAAGCCCCGCCGGGATAAAGAAGCTGGCTCCGGCCATGCGGTCTAGTAACAGCAGAACGCAGGCCCCGATCATCACCGCATAGGAAAGAAGGATCATCACTGCCGTTAGCAGCCAGGCCCAGCAGGGCAACGGCAGCCGCATCATCGTCATTCCGCGGGCGCGGAGGCTCAGTGCGGTTGTGACAAGATTCACCGATCCCAGCATGGCTGCAAAGCAGAACAGGGCGATGGCAATGATCCACAAGTTCTGCCCCATGCCTTCACCCGGGCCGGCAATCTCTCCGACAGCACTCAGAGGTGCGTAAGCCGTCCAGCCCGTAATCGGCGGGCCATCCGCGACAAAAAAAGTCGAAAGCAGAACGCACAAAGCGGCAAATGTGATCCAGAACGACAGCATGTTGAGACGCGGGAAAGCCATTCCTTTTGCGCCGATCTGAAGGGGTAGAAAGTAGTTTCCGAAGCCGAATTGCAGCGCAACCGTAAGAACAAAGAAGATCATCAGCGTGCCATGGATGGTGAGCAAGGAGAGATAATACTCGGGAGTTATCAGACCGCCGGGTGCGCCGTTCGGCGAGAGTTTGGCCAGCAGGGGGATCGGCAGGTTCGGCAAGGCAAGGTGCAATCTCATCAGCCAGGACAGGACCACGGCCAGAAGAGCGGCAAAGAGAGCCAGAAAGTAGAACTGCACTCCGATGACCTTATGGTTCGTGCTGAAGACATACTTCCCGATGAATCCCGGCTCTCGGGTAATATCTTGATTAGCCTCAGACATTGCTTACCTCAAGTCTTCTGCCGGCTACAACGTCATTGCATTGCCGCCTGTCGTCGCAACCATTTTCGAAAATTCTTCCTCGTCATGACTTGCAGAAACGCTCGCATCCTGTAATGGCCAAGTCCGCATAGCTGGGCGCAGGCGATTTCATATCTGCCGCCATTATGTTTCAGGGCTTGTTCCGTAACAGTAAAGTGAATGGGAATCTTCATGCCAGGAACAAGATCCTGCTTGACCCGAAGCTCAGGGACGAAGAATGAGTGGATCACATCTTTGGAGCGAAGGATCAGTTCAATGGGAGTATCCACAGGAATGCCCAGGGTAGTGGTTACAATGTCATCTCTTGACGCCGGATCACGCTGGCGGTCAAGGCCAAGGTAATTTCCCATAGCATCATCCATTAGAGCCGGGTGGACGGGTCCAAAGCGTCCGTCGGGACCCGGGTATCGGAAGTACCACGCAAATTGTTCACCCCAGACTTCGATACGCATCGCGTTTGGCGCGGGCCCGGTAAACTGCATCTGCGCCCACGCCCGGAAGCCAACGCATTCCAATCCGATGAAAAGGATCGCCGCCGCAACCACCCACAGCAATTCCAGTTTCTTGTGGCCGCGCAAGTAAAGGGCTTGCCGGCCATCTTCGCGCCTCCTGTACCTCCACACAAGATAGGCAAGACCAAGTTGGGCGGCAACGAAGATGATCCCCATGGCGATAAAGGTAATCGAAAACTGGCGGTCAATTTGTATCCCATGTACTGTAATGTCAATTGGAAACCACCACACATGGGTCAACATCAGTGTGACCGTAACTGATGTGATCACCGCCAACACCACTGCCAACGCTAGCGCCATAAGGCTCCGCATCCTGATCCTGTCAAGCCCATCCGCTGACTTGATCGCCCATCAATGGCTAAGTTAGCTCGATGGATTCGACAGTTTTAGCACAATTTGTGCCAGCACTCCAGATTTTGATGCACTTTCGACAGTTTTGGGAATCGCGTGCTACCATATTTGCGGCCGATCTTTGGTTGACTCGTTCAGATCTGGCCAAACCATGACTGATAGTACGGAACGTAGCCGGGCTGCGGGGTATTAGTTGGCAGGGCCGTCCTACCGTTACGCCTCTAATGGATCGTCAACAAGAGACGGATTTCGTGGCACCGCAAAAGGACCCCGATAGCAATTGAGGCAACCCTTACACGGTCGTGATCAATCGAAGTATAATTCAAGCCCTCGAGGGTTCTAAAGAACAGGACCCGATCCTTGCCGGCTCCCGCTAGAATAATGATGAGAATTTTACGGAGCTGTATGGGGTAGGCTATACCTTCACTGGGGCTCTTTTGGTTCTGCTGTTCAGCGTATTGTGGTGTGACTTCTTAGAGCCTGGGGAGTTCGACACCTCTACTGGCAGGATCCAGGCGGCCGCAGGCCGCTTGATTGCAGCGGAGCAGGAATGGCCCAGTCAGTTTTGTGTTGGACGCCTTGATGTAGTGGCTTTTTCAAGCGACGAATACTTATACAGACTACGGTCCTGGAGTTATCAGATGGAAACGAATCTAAATCAAGGAAACATCGAATCGCCGCAGCCCGGTTCTGACGCTACTCAAGACAAGCGAGTCCTGGAAGGCCGAAGGTCATTCTTTCTGTGGCTGATTGCAGTCGGCACGGCAGCAATGGGAGCTTTGCTCGCCGTTCCGCTGGTACGCTACGTGCTGTTCCCGGTTTTTGCAACCACCACTTCGCGCTCTTGGTCAAGCCTGAACAAATTCAGCGACTATGCCTCCCTCACCGCACCTGACAGAAAAGACGTCGAAATTAAGCAGGTGGACGGATGGCGCGAATCGATCGCAAGAAAGCCAGTGTACGTCGTTAAGGGAAAGAGAAAACCTTCCATTGATGATACTGAAGTGCTTACCGCCGTCTGCCCCCACTTGGGCTGTGATGTTCCATGGGTTCCCTCCGAGAACAAGTTTCATTGTCCTTGTCATGGCAGCGAATTTGCTGCCGATGGCTCACTCCTCCGCGGACCGGCAAAGCGAGGGATGGACACTTTGCCCATCAAGGTGGAAAACGGCAAATTGGAAACGCTCTATGAGTACTTTCAAGCGCTCTTATCTTACAAAAAGGTGATCGGATATTGAGGCTTAAGGAGTACTTCCTGGCACTCTTACCCCATAAAAAGGTAATCGGATAGGGGAAATCATATATCATGGCAACAAAACCTCCACCAGGTGGCAAACCAGAAGCCATCCGCAATAAGCAACACAGCCGCTTGTTCATGTGGTTCGAACGGCGCACGGGTCTGAACAAGTTGCTGCATGAAGCGTTGGACGAACCGATCCCCGGCGGAGCGCGGTATGCCTATATTTTCGGATCTGGACTACTTTTCGTTTTTCTTTCCCAATTCATTACCGGGATCTTCCTCGCGCTTTATTATGTTCCTTCCGTCAGCGACGCTCACGTCACCGTTGCATATATTACCAAGGTAGTTGCTGCCGGGTCCTTTTTGCGTAGCCTTCATGTTTACGGGGCCAGTGCGATGGTGATCATCGTAATAATGCATCTGGCCCAGACCTTCACGTACGGCTCCTACAAGGGACGGCGCGAACTCTTGTGGGTTTCAGGCACGATCCTGTTCACTCTTGTCATGGGGATGGCCTTTACCGGTTACCTCCTGCCGTGGGATCAGAAATCGTACTTCGCAACTGCCGTCGGCACCAGTGTTGTCAGCGAGGTCCCATTCGTCGGCGGGTTCATCGAGCGCCTGATGCGGGGTGGAACTCAGATCGGCACGCTCACGCTCTCGCGTTTCTATGTGATGCATGTCTTCTACATCCCGGCACTGATTTTTCTTTTTGCGGCAATTCATATTTACCTGTTTCGCAAAGCTGGAGCGGCAGGACCGATCAGCGAAAGCCCGGTGAATCCTAAACAGAAAACTGAAAGTTTTTATCCCCGCCAATTGCTAATGGATTTGGGACTTGCGTTGCTGCTGGTCGTGGCGCTGGGGTTTGCAGCCTATTTTGCTCCGGCTGCCCTTGGACCGTTGGCGAACCCAGCGGACACCCAATATCTGCCCCGCCCGGAATGGTACTTTCGCCCGTTGTTCGAATGGCTCAAGATCTGGCATGGCCAGGGCGAATTTGTTCGCATTGTCATCGTTCCTGGCATCATTGTTGTTCTCTTTGTGGGTTTGCCCTTTATTGACCGTCGGCTGGAGCGCAGGCCTTGGCGGCGGCCTGTGGCCATGGGTATTTTCTCCGTCGTTTTCATCTCAATAATCAGCCTGGGTGCATATAGTTACTACCAGGATTCGCATGACAAATATGTCGCCACGCAATTAGCCCAGCAACATCGCATGGAAGAAAAATACATGAAGCAGCCATTCAAACCGCAAATGGTCGGCGCAGCAGCAGTCCTGCAGGCCAAGCCAAGCGCAGTGGCCAGCCCCCTTGCCACAGAAGGAAAAAAGATTTTCCAATCCCATTCCTGCTATGCCTGCCACGGCGAAGGCGCAGTCGGAACGCCGATCGCGCCCAAATTGATAGGCATCGGCCAAAAGTTCTCAACCTCACAAATGGAGCACTTGTTCAAACACCCACTGCCCGCGATGGACAAAGGCGGGATGCCGCACTTCACATTTACTCCGGATCAAGTTAAAGCGCTAAGGACCTATCTGGACAGCCTTCAGTAATTGGGCCAGCGATGCGAATCTGAACCAGTACTTCTGCGGATCAGCGCGGTCCGAAACCGTGAGACGTGACGTGCCATTTCTGCAGATGAGAACTCGGTGATTGATCTGGCTGGCAATTTCCGAGATGCGTCGAAGCCTGACCGGAGTCACACATGAACATAAAGATCGGA
>JAKAWN010000341.1 GCA_021827245.1 Acidobacteriota bacterium | reverse complement strand
TCTCCTGATTGTAATCTTGAATTAATCCAGGCGTCCAGTGCTGTTGCACGATACCGCCAGAACTTCCCAACTTTTAGGGCTGGCACTTCGCCGCGCTTCGCCATCCGCTCGAGCACCTTCGGATGAATCTTTAGAACTTGGGACGCTTCCTTGCTGGTGAGGAGTACTTCAACCCCGTGGTGCGCGTCGGTCAAATTAGGCTCTGTGTACGACGCTGGGAACAACGATACAGATCCCCGCGCTGATTGGCGACCCCGGTTTTGCGACTGCTCATCTTCGAGCGTGACCGTCTGTGCCATACCCACCCTCCGTCAACCCTGTCAACCCAAAGGCTCTTTCGAGAACCAGTTGGTCATGAGAATCGACCGTACGACTGAGATTTTCTTGTCGTCTTAAGACAATTCAGCACATCCGCCTCCGGTGGCTGGGGCAGTGCTGGTGTTCCTGAATTTGGCCCATCACGCCCACTGCGAGATTCAAAGCATCGGAAAGGCAAAATCCATTACCACGTCATAGGACATCTTGAGCCCAGGGACATCGCATCCTTCACCAAGGGACATCCTCCGGCGGAACAGGATTCCTGTCAAATTTCTGCACTCCAACGCTACTTAGGGGAGCGCAACTTAACTGTCCTCTCGAATTTTCAATAGGTTACGTGCTTGAACTGTGAACATCCATGTAAAGCGAAGCGATCACACATCTTTCGAGAATGGCTGGTGCGAAGCGTTCAAAGCGCCCTATGGAAGGCTTTAACCCGGGCCAGTTCCTGACCGGGATCAAGGCGTTTGGGAGTTTTAGATGGGCGAATCGATCAGGTCGGCAACCTTAAACCTGCCTTGAGAACAAAAGAAACTGCCCCCCTTTCTCCGGTGGTGAGCTTCCGACTCCAGGTTATCTTGCGTGAGAAACGGCTGCGGTTGAGGCATCACCTACCATATTGAACCCCGCCCAATAAAATGGAACGGCCTCACTGCCGAATTCCTTAATGAGGTCGAGCTTTGCCTCTCGCAACGCTGTTCCTTCGTCTTGACCGTCAGCAAGATGGCGGTAGAAGTGTTCCACGAGGGCCGTTGTGTATGCATCGCTGGCGGTCCATAGACTCGCAAGCACAGACCGCGTCCCTGCATAAAGAAAGGCATCCTCCAAGTTCGCAATGCCCTCTTCGCCTAGTAACTGGCCCTCTCCGGTATCGCATGCGGACAAAACGACCAAGTCTGTGCGGAGACGCAGACCCCGTATCTCCCGGGTTTGAAGCAGCCCGTCATCCTGGTTCTTCGAGTCCTCGCCCAGAACTAGGGCCGACCGCTGGGGATACTTCTTACTGGCGATTCCGTGCACCGCAATATCGATGATCCGAAATTGATCAAGAGGTTCAGCCTTGAATGCAGCTTCGGTGGCATCGTCTCCCAATAACTCCACGACCTTCGGACCGAGAATCTTGGCCGCTTCCACGATCTCATCCCGGGTCTTCGGGAGATTCTGGAGGGGATTTCCCGCGAGGTCGAAGGGAGAGTTGCTCTGCCCGCCTGTAATTGAATCAACCTTGGACTGGCTAATCGTCGGCAGCGTGTGCTGATATTGCACATCGCCGACTCCAAGGAATGTCAAAATCGGCTGGCGAATCGGAGCGGACTTTCTGACGAGATAGAGAACCGTAGCCGAGGGTGCATAGGTCACGACGTGTGAATCGATGAGAACGTGCCCACTGTTATCCACAAGTGAATCGAAGGGCAATGAGTTGAGCTCTCCGTCAGGGACAATAATAATCCGCTGCTTGAGAACTCGTGGTGGGATGGGCGCGAGGAGCAAGGCATAGAGTTGGCGTCCCATACCGTTGGCTCGCTTCCTTGATTTGATTTCTTCGAGATACCGCTGAGTCAAACCTTCTACTTTCGTTCTGCTAGTCGGAAGCACGGAAACGCCCACGGCAGCGCGGGTCATGTAAAGGCAGTAGGATTGGGACCTGCCCAGGACGTACTCCAGGAGCGTCTCGTCCCCGCGGAGCGACCGCCGAACAGCTTTGAGCTTCGCGGGCGCGGGCTTAAGGGCAGCTTGTTCGAACCGGGTCGCCGACTGACCGGTTGGCGCTATCACTTGTTCTTCTTCAAAGAGCCTATCGAGCAAATTTCTTCGTTCGTCGCGGCTGGTGGCATGCAACAGGGCGATCTGGAGATGTTTGATCTCCTGTCGAGCGGCCGGCGTCGTCGGGTCCTGCTGCCTTCGCCAATCGCGCCCACCTCGGAGACGGTCAGCGATTGAACGACCGCGCGCCGTTTCGAGCACCTCGTATGCCTCCTTCACGTTGCGGAGTCGGATGGCAAGCTGGAAATGCCCAAGATAGACCTCACTCATCGTGGCGATCAGGTCTGCTTCTACCTGACGGCTAGGAGTACTCAGAAGCAGGCCCTGCGTTACATCCTCGGCACGGCTGTATAACCGATCAGCCGCAGCGAGGTTGCCTCTCTCGTTCTCCAACTCGGCGAGCAGCGCGAGATGAAGAGGGAGATGATATTTGTCCTCGACTTCCTGCATCGCCTCCATTGCCGACCGCTCATAAAACTCGGCGTCCCTCAGATCACCTTGATCACGATATACCTTGGCCAGTTCATACATGCCCCAGGCATAAGCGTGTTGGAACCCCCGCCTCTGGCACAGGTCAACGGCAGCGCGCAGATACTCGATTGCCTGGACACGGTCACTTGCTTTTGCCTGCTTGCCGAGCACGATGAGTAATTGCGCCTCCGCGGCAAATGCATTCTGGGCTCGCGCTTGTCCAAGTGCCTTCTGAAGTACCGACTTTGCCTCAGATTCCCGATGGAGAGCGACCAGCGCCCGCGCCTTTCCCTCGTATGCCATGAAGGGGAAACCTGCGTCTCTCGTAACGGCTGCCGTCATGAGTGCAACGTCGCAGTACTTAAGTCCAGTCTCCGGCTGACCTTCTTCGACGAACCCGTTTCCAACGATGGAGACGTAATAGATGGCTGCGCCGAGATCACCGTGCAGGAATGACGAAAGGATCGCGGTTTTGAGCAGCCTTGTCGCCTTCTCAACATCCCCATCCAGGAAGGCAATGATCCCAATTTCTGCTTCCGCGCGGGTTTTCCATCGTTCGTCGCCCAGAACATTCGCAACTCTCTGAATCTTTGACCAAGTGTCTTGTGCTGAAGCTTCGTTCTTTTCTTGCTCGATGGCAGCCTTCGCAACCAGGCAACGAAGTACTAGGCGCTGGTCCCCTTGGATGAGCGCATTCTGCAAATCTTTTGCGATTTCGGGTTCATATTTCCGGGCCGCGCCTGTGTAAGCCTGAGACCATATCCAACCCAGCCTTGCGTACAAGGCATGCTGCTTGTCACCGGACTGGTTGAACAGGGCCTCAGCCTGAGCGTAGAGCGGTTCCGCTTTTGGCCAATTAAAGAGCAGGGCCAGCCTGTCAGCCTCGGCTAGCACATGGTTGGCATCTTGAACGTGTAAGTTTTGCCGCCTTTCGGCAAGCTTGTCGACCAGGATGGCCAGAACCAGGACGACAAGTACAGCGAGAAACACCTTGCTTATAGGTCTTCTTAGCATCGAACTTTCAAGAAATTGCGAGCTGATGGCGGCGGGTCGTCTGCCCTGCGAAGCGGAGGAGAGAAGAGGTCAAATCTGCTTGTCTAAGCCGCGCACCAAATCTGAAATGGAAACCTTCAAGGCTTTGCAAACACGCAAGAGCGTCGTCACCGTAATCGGCCGGCCGGACTCGATTTGCTGCCAGTGACGAGTGGAGAAATGGTAAGAGATCATGTCTTCCTGAGTGAGCTCTCGCTTCCTGCGCAATTCGCGAATTCGCTTGCCAAGTGCCTGAAAGAAACGCGCATATTCATCCACGCATTCCTTTGTAGCCGCAGTACGTGCAAATACACCACGAGCAGATTAGCGTGCTGGTCTTCCTGAGATGTCCTCCGATGCGGAAAGGTGAAGGTCCTCAACGAGGAGAGGCCATAGACAAAAGTCGTAGATTATTGGACTTGTGGCCCTTTTCAAAGTTGGCCTTTGGGGAAGCAATCTGCCGGGAGAATGATTTCTAAGGCCTTAGCCAGATGGCTCATAGCCCGTTTATTGGCCGAAAGCAGCCGGGCGGTCCGAATGGGCGAGGCGAGAGCGACCCGAAGCGCTTTGCGGCCATCCAGCATCCCGTCCCGGTTCAGGGCACGATTGAAATCGGGCATGTTCGTGTCGGGAGTATCGGAGACGACTCGAAGGGCGACTGCCGGAATCCCCGCCTGTCCCGCCACGGCGATTATTTCGTAACTCTCCATGTCAACTGCGTTCGCGCCACGTTTTGCGAGGGCAACCTTATCATCTTTCGTGACCGCAATCCGAGGCGACGTAATACCAACCACGCGCTCACAAGAGATACCACGTGATTGAAGGAACTCGATCACTTTGTTGGTAACGATTGCCGAACATTGCAGGAGGGGCTTGTCGGGCTCCGTCGAAAGGCAGTCGGTGTAAGCAACGATCTTATTTTCAGAAAGCGATCTGGTCAGTCCACCGCACAAACCGATAATGAGGATGGCATCAGGTTTCCGTCTTGAACTACTTGGGCGAGATGTGATAGCAAGCGTCTCTGTCGCCTTGGCTTGCGCTTTCTTTGGCCCCATTCCCCCAATGACAAGAACGATCTCATTGGCGCCTGAGCGCGGGGGCTCAGGGGGAGGAGTAGCGCTAGTTTCAAGGTTTGCGCTGACGATTCGTCCGACTGGCTGTCCCTCCATTCTGGAGGCGGCGAATACGTAAATAAGGCTCATAAGAGACAAGCGAATCGGGTTACCAATGCAGTCGCGCTGGCGGCACAGGGCTAACCGAGGCGGATACTTGAGAGGACAGTTTCGCCAGCATTCCTGTGGCCAGACTCAGCTTGGTCCCGAAACAAAAGCATAAGAGAGTGGTAGAAAATAAACAACAGCGATCTGGCAGCGGGGTTCGTGATCAATACTCCTAACTCCTAAGCAAAACTAGTGCAGACGCTTCATCTTTTCGAACAAACCATCTACGTCCGGGATCGAATAGATATCGAAGTGCCGTGCTTCTATACCATGGCCCTTGGTCCTCTGGGGTTTCATACCGACTTATTCAGCAAGTCGGTCGATAGCTTCCATAATTCAAGCTATGCTTCTGGAGTTACACGAGACAGTACAACAACCAAACCTCATGCTACTAATCCATGGGGCTTGCCGGTCAAGGCACGACTGCTGGAAATTCCTGCCAATCCCAATTGTCCTTCCGGATCGCTAGAATATAGCCGCCGGCTTTCAAACCGCTACAGTCCACCCTCAGGTGGAGGGTTGTGACGTGATCCTCAAACTTTCCGTAGCTCGTTGCTGTAACAAGAGTTGTTCCGCCCCGCCGGAGAGCCACTTGGTATTCTCCCGGTTCGTTGCCCAGAGGGAGACGAATCGCCAGATTGAGCGGTGCGCGCTCGAGTTGGATCGGCTTCTGCACAGGCTGTTGCGGACCACGCAAGGTGAGCCACCGGCTGAGGTCAATCGTCAGATTCCTTGGAGTCCTCACTACAGATCGGTGATGAATCCATGCGCCGACTATAACCGCAACAACCAGCACTAAGGCAGCCACCGGAGACAGTTTTCGATACCACTCCTTCGCGGCACTTGGTTTCTTCAGCACTCGGGCCTGCAATTTTTCAAAGAACTCCCCTTGGGTCTGGGTAGCCTGTGTGCGCCATTCATCATTGAGCTTTCCACCCAGCTTATGTGATGCCTCGATCAAAGCCCGCATTTCCCCGAGGTATTTCTGGCAGTTCGGACACTCCTGCAGGTGCGCCTCAAAGTCCAGCCGTTTGGGCGAGGGTAGAGCATTCTCAAGATACTCGGTCGTAAGGACTTCCAGTTCTTTACACGTCATGAGAATCATCGCGACGGGATTGACCCTTTGGAGTCTGCCCGAAGCAACGCTCCATCTCCGATCTCAATCGGTGCCGCGCGCGGTGCAGCAAGATTCGCTGGTTTTCCTGCGTGATGGTGAGAGCCGTCGAGACCTCTTCCGAGGTCCACTGAAAAAGGTCCCTTAAAATCCATACTTCTCCCTGTCGTCCCGGAAGGGTGCGACTCACCCGCAAGGCATATTCTAGCCGTTCCTGCACGAGTAATGCCCTCTCCGGGTTTTCGCGCCAACTTCCGAAACCTGCTCCGCCTTCCCCCGGATTATGATAACGCCAAGCCTCTTCAATTCCGAGCGCGGCCTCCCGTGCCCGCCTGAAAATCATGTGACGTAGTTCCTTCTTGAGGCGACGCCTAAGGATCTGTACGAGCCAAGTCTTCGGCGAACATCGCCCTTCAAACCTGCCAAGACTTTTCATGAAGTCCACCCATGTGTCTTGGACCACCTCTTGGGCGCGATCCCGGTCGCGAAGGTGGTAGTTGGCGAGTTCGAGCAATAGGCCCTGGTAACGAACCCAGAGATCCCTGATCCACTCCTGCACGTCTGTCTCGCCGGTCATCGCAAGTACTCGTTGTTCGCGTGAATGGTGTCCGCCGCGCGGCACTTAAACATCAGGTTCCAGAGTGCCATTCAGGTCGAAGCCCTCAGCCCTGGCCTTGGGTCTATTCACTGCCGGGACACGATTTA
This sequence comes from Acidobacteriota bacterium, assembly GCA_021827245.1. The sequence goes on along the minus strand of JAKAWN010000341.1, from coordinate 808 downwards.
CTGCTGAGTAAACTCCCATTTTATCCTGTGTGAGGTCCCCGAGTGAACAATGCAATTCGGGTGTAACGTTTCGCCGTCTCAGGGAGCTATTACGGCAGTAGCTAGGGTAATCGCGCAAGAAGCCGACATGGCCCTGGGAGAAGTTTCCTTGCCTCACGGTACGCCGGGAACACACCCACGCCGCGATTCACTGGTGCCGCTAAGCAAGCTCCCTGGCATCAACGAGATAGATGCCATCTTGCTGCCCGTGGTGAGAGCCCGGCGCAAGGAGGTTCACGAAGCGATTGAGAAAATCCTGAGAGGATGGCCAGGACGAAAGCGCGGTGAGTTGTGGGCTCGCCTCCGCCAACTCAGGAACGAAGACCGGCGAAGCGGCCTGCACCGGGCCATCTGGACCGACGAAGATTTGGAGATACTTCGGACGTATTATGGTCAGGGCCGGGCGGGAGCGCGCCGCGCCGTCCGAGAGCTCCTTGCGCGTGACCCCAACAAGAGCGCGCGCTCAATCTGTGACAAGGCCCGAAAACTCGGCATCTCGACTACAACTGGAAGAGCCAGGGCTTGGTTGCCCGATGAACTTGGCGACTTGCTATGGAACGCCGGAGAGAAGCCGGCACGAAGGATCGCTCGGAAGCTTGGAAGGAGCGCGAAAGCGGTTTTCCAGATGCTTTCGAGTCATGGCGCGACAGCCAGAGTGCGAGCTCCGAAGAACTACAACCTTCACCGCGTGTCCAAACTGCTCGGAGTAAGTGACCGAGCCGTTCGCCTGTGGTTTCAAAGGGATCTATTCGGCGAAGCGGTCAACCAA
>JAKAWN010000340.1 GCA_021827245.1 Acidobacteriota bacterium | reverse complement strand
CGACTTCGTCTTTTCGCCGCCAACCGTGAAAGTGTTACACTCATTTTCCACTGAGGCAAGCGGCTCAGAAGCCATCCGAAACGAACCTTTGCGATAGATAACGTTCCGGATAGTGCCAGCGATGGGCGAGCGGTTCACATGAACGTTGAAAGGGGACATGAAAATGCTGATGCGCCGGCGGGAAAGGCCAGCCTCCTGTTCTGATCGAACTTCAACCACGCGCCCGTCTGCAGGAGAAACAACAATCCCCGGACGATCCGGAACAATGCGATCCGGATCGCGAAAGAAATTCAACACCGCTAACCCGAGGGCTATAAAGAACGCTCCGGCGAGAAAGAAAAACCAGCCCGACCACAAAAACCCGAAACCCAACAGGCCGCCTGCCACCAGAATGAGCGGCAGGGCATACCAATACCCTTCTTTCACCATAAGTGATGGGGTGCTTAGCCCCGCCTCCCGCCAACTGGCCTCGGCAGAACCCAGGCATTCCCCCAATTGGATAAACAAATCCCTTGCGACGAACTCTCCCGTCGCGAGGCAACGACTCCCTTTCTTTCAGCCTCCCACGTTGCTACGCGGCTGTCTTGCCGCTGCTCAGCAATGCGGCCATACGATCCTTCAATCGCAACTTAAGTTTTTTAAGCCTGACTTCCTCAAGCCTTTCTTCTTCGGTCAGGAAAGGCTTGCATTCCAAGCGCTCCAATTCGACCGCGTACTTTGCGTGCTCTTCGTGAAGGCGCTGATACTCGTTCTTGTTGGCCATCAATTTCCCCCGGACGGCCTCGGTAGGGGTGCTCACGAGTGTGCCACCTCCCTGCTAATTTTATTTTACTTCCGTCAGGCTAACACACACCAGTACAGGGTTCAAGTTGGAAAGATGGATGGAAAGATTGATGACGGGTCTGATGAATGGCGAGGGCTTCAGACGGGCAGTTCAAACTGGTTATCACCAATGCTGCAAAAGAAAACCCGGCCAGACGACCGGGTTTTCGAGGTGCAATCAAAACCCCCAGAACTGCAGTTCTTTATTTGAGGCGGATAAATGCTTACCGCCGGAACGATTCACTTACTGCCCTTTCTTGTGGCCCTTCTTTGCACCATGCTTCTTGGCGTGCTTCATGTGTTTCTTGCTATGCGACTGCGTTGTGGGATGGTTCTTCTTGTGGTGCTTCGCAGCAAAGGCCGGCATCGAAAGAGTCGTAGCCATAGCAATAGCCGCAATCAGTGTAAGGAATTTCTTCATCGGACGTACAACCTCCAATCAAAAATAACCACAGCATCCGCCTAAGCACGGCTTGTTCCAAAGGGATGGTGAAAGACAGACTGTGGGAGGCAAATCCTTTGATTATGTTCGGTTAGGTTTTGCGTCAAACTTTCAAAGCGCACTTGGAAGACAAAGATTTGAGGTTGTGTGCACCATATGGGGTAGGGGATACACGGTTTGGGGTACTAGTTTGGAGTTCGGGATGGTGTCGTACGACGGAAATTACACCTTCGAAGGAGAATTTTGCCATTCCGCACACTCGGAACAAGCTGATGCAGCGGACGCCATCAGGCTCCGGAGGGGATCAATCGGCAGACGAGAAGCAGTGCGTCTTCTGAGGGATCCTGGTAATAGCCCTTCCGGGTAAGCAACGGCGTAAAGCCAAGGCCTTGATAGAGTTCCATCGCAGGTGTGTTTGAACTTCGCACCTCGAGAAAAAGTCTTTGGACTCCCGCGATTGCCAATGTCTGGCGGATTTGCTTGAGCAGCGACCTGGCAATGCCTTGACGTCGATATCGGGGCGCAACAGCTATATTCCAGAGTTCTGCTTCCTCGTCCACCCGGTATGCCACGGCGAACCCCACAAGCTCCGGCGACGTTCCGCTTTCATGTTCCGCCACCAGGATCATTCCCCTGGGATCTCCTGCCAACTGCTCGTAGTCGCGCCATCCCCACGCCGAGGCAGACATGTAGAGCTTCTGGATTTCAAGGATGGCCTGCACATCATTACGTGAAAACCGCCTGATTTTCACCGCATCTGAGATCTTCAGCATGGAAGGCAAAGAAACGCCCTCGGGCCTGTGAGATATGAGTTGGAATCCGAATTTCTCAATCAGGCGCCAGCCTTTGTCGCCGACGGCCGCCAATTCATCTCGGCATCTGACCGCCGAATGTAGCAGGCATCAAGGTCTGCGGGCGAACTCACGTTACACTGTTCATGAGCACGAAGAGCCAGCCTGGCAATAGCTTCGAGGAGCACCCCGGACACATCGACGGCAGTCAGATCGGGCGCCAGGCTTTCACGCAGCGAACGAGCCTTTAGGTCGTGTGTGCGCGTTATGCAGGCCACTGAGCCACCGCTGAAAGTCCTGCACTGGCCCCCCTGGCCAAGCGCCTGCAGCAGGTTGACCAGCCGATCCGGGCCCACAAGCAGGCCTGGCCCGGTTGCTTCGAAATTATGGGTCTGAGCAGTGGCGTGGGTCATTCTTCGGAAGAAGCTGACAAAAAACTCTCCCCGGCGCGCATCAAGAAGCGGCACTGCCCAGTCGGTCTCCGGATGAGCCTGCTCCACCAGGGCTTCGAGCAGAGTTACGCCCTTGACAGGCTTCGCGAATGCCTTTGCCCAGCCTTGCGCCGCCGCTATGCCCACTCGAATTCCGGTAAACGAGCCCGGACCGTTTGACACTGCGTAAAGGTCGATATCCGGAAAGGTGATGCGCGCCTGGGCAAGCGCTTGTTCTACCAGGCTGAACAGCGTCACAGCATACCGGGAGGCAGGTTCCTCATTAAAGGCGATTGCCATGCATTCGCTCTGATCGTATACTGCAGCCCCGCCACAATCGCTTGTTGTATCAATAGCTAGAACTCGCATTCAGAGTCATTATACCCGGCCCGGCCAAATCTCACGCGCCATTTCCGCCAAGACCTCTACTTCCTGACGATCGCCGATATTCTTAAACATTTCGGAGTTCATCCTCGCTCAGTCCGAAGTAGTGGCCAATTTCATGCAGCAGCGTGTCGCGGATCTGTTGCTCGATTTGTGCATCGGTTGAGCAGATCGCCTCAATATTCTTCTGGTACAGGAAGATATGGTCAGGCAGGTCAGCGGAGAAAACGCTCTTCAAGGTTCGCGGAACACCCGAGAAAAGGCCTAGCAGCAAACCGCCCCGGTCAGGCTCCCGCGGAGGAGAATCCTCAACAATTATAGCGAGATTGGACAGCCTGCTCCGGAATGGCTCGGGCAGGCTGTCCAGAACTTCGCCGACCAGTCGCTCGAATCGCTCACGCTCCACAAAATCATTGTACATGCAGGAGTGACATGAAGGGTTCCGGCTGGCGGGCCATATTCCGAAACCGCAGGCTGGGGTGAAGGCAGTGAAAGTCCTGCCGGTTATGTTAGAATGGCAGCTAATGGTGAGGGTTTTGATTCTGTTATTAACACCTCGTTCTGCTGCCGCACTCCTGGGTCGGGAGTGAGCGTTCCAGAATCGCCAACAACTCCTATGGCATCATCCAAACCGTCCAGGACTGATCTCGCAGGAATGATTGGCCGATTAGCTTTCGTGATGGAGGAGAAAAACGGGGATTTGGCTCCGCAGAATTCCGTCCCGCATAACTCTGTGGATGTCCGGACGCTGGCAAGTGTGATTGACCACACGAAGCTGAAGCCGGAGGCGTCGTACGAAGAGATCGAACGTTTCTGCCGCGAGGCCGTGGCGCTGGGTGTTGGAACCGTTGCGATACACCCGGTTTGGGTTCCTTTAGCGGCCAATCTCTTGCGTGGAACCGGCGTCAAGGTTGGGACGGTGGTGGGTTTCCCATTCGGGGCGGTGCTCACTTCTGTCAAGCGCGCGGAAGCCGCAGCCTGCATTCGCGTGGGTGCGGAAGAACTTGATATGGTGATGAATATCGGAGCCATGCGCTCGGGCAATTTGGAATCTGTTGAGAGCGACATTCGCGGTGTGGTGGACATCGCGCACGATTCCGGCTGCATCATAAAGGTGATCCTGGAGAACGCCTATCTTTCCGATGAGCAAAAGGTTGTCGCCTGTCAAATTGCCGAGCAGGCGGGCGCCGATTACGTCAAAACCGCTACGGGATTTGGGCCGTCGGGAGCCACAGAGGCCGATGTCCGGCTGATGCGCCAGACTGTTGGACCGTCGATAGGCGTCAAGGCAGCCGGTGGAATCCGGACGTTAAGCGACACGCTGAAAATGCTGCGAGCTGGCGCGGAGCGGCTGGGAACCAGCGCCTCGGCTGGCATCCTGGCAGAAGCCGCGCGCCGCATGAGCTGATTCATGTCACAAATTGTCAAACCACCAGTTCGCCCCCTGGGAGCCACTGAACTGCTGACGCTGCTGTTGGAAGTCAGCGAGCAGATCACCTCCACGCTTGACCTGGATGTGTTGATGGTGCGCATCGCCGAGTTGGTCAAGCGAGTCATTGACTACAAGGTCTTTGCGATCCTTTTATTGAACGAAAAAAAACAGGAGTTGCGGGTCCGTTCAAGCGTCGGCCACCCGGAAGAACTGGTTCGGAAACTTCACATCAAGGTGGGCGAAGGGATTGTCGGCCGTGCAGCCCTCGAGCGTCGTTCGATTCTGGTGAACGACGTCCGAAGCGATCCATCTTACATTGAATCGATGTCCAGCATTAAGTCCGAACTGGCGATTCCCTTGATTCTGAAGAATCGTGTCATCGGCGTCATCGACCTGGAGGCCGACTCAACCGAATTCTTCACCGATCAGCACATCAACCTGCTGGAGCTTCTGGGCGGCCGAATGGCTATGGCTATCGAGAACGCCCGGCTTTACCGGCGCAGCCTTCGCCAGTCCCGCACCTTGAAGTTGCTGAACGAAATCAGTCGCGAGCTGAGCTCGGTCCTTGTTCTTAACGAACTGCTCCGCAAGATTGGTGGGCTGACCAAACGCCTGGTAGATTATCACCGGTTCAGCATCATGCTGGCGGATGAACAGGCCAGGACATTCAACTCCGTCCTGACATTGCGCCAGGACGAGAGTCTTCCGGACAAGACGACCGTCCGTTTTGGCCAGGGTATTGTGGGCGCCGCCGCAGACTCGTTGCAACCCGTCCGGGCCCCAGACGTCACCCGTGACCCACGTTACATCCGAATTAATCCGGAAACGAAATCGGAGATGGCAGTTCCCCTGATCTACCGAGGCCGCGTTATTGGCGTTGTGGATCTTGAAAGTCCCAACTCGAATTACTTTACGGAAGAGCATGTCCGGATCTTTTCCACACTAGCGCCGCAGATCGCCATTGCCATTGAGAACGCGCGGCTGTATGAGCGGGTGCTGAGGAGCGAAGCTCGCCTCGAGCGAGATTTGAAGCGTGCGCAGGAAATTCAGATGCTCCTGATGCCCGGGACATCGCCGAGCATCCCCGGCCTCGAGATCGACCTCCGCTTCCAGCCTGCGCGCCAACTTGGCGGAGACTTATATGACTTCCTGAATTACGGCAAGGACCGGCATGCCCTGACAGTAGGCGACGTCAGCGGCAAGGGGGCGCCAGCCGCTCTCTATGGGGCGCTCGCCGGCGGAATCATGCGTAGTCTTGCAGCGCTGCGGCCCCCGGTGCCGGAAATGCTCCGGCGCCTGAATGCGACGTTGCTCGAACGCAGGGTTGAGGGCCACTTTATCACCCTGGTCTACGCGGTGTGGGAGCCCAAGCAGATGGTCATGCACCTTGCCAACGCCGGGATGCCATTGCCGCTCCTGATCCGCAATGGCCGGTCGCGTCCGATCCAGGCCGAAGGGATTCCACTGGGTCTGCTGGAGCACACAGAATATCAGGAAATCTCTCTTCACTTGAGGAAGGGGGACCTTCTGGCGTTTTTCTCAGATGGTCTGGTTGAGGCCATGAGCCCGGAACTCCAGGAGTTCGGCTCGCGCCATCTGTCACACCTGTTGCGCGAAAACGCGAAGCGTCCTTTGCATGAGATCATTGATCTGCTGTTCACTGAAGTCGCGCGTTTTGAGCAGGGCCTGCCTCAGCGCGACGATCAAACGCTGGTTCTAGCCCGCGTCTGCTGAGATGCAGAGTGTACCTTGGCAATGAGGCTGGAACCGATGGGTTCCAGCAGGCCGGGAGTTAAATCAGACAAATTACGATGGAATACTTCCATTACGCAGAGGACCAACTGCAGTGTGAGGGCGCTTCGCTGGCCGAACTTGCCGCGCGCTTCGGCACGCCTGCCTACGTCTACAGCCGCTCCGCTATCGAGGAGAATTTTGACCACATTGAGCGCAGACTCGCCGACATCCCGAACCTGATCTGCTACTCCGTTAAAGCCAATTCCAATCTCAAGATCCTCAACCTTCTGCGGCAGGCCGGCGCCGGTTTCGACATCGTTTCCGGAGGTGAGCTGGCCCGGGTGTTGAGAGTTGGAGCCAGGCCGGACTCGATTGTCTTCTCCGGCGTGGGAAAGGACGAGATCGAAATCGACGCGGGCCTTTCTGCGGGCATTCTGATGTTCAATGTGGAATCTGCCGGGGAACTTGACGCCATCGCCCGCCGCGCGCGGCAATTGAACAGACAGGCCAACATTTCCATTCGCGTTAATCCCGATGTCGAGGCGGACACGCATCCTTACATCTCAACCGGCCAGTTCATCCATAAGTTCGGTGTGCCTAAAGATCAGGCGGCGGAACTTTTTCGGCGTGCCGCGGCCGCTTCGGAGCTGCGGGTACGGGGCATCGCTTGCCACATCGGATCGCAAATCCTCGATGTGGACCCTTTCGTTCAGGCGCTTCAGGAAATTCTGGAGCTTGCCCAGGTCCTTGAGCACGAAGGAATCCGTTTGGAATTCCTTGATCTGGGCGGCGGCTATGGCATCCGCTACGTGGATGAGAGCCCGCTGGAAATGGATCGGCTGACCGCGGCACTGAAGAGCCGCCTGGCCGCGACGCCCTATCGCTTGATCCTGGAGCCGGGACGCGCGCTTGTGGGCAACGCCGGAATCCTGCTGACACGAGTTCTCTACATCAAGAACACCGGGCAAAAACACTTTGTCGTGGTCGACGCAGGCATGAACGATTTGATCCGGCCGACGCTCTACGGCTCATTGCACCAGATCATTCCTGTCGAACGGCGTACGGAAAAGACGTTCCTCGCCGACGTCGTCGGGCCGCTTTGCGAAACCGGCGACTTCCTGGCGCGCGATCGCGAAATGCCTTGCGTCGAGCCGGGCGACCTGGTCGCTGTCATGACCGCTGGCGCTTACGGCTACGTTCTCTCTTCAAACTACAACTCGCGTCCTCGACCGCCTGAGGTGATGGTCGCGGGCAGCAAGGTCGAATTGATCCGCCCCAGAGAAAGCCTGGAAGATTTGATGGCCGGAGAAGTTCTCTGAACGCGGGGAGTATCCATCCCGAAGACTCAGCACGCCTGCGCCTAACCTGACTTCCGCGCTCGGGCGAGTGAGGTATCGCATTGGCAATGAGATAGCATTTCATTCCGTCACTATGGCGAAAGGGCGGACCAACTTTTGAC
>JAKAWN010000013.1 GCA_021827245.1 Acidobacteriota bacterium | reverse complement strand
AGAAGTCATGAAGCCGGTCAAAAGTTGGTCCGCCCTTTCGCCATAGTGACGGAATGAAATGCTATCTCATTGCCAATGCGATACCTCACTCGCCCGAGCGCGGAAGTCAGGTTAGTATCAATTTTCCGCAACTTCTGCTATATCCTCTTGCCTGGCCGATTGATCTTGCGCCGGCCAAATTCGCCTTTTGGAGAAAACGCTGAATCGTCTGGCTTCCCTGCTGGGTATCGTGGTCATCCTCGGACTCTGTTACGGACTCTCGCGCCATCGGAAAGTCATTCGCTGGCAGATAGTCGCCTGGGGTCTGGGCCTTCAATTCCTCATTGCCCTGTTTGTGCTTCGCACCGGGGCCGGCTACTGGCTCTTGAATAAAGCCTCGACCGGCGTGGTGTGGTTCCTGCATTTTTCATTCGAAGGCTCCAAGTTCGTCTTCGGCCCGCTTGGCGATCCCAAGGGCAGCCTAGGCATGGTCTTTGCCTTCCAGGCGCTCCCGTTGATCATTTACGTTGCGGCAGTCCTTTCAATTCTCTATTACGTTGGGGTCCTGCCGGCGCTGGTGACTCTGGCGGCAAAGGCCATGTTCAAGCTGATGGGGACCAGCGGCGCCGAATCGCTGGAAGTCGCCGCCAGCATCGCCATAGGGCAGTCGGAGGCGCCGCTCGTCATTCGCCCCTACCTGGAGACCCTGACCCAATCAGAACTGATGACGGTGATGACGGCTGGAATGGCCCACATCGCAGGATCGGTTCTGGGCGCCTACATCCTGTTTGGCGCGCAGGCAAGGGATCTGCTGACTGCGGTGGTCATGACGGCTCCGGGAACGATGCTGGTCTCAAAAATGCTGATTCCTGAGACCGGCCAGCCAAAAACCGCCGGGGCGGCAAATTTAACCCTCGAGAAAAAGGACGTCAACATCCTGGATGCCATCACGCACGGAGTCATAGACGGTCTCTTCATCGCTCTCAACGTCGGTGCCATGCTGATTGCCTTCGTCGCGCTCATCGCACTGGCTAATGGTTTCCTCGGCTTCGCCCATACCAATCTTCACACGATCTTCGGCTACGCGCTGGCGCCCGTGGCCTGGCTGCTCGGTGTGCCGTGGCGCGACGCCATGGCCGTGGGAAATCTGCTGGCGACAAAAATCATCCTGAATGAATTCGTCGCGTTTTCCATGCTCGGCCCGCTGAAGGGGCACATCGCCGCACGGTCGTTCACCATTGCCACCTACGCCCTTTGCGGATTTGCGAATTTCGGCTCCATTGGGATTCAGATTGGCGCAATCGGAGCAGTGGCACCTTCCCGGCGGCAGGACCTGGCAAGGCTGGGCTTCTGGGCGCTGCTGGCCGGGACCCTGGCCAACTATCTCTCCGCAGCCATTGTCGGGCTATTTATCCGCTGAACAACACAGCCAGCAATAGAGGTGCGCAAATAATCTTGCGCCCGGTCGGCTGCCGCTTCTGTCTGTTCGGGTCCAAAACCCACAACGCTCCTTTTCGGCCCTGGCTCTGTCCGCCACAGCCTCTGTTTCCGGCGCGCCTCTCCGGCTGGTGGGTGGCAGCGGATTCAATTCCGCCGCACAAAACTCGATCCATTTGAGACAAAAGTCACAGCGTCGAGAAAGCTGAAGTTCTTAGAATGGGCTCGATCTTGGAAACTCAAATCGTGGGAACCTATGCGTACAACGGAAATTACCTTGAAAGATGATCTTCCGCAGCAGTGGAGACAAGCGTACGAACGCGACCGGACCGTGCGAAATGACTATGCCGATCCGGCGCCGGAGCGCCAGGCCGGCAAAATGCTCGCGGCGTACGTCATCACAGGGCTCTGCTTCTTTACATTGCCCGGAACTTTCCTGGGCGTCTGGAATCTGATCGCGATAACCGACCATGAGGCCAAAGCAGGAGCCAGCGCCGCCTGGATTCAGGCTCACGGCCACGCGCAACTATTCGGTTGGGTGGCCAGCTTCATCATTGGGATTTCGTTCTACGTGCTGCCCAAGTTTCGTGGCCATCCCTTGAAAGGCTATGGCGTTGCATGGACCGTTTGGACGATGTGGACGCTGGGAGTCGCACTTCGGTGGTGGGCCGGCGTTGTGGCCGACGGCTGGCGCGCTACGCTTGTCAGTTCTGCAGTGCTGGAACTTGTGGCCTTGGCAATTTTCTTATATGCGGTCTCTTTCACACGGCCCCAAGGCACAACATCAGCGAGGCAGAAGAAACCGGCGGATCTGGGATCGTGGCTGGGCATATTTGGTTTCGCTGCATTGGGTGTGGCGTTGTTCGTGAACCTGGCTACTGCAGCTTCGGTTGCGCTTCACAGCGCGGCACCGGTTTACCCTGCAGTTGCTGATCGCGCATTTCTTGTGATTGCTATCTGGGGCTTTGCTATCCCGGTCGCGTGGGGCTACAGCACAAAATTCGTGACCATCTTCCTGGGTCTCGAACAACCGAACCATCGTGCGGCGCCGTGGCTCTGCGCGGGCGTAACCGCGATCGTAATCGCCGCCTTGATTCACCAATTCCTCGTGGCCGACGTCCTCGCGCTGGCCGTCACCATTCCGGCGACCGGCGCTCTGCGCGTCTTCCGGCGCTCTGTAAGAAAACTGAAGGTGATCGGCGTCTACCATTCTTATTCTGCTTTCGTCCGGCTCTCATTCGTCTGGCTGCTGGCAGGCGCAGTTCTTGGCATTCTGGCTGACATATTCCCAGGCGCCGAAGGACTGGGCGGAGCCTCAAGGCATGCCGTGACAGTAGGATTTATCGCGACGTTCATCTTTGCCATTGCTCCGCGATTGCTCCCGTCATTTCTGAACGGCCGTGAACTCCACAGCTCGCGGCTGATGGCGGTAAGCCTGTGGTTACTAACGCTGGGCTGTGCACTGAGAGTGTCGAGCGAAGCGATTGCATACTCGGCAGGAGGCAACGCGTGGTCGGTCTTGCCGATATCAGCTTTCTTTGAGCTTTCGGGAGTTCTCCTCTTTGTAGTGAACATGGCGCTTACCCTCAAGCAGCCTCTGCTGGCCTGGCTGGAACCTGACGGTGTAACCGCCAACCTTCCTGTTTATTGGTACGTCACAAGTTTTCCCAAAACAAGGTCCATCCTGCAGCGCGCCGGGCTGAAAACCCTCACACAAGTCAGAAAAGTCCCATACTCGCTAAGACTTGAAGAAGCGGTTGAAGCCGATGGCGCCGACCTTGGAAAGGTGCTGCGGAATCTTCGGGACTTTTTCAAGGAACGCCAGCCGCGCCGTGTAGGCCGCTGATTTCCCTTGCGACTGCCATCTTCTGCATGGATGTGTCTGCCCTCCTCTTGTACATCGCATGAACAGTCTTTGTGAGCCTTGCCACACTGCCAATCCTCAACCTCGGAAATTGCCTGCAACTTCGTGGAACATCGGGAATGGGTCCGGCGTATTAGTGGATGAGAGGACTTGAAATAAGAATCAGTGGAAGGTTCCTATGGCGAACAATCATCGAAGTTCCAGGCGCCGGCGCTGGATCTTGATCGGGGTAGGAGTGCTTGGGCTGTGCGCATCCGTATTGGCAGTGGCCAACGTGCTGCGCCCGGACACGAGCATCGACCCGTCCAAGCTGGCCACGATCAAGCGAGGCGATATCGCACAATCGGTGGTGGCGACCGGCAAGGTTGAACCGTTGACCAAGGTCGAGATCAAGTCAAAGGCCAGCGGCATTGTCCAGAAGATATTTGTTGACTATGGTGACCGCGTGACACAAGGCCAGGTGCTGCTTGAGCTTGACAAAGAGCAGTTGCGCGCGCGGGTGAAAGAGGAAGAGGCTAATCTTGAGGCCGCCCAGGCCACTGTCCAGTCAGCACAAGCCGTCTACCAGCGCAACATTGTCGACGCCGAGGGCCCGGACATACCTTTCCTCAAAGCCACGCTTGAACGCAACAGGAAGCTTGCCGCGGAAGGGTTGATCCCGGACTCATCGCTTGACGATGCCAAGAAAGCCTACGAGATAGGACTTAACAAGCAGATGTCTGCCCGCCGAAACGTGGCCGTCAGCAAGGCCGATATCGCCCGCTCGCGGGCTCAGGTATCTCAGGCGCAGGCCGCTCTGGACCAGGCCAAAGAAGACCTGCAAAACTCGACCATCGTCAGCCCGATCGATGGCATCGTGCTTTCCCGAGATGTTGAAGTCGGCGACGCTGTCAGTTCTATCCTGGTTCTGGGCTCGCAGGCCACCCAACTGTTCACAATCGGAAACATGAGTACGGTTTATGTGCTCGGCAAAGTCGACCAGGCGGATATTGGAAAAGTCTATATGGGCCAGACGGCCCGGATTCGGGTGGAATCATTCCCAAACAAAATTTACGACGGCAAGGTGACCAAGATCTCTCCTATGGGCGTGGAAAAGGACAATGTCACTACCTTTGAAGTCCGCGTCTCCATCCAGAATCCCACTGGTGAACTCAAGGCCAACATGAGCGCCAATGCCGAACTGATTATCCGGGAGAAGCATAATGTGCTGCTCATTCCGGAGACCGCCGTGGTTTACGACAAAGATCACAAGACTTTTGCCGAGATTCCTGCCCAGGAGGCAAAACTGGGCTGGAAAAAAGTCCCCATCCAGATTGGCATTTCAAACGGCATCAACTCGGAAGTCGAAAGCGGGCTGCAACAGGGTCAGCAGGTCATCCTGCAATAGGCGGGCGATTCGGCTATTCCGGATTTCGCTTCCTCTGAGTGCTTTTCATGGTGAATTGTCATGGCGTTTCGCGACTTGTTCCGCGACACAATCGACAACCTCTGGGGGCACAAGCTCCGGACGTTCCTCACCATGTTCGGCATCGCCTGGGGCATCATCTCCATCATTCTGATGGTGGCCGCCGGAGAAGGCCTGCGAGTGGGCCAGGCGCGGCAGATGGAAACCTTCGGACGGGACATCATGATCGTTTTTGCCGGCCGAACCAGCATGCAAGCGGGCGGCATGCGCGCAGGCCGGGATATCCGCTGGGGGAGTTCGGACTATCTGACTGTGAAATCTCAGGCTCCTTCCTGCCAGTATGTTTTGCCTGAACTCCGGCGCTCGAGCATCAACATTCGCAGCCTATACAACAGCGCAACGCTTGAGGTGACCGCCTCGCTTCCTCCTTTTGCGTACATCCGGAGCCTATCCATCGCGCAAGGCCGTTTTTACAACTGGAACGACCAGGCAAAAGCCCACCGCGTCGCCTTCCTGGGCAGCGATGTGCGGAAACAGCTTTTCGCATCCCACGCGGTCTTGGGTAACACAATCTATCTGAACGATATTCCGTATATCGTGATTGGCGTTATGCAGTCCAAAGAACAGAATAACAGTTACGATGGCATGGACGTCACCAAGGTTTACATCCCCTTCAGCGCCATGCAGCAGGACTTTCCGGACCCGCCACCGGCTCTGCCCAACAGCATTGACAATCTTCTGGTAACGCCAAAGTCTTTTGCCGACGACGAAGCCTGCCAGGCTCAGGTTCGGCGCTCGCTTGCATTGATCCATCATTTTGACCCGCGCGACGAAGAAGCGGCTTCCATCTGGGACACGGTGGAAAATGCCCGCGACTTCCGCATGATGACCGACGGGATGAAGTACTTTCTGGGCGCGGTGGGATTGATCAGCCTGCTGCTGGGCGGGATCGGAGTAATGAACATTATGCTGGTCGCCGTACGCGAACGGACACGCGAAATCGGAGTGCGCAAAGCGGTCGGCGCCACTTCCAGGGCCGTGCTGTGGCAATTTTTCGCTGAGACTCTGATCGTTGTTTTCTTGAGTGGCGGGGTTGGAATGGGGGTGGCGTTCGGGGTTTGCTGGCTGGTTGACCTGCTGCCGCAACCGGCGTTTTTTGCGGGTCTGCTTCCCACCTGGCAATCTGGCCTCCTGTCATTTGCCCTTCTGGGAACGGTGGCGTTGCTTGCGGCGCTTTACCCTGCGAGTCGGGCAGCCTCGGTGGACCCCATCGAATCGCTACGGTATGAAGCGGGAGGATAGTGTGAAGCGAAGCAGTGAAACGGGCGCGAGCCGGCATCCCGAAGTGCGACGCAGCGGGGCGAGATTATGATACGGGAAGTTTTGGGCCAGGCATGGGATTCATTGCGGCGTCAACCCCTGCGCAGCGGGCTGACCATGCTGGGAATCGTGTGGGGAATTGTGGCCGTCACAATTCTGATCGCTTACGGAAACGGCTTCCGGGGAGTTCTGCTGAGGGGGTTCGAGGCTTTCGGGAAGAGCGTGGTGATCTGCTGGCCGGCTCAAACCAGCGAGCAGGTTGGCGGCCAGCGCGCGGGCAAGAAAGTCCGGATTGAAGAAGAAGACCTGGAGTGGGTGAGGGCACGCGCGACACTGGTGAAATATGCTTGCCGTGAAACGGTTCGCTGGTTGCCCATCTCCAACGGAAGCCGATTTGCCAACACGGCGATTCGCGGCGTGTTTCCGGCATATGGAGAGATGAGGAGCGAGAATCCAAGCAACGGACGCTGGATCAGCCCCGAGGATATGGTCGAACGCCGCAGGGTGGTTTTTCTGGGCGCCCGGTTGCGCCAGAAGCTTTTTGGCAACCAGCCGGCTGTGGGTCAGATTGTCAGGATCGGCAACGTACGATTCACGGTCATCGGAACCATGAATCGCAAGATTCAGCTTTCCAACTATTTTACGAGCGATGATGAATCCGCCTGGATTCCTTACCCGACAGCGAGCGACATGTGGGACACTCGCTACGCAAACGTCCTGGTCTTTGAGCCCGTTGCCCCCCAGTTCGAAGCCAAGGCACGGCAGCAGGTGCTGGCGATTTTTGCCGAAAGGCAGCGATTCTCTCCGACCGACAAGAAAGCTTTCATGATGTTCGGAACAGAGGAGCTGCGTCCTATCATCGACGGACTCACTATCGGTCTGGAAGTGCTGCTGACCTTTATTGGCGCGCTGACCTTGGGGATTGGTGGCGTTGGCGTGATGAACATCATGCTCGTCTCCGTGGATGAACGGACGCGAGAGATCGGACTGCGGCGAGCTCTCGGCGCTCGGCGGCGGCACATTCGGGCCCAGTTTCTTTCTGAAGCCCTTGTGATCACCCTGGCGGGCGGTATTCTTGGGATGGCCCTTTCTTACCTGCTCTCGGCTGCCATTGGAACCATTCCTTTGCTCGGACCGTTGTTCAAAGACACTTCCGGACAGGGAGACATCCAGTTGCACATCTCGATTGCCACTCTGGCGCTTTCTGCCGGAATCCTTATGTTGGTCGGCGTATTGAGCGGAGTTCTCCCTGCCATCCGGGCCTCGCGCCTTGATCCGGTCGAAGCCCTGCGCTACGAATAGATTCGAGCGAAGCGACCGATAGTTATAGGTACCGCAAGAGTTCGTCGATGACGCCTTGAACTCCCTGGTATGAATCTCCAAAGCCTTCGTATTCCACGGAGTAGATTCCGCGAAATCCCTCACGTTTCGCAATCTGAATACAGGCTGGAAAATTGTAGTCGGTCTCGTTGCCCTGGGCGTCAAGCTCCAATCCATTGGCGTGGCAAAGGGTAAGGGCATAAGGGAAAAGCAGTGCCAAGCCGCGCGCGCGGCTTCCAGCCTCCGGGAAGTTGCCAAAGTCCGGCAGCGCTCCCAAATATCTGCTTCCCACAGCCTTGATGATTTTGACTAGAACTTCGGGATGCTCTGCACCAATGCGGCCGGTGTTTTCCACAACCACGCGGACACCTTTCCGGCCGGAGTAAGCGACAAGCCTCTTATACGACTCCACCGTCGGAGCCAGATTCTGCGGATCAATCTCTCCGGGGTCGCACCGGACCGAACGCGCGCGAAGGCGGGCGGCAATATCAATCCATTTCTTCGCGGCGTCCACCACGCCGTCGCGAACAGATTGGTGGGGATCAGAAAGGCCGCCCGCGCTTTGCATCTCCTTGATGTCGATTGACAGGCTCACCAGTTGCGAACGCGCATGGACAAGCTGGCTCCTCAGTTCCTCCACATAGGCAGGTTCTGTCGATGCAAAGTGCCTGGCAACAAACTCAAGATGGTGGACCCTGTACCGTTTGGCGATCATTGCCGGGAAATCGAGCAACGCAAACGTGTCGATCGACCCGCTATAGTCCTGGCTTCGTGTCATAGGAAAATGGTTATGAAAACTCCACGATGAAACTCCGATGCGCTGGCTCAGAAGATAGGCTGAGTGCGAAAACCGGTGCGAACGGCGCTTCGATAACCCGGCCTTACCACCGAGCGTCGCCGTCAATCCTCCCGCCAGGTAACCGATAAATTCTCTTCGTTTCATGACCCTCACTTATTCAGGACTGACCCCTTCAATTGATCGATCCCTCGCAGTGTGCAGGCATTCGCTGCAACTCCTCTGCCTTGTGCAGACGTTTCTTTAATGAACTTCAATGGCTGGTTCTACCCCTCGGAGACTTCCCGCAGGAAGGAGGCGTTCTCTTCGGGCAACGATGTATTGATGAACATGCCCGACCCCAGCTCGAATCCCGCCACGCGAGTAAGCCGCGGAATGATGCTCAGGTACCAGTGGAAATATTTCACCCCGCACGCTTCCTTGGGAGCAGTCCGGATAGTGTAGTTGAAGTCCGGATCCATGAGGCCATAGTAAAGTTTGGCCAGCGTCCGCCGCAGAATTCTCGCCAGGTCGGCCGCCTCCGCATCGCTGATTTCTGAAAAGCAGGACATGTGCCGCCTGGGCATAATCAGCATCGAAAAAGGAGTGAGAGCGGCAAACTGAATGAAAGTCACAAAGTGCTTGGTCTCCATCACCACGCGCGTCTGTTCCTTCAACTCCATCTCCAGAACCCGGCAGAAGATACACTCGCCGAACTCATCAAAGTGCCGCAGAGCATTGATCATCCGGTCACGAATCTGCGAAGTGATCACAGGGCTTCCGATGATTTGAGAATGGGGGTGTTCCAGCGAAGTTCCGGCCGCCAGGCCGTGGTTCTTGAAGATGGTCACCTGATCAACGCGAGGGTCCTGCGAAGCGAAATTGAAACGGTCAAGATAGGCGTCGATGAGCGTTTCAACCTGAGAATCGTCGAGCAAAGCCGTTGATTTGCTGTGGTCGGGTGATTCGATGATGACTTCATGAACGCCCACTCCCGAGACGGTTCGGCGTATCCCCTGAAACGACCGATGGCGCTCACCCTCGTAAGAAAGCGCCGCAAATTTGTTGGGTGTCACACGGACCCGCCACGAACCGTCGTCCGGAATCACCAGAGTTGCCGGAGGGGTCATGGCCTCGTTGCCGGGGCAGAACGGGCAGTCCTGAACATAAGGAGGTTTCACCCTTTTCCCGTCATCCTTCTTTGCGAATTCGTGCGGGCGCTTTGCGCGTTCGGTGGCGATGATAACCCACTCGCGGGTCAGAACGTTATGGCGCAACTCGGGCATCGGAATCCTCCTTCTCAGGACCTGCCTCAAGTGGCGTCACGAACCACTCGAAAGCCGTAATCCGTGTACTTGAAGACCGGTGGAATGCTGGAACGCGCAGCGCAGCGGCTGGCCTTGATGTGGTGCCGCCAGGCGCCGCCACGTGACGCCCGCCGCTCACCAGACGGCGGTCCGCAAGGATTGCGCCCGGGCGAGCAGGCATAATAGTCCTTTGAATACCAGTCTGCACACCACTCATGCACATTTTCACCGATGTCATAGAGGCCGTAAGGACTGGGTGTGCCCCGTCCCACAGGCAGTGGAGCGGAGACCTTGCCGCTCCACCGAAGCAGATATTCGTCGTGAGCTTCCGGCAGTTCATCGCCCCAGGGATAGAGCGCGCCATCCTTTCCGCCCTGCGCCGCCTTTTCCCACTCCGCCTCTGTTGGCAAACGATACCTGCGTCCGCTCAGTTCGCTGAGCCAGCGGCAGTACTGATCAGCCTCCATCCAGTTTACAGCCACCACCGGCTGGTCAGGATGATTGAAGAGGGGATTGCTCCATTCAGGTGGCGCTGGATGTCCCGTCGCTTCCATAAATGCGGCCCAGTCGCGGTTTCTGACATGATAAACCGCCATCTCAAATGCATCAACCCAGACACGATGCACCGGCTGTTCATCATCCCGGCCCCCAGCGCAGCCCATCGAGAAGCTTCCCGCGGGTATCAAAACACAGGAAGGCTCAAGGCTCGCACTCTCACCCATCCAGCTACTTCTCCCTTGAAGAGAATTTCATAAGCAGGGTATTCCCGCTTTGCGACAAGACCTCATCTTGGCCCGCAAGACCGGAAACACACATTCGGCCCATGTGGAATTGAAAAACGACGAGGCGCCCTTCATTTGCGCGCCGCCTCGCCCTTCAGGAGTCCCAGGTCCGCAAGAACGGCCCGCAACGCCTGGCGATCTTCTTCGGGAAGAGGCGCCAGCGGCGGTCGGACGCTGCCGGCGTTCATTCCACACAGATTCATCGCCTCCTTGATCACCAGTGTCCTGTAGCCAGGCCGTTTGACGCGCAGGTCGTAAATCGACATCGTTTCTGTTTCCACCACGCGTGCGGCAGCTTCCAGTTCCCCCGCCTCAAGCTGCACCAGAATTCTCCGGCAGGTCTTGGGCATAAAGTTGATCAGCCCGCTCGTAAAGGCTTTCACTCCCAGCGCGAAATAACTGGGAGCAAGAATCTCTCCAACTCCGCACAGCAGCGCCAGGCGGTCGCCCACGGCTCGCCATTGGCGGACGAACTGGTCCATATCTCCATGCTCGTCTTTGAGGCCGACAACGTTAGGAACTTCTGCCAGCCGTCGCAGCAGCGAAGGGCTGAAACTGACGGTGCGAGTCTGAAACAGAATCACCCCGAGCTTTGTCGCCTGCGCGACGGAGCGATAGTATTCAAACAAGCCATCATCGTTGGCATGGGTAAAGTACGGCGGAAGAACCAGAATCCCATCGGCGCCGTATGCCTCCGCCGCCTGGGCTAGATCGCGCGCGATCGGCATAGTCAATCCCACACCAACAAGCACCGGCTTCAGGCCATGAACCTCTTCGACAACAGCGCGCCCGATCGTTTTGTGTTCCTCCGGCGAGAGAGCGTAGATTTCGCCGTTGCCAGCCAGCGGAACAACCACTTCGCAGTGTTCAGCCAAAAACGCCGCGTTCTGCCGCAGTGCGTCGATGTCAACGCTGAGGTCTTCACGGAACGGCGTCACGCCGAATCCCACAATTCCACGCAACGCTGATTTCAATTCTTCACTTTTCATCGCCATCTGAAACCTCCTCGAAATACTCAAAATTCTACGCGCCCGTCTTCTAATAGACCAAAGCCGGATAAGAATTGACTGACAATTTGCCCTTCCCAAAGAAAAGGCATTCTATTACATTCATGAAGGAAAGGTGAAGAATCACGGGTCTTTCTGAAAATCTATGTCAAAGAAACACCAGGCAACGGTTCAAAAACAATTCACAAGGACGGCGGAAGTATTTTCAAAATTCGCGGTGCGTGACGCTCCTGAAATTGTGGCCGAGAAGGTCCGGTTTCTGAAGCCTCAGCCGGAGAGCATCACCCTGGATGTCGCCTGCGGGCCGGGCGCGCTGGCTCTGGAGCTGGCGCCCAGGATTCGGTTTGCATACGGAATGGATCTGACCAGCGAAATGTTGCGTCAGGCACGTGAGTTCCAGACGGAAAGACAGATCGGTAACGCGGCCTTTATCCGCGGCGAGGGCGAACGAATTCCCTTTGCAGACGCCACTTTCGATCTCGTGAGTTGCCAGTACGCTTTCCACCACATCCCCAAGCCGGAACTCGTTCTGCAGGAGATGGTGCGGGTGACAAAGTCCGACGGCCGTGTTCTCGTGGATGACACCATGGGGCCCGAAAGCGACGAGAAATTCGAACTCCACAACCGGATCGAGACCATTCGCGACCCTTCCCACACATGGTCATTGAGGCTGACCACTTTCCTGAACATGTTTGAAAAGCTCGGGCTGGAAATCGTTTCTCAATCCTTTAAGCGCCATCACCGCTCTTTCAATCAATGGATGCTGCGGGCGGGGCTTGAGCCTCAGGACGCGCGCTGCAAGGAAGCGCGGAGACTTCTTGAAGGCTCCTTGCCAGGCGACCGGGCAGGCTTTTCACCCAAGATCCAGGACGGTGACATCGATATCGTCCACAACGAAGGGATTTTCCTGCTGGTTCGTCGCGTTGAGGCATGACCTGACCGCAAAAGCCACTTACAGATGGTTGCGATTGCCCAGGTCCTCCGTTCTTAGAAACGGCCACTCGCCCTTCGCCCGCGCGCGGTAGAGATAGGCGGCGGTGCCTAGCGCAAAGATCACCAGTGCAAACAGCAGTGCTCCACGCGCTGAAGTCGTCAGGATGTAAAGCCAGCCCAGCAGAGAAATGAGGCCGGGAATCGGATAGAGCCACATCTTAAACGGGCGCGCCATATCCCGCCTCTTAAAGCGCAGAACAAAGAAGCCGACCGCCTGCGGCATATACTGGAGAAGCACGCGCGTCGCCACCAGGCTGACAATCACCTCCGGCAGCCGCAGCAGGCTGAAGCCCGCCGCAACAACTCCCAGCGTAACCAGCGAAACATGAGGAATGTCATGCTCCGGGTGCAGCTTGGCAAACACCTTGAAGAAATTCCCGTCGGCCGCGGCGGCATAAGGAATCCGCGAATAGCCCAGCAGCAGCGAGAACGCGGAAGCGAAAGCGATCCAGAGCATCAGCACTGTCATCAGATCGCCGGCAAAACGGCCCTGCAACTTCTGGATATATTCGGACGCGATAAAGTGGCTCTGTTGCGCCTCGCGCCAGGGAATCACGCTGAGAATCGAGGTGTTCATCAAGATGTAAATGACGGCCACAGCCCCGATGGAAAACAGGATAGACAGCGGAATAATCCGCCCCGGGTCGCGAATCTCCTCGGCCAGATAGCAGACGTTGTAATAGCCGAAGTAGTCGTAAAGCGCGTAAAGAGTCGCGTGGCCAAGCCCTGCCCAGAACAGCACATTCAAATGGAATGCATGAGGTGGAAAATCAAAAATGCGCGAGGCGCTCAGATGTGGCAGCCCGGAAACGATAACCCAGAAGCACCCGATCAGGACGCCCCCCAGCATCACGACTGAAAGGTTTCCGACCGCGCGTATCCGCCGATAAAGCAGCATGATGAGAAACAGCGGGATCGTCGACGCTAACAGCCGAACTTCCCACGGCGTCATGCTCGGAAGCAGATAGTGAAAATAGTTGGCAAATCCGATGCTGCCGCTCGCGACAGACAACGGCGCCGAAAACATGATTTGCCAGACGACCAGGAAGGAAAGCCAGCGGCCTGCTCCGTGTGGGCCGAAAGCTTCGCGCAGATAGTGGTAACTCCCGCCGGCCTTGGGCATTGCCGCGCCGAGTTCCGCCCACACCAGGCCATCGCAGAAAGCCAACCCGGCCCCGACCAACCATCCCAGCATCGCCTGCGGCCCGCCCATCGTCGCCAGAAACAGGGGGATGGTAATGAACGGACCGATTCCCACCATGTCCGTGATGCACAGCGCCGCGCAATGGCGGAACCCAAGGTCCCGCCGCAATCCCGATTTGTGCGCAGTTTCAGCCATGGTTTGCCCCGCAACCCTCGTCGCCCCGGCCCGTTACGGGGGATTCTCGGTTCTCCTGGCGTCTTGCAGGAAGTCCTGGGATTTTTGTTTGGAACGTTCCAACTCCCGGAGCGTCGCTTCCATCTGCCGCCTTGGATCTTATCGATCCGGGTGGCAAGTCCGGCAAACGCGCACGCGGCGCGCTCATGCTCGGTGCAGGCTGTGCAGAATCTCGGCTTTTGTTTGCTGAGGCGGCTTGCGCCCCTTCGAGCCCGAGAGCACAAAATAGACACACTGGGCTGCTTCGCGGAGATGTGCCAGGCAGTACGGGCAGCCACGCTCGATGTGCTCCTTCACCTCTGCCGCTCCCTTCGGTTTCAGCAAGCCCAGCAGGAACAGCTCATAAACGTCATCTAGATATCGGCAGTCCATGTCCCCAGAACAGCGCGCAGGCGGTGCCGCAGGAATCGCAACCCGGCGCGCAACTCATGTTCAATCCGGCCCGGTGGTTGTTCATGCTGCCGGGCAATTTCTGTTTCCGTGAAGCCTTTAAAGATCGCAAGTTCCAACAGCTCGCTTTGAGGTTTGGGCAGGCGGTGGACCAGCTTCTCAAGCAGGCGGCGCCGCTTTTCAACCTGGGCGATTTCAGCAGGGCGAGGTAACCAGGCATTGAACTTCAGGAGCGATTGCAGGCGCGAATGGGCCGTGATGCGAAGCCCGCTCTGGCTGCGCTGCCAATCGACGGCCCTTGCCCGGGCCTCCAGAGTCAGCCAAACCATGACGCTGCCGCCGTCTGTTTCGATCCGCTTCGCGTCCCTCCAGAGGCGAACGTAAACCTCCTTGAGAATGTCGTTCGCTGCGTCAGAATCAGAAACGATCCCGGAGATCAGCTCGTAGAGGGTCGGGGCCGTCACGTCGTAGAGCTGGCCCATCATCGCCTCATCATGCCGCGCGATGCCCGTCAAAAGTTGCTCGGCTGTATATTCCTGAGCCATATTTCCGGCCTTCACTGCCTCCGGAGGCGCGGGCGGCTAACGAAGTCTCCCAGGCTCGAAGCCGCCAGAGCGGCCGTCCTGGCTTCCTTTGGTGGAGACGATCCACCCTTCCGTCATCGGAAAATCGCACCCGATAACCTGCCCTGAAAAGCGGCTACCCATGCCGAAACCGAATCCAATCGGTCCGATGATTTCCGTCGGCTAGCTTCTAATAGCTCTGGCCGCTCCGTCCCACACGGCCACGCTCTTGTTGAAGTAGGAATAGTTCGCCAGATGACACCCGATGGCAGCGTTGTTCCCGAACTCAGGACCTTCCACGGACGGCCGACGTGTTCTCACCGACTGGAAGAAGTTCCACAGGTGCTGCCTGTCTTCGTTGTATCCGGGCGGCGCTTGAAACGTAGTTGCCTCAATGGTCTGCGCGGTCCCTGGTGCAGGAGTATGCTTGGCCTCCCATTCCTTTACATACTCGACATGCAGTTTGGGAGGATAGCTACTGATGTAATAGCACGGCGCGTGATCTTTGCCATCCTGCGGCATCACGCTGACGTGGTTGTCCCGAATCTCCACCGTCCCCCGCGTCCCCATAAAGCGCACAACCTCGCCCGATTCATTATCCAGCGTGACGCGAATCATGCAGCGGAAATTGGGATAGTCGTAGAGCGTCGACATCTGATCGGGATACTGGCGACCGTCCACATCCCACTGGAACATTCCGCCCAACGAGTAGGCGCGTTCGGCAGGGGCCGTCACGCCCATCACGTAATGGATTCCCGTAATCAGATGGACGTAGAGATCGCCGGGAATGCCTTCACCGTAATCTTCAAAGGCCCGCCAGCGGGCAAACCGAATTGGAGAGAAGGGATGTTTGGGTGCCGACCCCTGCCAGGTTTCCCAATCCAGGTTTTCGAGGGAAAGACCCGGAGGCGGTGGATACACCCATGCTCCGCAGGGATCGTTCCTGCCCATCGTGTCTTCAATCAGCCGGACATCGCCGACGGCGCCTGCGTCGATCAGTTCCTTGGCCTTCGCGAAGATAATCGAGCTGCGTCGCTGGCTGCCGATCTGCACAATCCGGTTGTTTTTCTTAGCGGCGTCGATTATCGAAAAGCCTTCCTTCACACGATGCGTCATGGGCTTTTCGCAATAAATGTCCTTGCCCGCATTGCAGGAATCCACGATGATGCGTTCGTGCCAGTGGTCAGGGAGGGCGGCAACGATGCAATCGATATCCTTGTTCTCCAGCAGTTCCTGGTAGCGCCGCGTCGTTGGAACGGTCTTGCCCGTATCTCTGCTGATGATAGCGTTTGCCAGCGTGTGCCGGCCGTCGTAAAGATCGCAGGCAGCCACGCACTCAACCCCGGGAAGCTTGATCGAAGTCGCCAGCAGCCCCGAGCCTTGCATCCCGATGCCCACCATCCCAAAGCGCAGCGTATCGCTGGGTGGCACAGGCCGGGGCGTGGCCGCGATCATCTCGGGTTCCAGCGGAATGGATTTGCCAACCCACGCGGCTCCTGCAGCGGTGGATGTTCTGCGCATAAAGTCGCGACGCGAGATCCCCTCTTTCCCCATGTTGTCACACCCCCCTTATCGCAGGATGATAAATTCCCGGCTTGAAACTCCCAAATACCTGAGCCGGCGGCCTATTACGTGCGAATCTGCTTTGCCTGCTCGTCCCAGACCGCCTCAGCCTTGTTGAAATAGGAATAATTGGCCATATGGCACGCGATCGCCGTCCAGTTGCCGAACACCGGACCTTCGTCGGGAGCCGTCCTGGTTCTGACGGCGTTCAGAAAGTTCTCCATGTGCGCCAGGTTCTCATTGTAATTGTCCGGCGGACGGAAAGTCTGAGATTGCTCGACAGCGTTCAGCGAACTCAGCGGAGGCGCGGGGTGTTCCTCGTTCCATTTTGCCCAGTATTCATCTCGCAGTTTTTTCGGCCAGCCTTGCACTGAATAGGTTTCCGGACGCGGGCGCGTGTCCTCTGGGATAAAGGTCACAGACTTCTCCCCATCAAACTCGAGCGTGCCCTTGGTTCCGTAAACCCGTGTGCTTTCTCCCTGCGACTGGTTGTTCAGGTTGCAGCGGACAGAAACCGTCATGCCCGGGAACGTGTAAAGGGTCCAGAGCAGGTCCGGCTCATCCCGGCCGTCCTTATAGTGATAAAGCCCTCCGCCCGACACCGCTTTCTGTGGCGGACCTTCGAGACCTGCGATGGTATAGATTCCTGTCAAAATGTGCACAAACAGATCGCCTGGCAGACCTTCGCCGTAATCCGAGTAACCCCGCCACCGGAAAAAGCGCTTGAGGTTAAACGGCACCTTTGGCGCGTCGCCGAGGAAGCGTTGCCAGTCGATCGTCTGCTGGTTGGCATCGGGCGGAATGGGGTAGACCCACGCCCCACCGGGATTATTGCGGTCGATCCAGCCTTCGATCGCTGTCACTTGGCCAAGGGCGCCGCTGTCATAAATCTCCTTGGCCTTGGCAAAAAGAACGCTGCTTCGGCGCTGGCTGCCCACCTGGATCATGCGGCTGTACTTTTGCGCCGCATGGATGATGCCGAAGCCTTCCGGAACCTTGTGCGTCATCGGCTTTTCACAATAAACGTCTTTGCCGGCAGCGCAGGCATCTTCCACGATCTTTGCATGCCAGTGGTCCATGGTGGCCACGATGACAAAATCAATGTCCTTGCGGTCGAGAATCTCGCGGTAGTCCTTGGTGGTGTCCAATTTCTTGCCGGCATGTTCCTCGGCGGCAATCAGCCGGCCATCCCACAGATCGGAAACCGCCACCATTTCAACGCCCGGCGCACGCAGTGCAGTTTGCAGATCTTGGCAACCACGGACTCCGGTGCCGATTGAAGCAAACCGAAGCCTGTCCGAAGGCGGTACCGGCCGAGATGATGCCATCGCTCGCATCGGCTCCAACAATGTTGTACTGGCTGCGGAGCCGATTGCCGCAGCGCCTGCCCCCACTCGCATGAAATCGCGTCGCGTCATAGAGCTTTTTGACATAAGCGCATGAACCTCCCTGGGAAGACATAGTGTGAAAATCGAGATCCTTCAAGTAACGGCCAAGTTTGACAGAAACGAGCGGCAAGGGAAAGCGTTTTGTTGACGAAATTTCCGCGCGAATGCTCCTTCGCTTCAGTGAGCAATCGGCCCACAACCTTCAAAACTTGCTCGACGAGGCCAGCTTCCTCAGCGGTTCGCCTGAAATCCGCATGGTGGACCACTCGTCCATGACGCGCGCTCCCAGCGACTTGTAAAACTCGATCGCCGGAGCGTTCCAATTGAGCACCTGCCATTCAAAGCGCCCGCAGCCTTCTTCAACGGCGGTTCTCGCCAGGCGCGTCAGCAGCGCCTTGCCGATTCCTTTGCCGCGAAACGCCGGCCGCACAAACAGGTCCTCGAGATATAGGCCGGCCCTTCCCAGCCACGTGGAATAGTTATAGAAGAAGAGCACAAAGCCCGCCGCCTCGTTTCCCCATTCGGCGATCAGCACACGAAACTTCGGGTTCGCCGAGAAGCCATCTCCCCGAATATCTTCTTCTGTCGCAACAGCCTGCTCGGGCGATTTCTCATATTCAGCCAGTTCGCGAATAAACTGGACGATCAGTGGAACGTCATTGGCGTTTGCCGGGCGAATGCAAAGCACTGAGAAACTCCCCGATGAATATTACACGAATCATCGTTCCATTGGAAAAACCCGAATTGCCACAGGCCGCTGGCGTCGCAACGCGTGCGGCAAAGATATCGAGCGATTGAATCTCAGTCGTGCATGGGTTAGCTTTAATCCGCAGAGGGTCTGAATTCACGGACCCATCGCACTGCATCGATAGTTGATCTCTTCTTAAGGAAGAGCCCATGCATGGCGAATATGATCAGGCAATCGCACCGCGAATCTTCCTGGCCGTATTTCATGCCACCGCGGTGGCGGCGACGGGCTGGAAGCGTCGCGGGCACATTGGGGAACTGATTGGGTCCTGGCATCGCCAGCCCGCAGATGGCTGCTTCTCGCCGCAGCATTCGTTTATTTTCTGCGCGTGCTGGTTACTGGTTTCTATCTGCTGAAGCGCAAGATGGGCTGGGGCGAAGCCGTTCTGATTTCCGTCTGGATCGCCATCATCGACCTGCTATTTGCCATGCTCGGTGGGATCAATCCCCGAGCCATCGGTCTTCTGACCTGGCTAGGCATAATCCTGTACGCCGCCGGATCGTTTCAAAACACCGGCTCAGAAATTCAGAGAAAAAAGTGGAAGGCGCGTTCCGAAAACCACGACCACCTGTTCACAGGCGGCCTTTTCCGTTATGCCATCCACATCAACTATCTCGGTGACGAAATGCTCTTCACAGGCTTCGCGCTGATCACTGGCCGGGCGTGGGCGTGATTGGTTCCACTACTCATGCTGGGGGGTTTCCTGTTCTTCAGCATTCCCGATCTCGACCGCCACCTCCGCGCACACTACGGCGCCGAGTTCGAAGCATATATGGGTCGCACCCGCAGTTTCGCCCCTTTCCTTTATTGCATCCAAGCCGGTCCTCGGCGTGATCCCGTTCCCTTTGCAGCAAGGTCGGTAACGCGTCAGCCCGCCACGGAACGGCGCTCAACCCAGTTGACCAACCAGCGCTTCGTGCACCTTGCCCACAAGTTCCTCGGATGGAACAAGGGTTTTGTCCCCCTCGTCCTTCCACTTTGAGGGACAAACTTCGGTCGGTTTCCGGGACATATGAAGATTAGCTTTGAATTTCCTCGTCAATTCGTCAATATTGCGTCCCAGGTTGTAGAAGTTAACTTCAGCGTTCACCAGGTCGCCCTCCAGGTTGATGACGAAGGTTCCCCGTAAGGCGAAGCCGGTGTTCTCGTCGTAGACGCCAAACAATCTCGAAACCTTGCCAGTTGGGTTCGCGGCCATTGGGTAGCGGACCTGTGCCAGTTCTTTCTCGCTCCTGTGCCACGCCAAGTGGACAAACTCGGTGTCCGTGCTGACCGTGACGATATCGCAACCCATCTTTACAAAACGCTCGTGCTGCTCTGCCAGAGCAGCAAATTCTGTTGCTCAAACGAATGTGAAATCGGCGGGATAGAAGAAAACGATGGTCCAGCGCTTCCGTAGGATCTGGTCGGCAAGGCAAAAGTTGCCGAACTTGCCGGTGGATGGTTCGTAGGTCGAGAGTTCGAATTCGGGGACTTTCTGTCCGAGCTTTCTGTTTCTGACATCCAGAGAGATCTCCCTTGAGCTTAAGTATAAGTAAGCGTTCACGAAGCCGTAAGTTTTGGTTCGGGCAACCCTTGGTCGCAATTCAGAAAATGGAAAAAACTCAAGGGACCACCCGACCCACGACTTCAGTGGGAGCCCCACATCCCCCTTCCGTCACCGGGCAGGTCCACAACGCGATCATCCCAGCTCACCAGTTGACACGCCTCCATATCTGGTATTTAATGGCCACCTCATAATTTGAAGGGGGCATCATGCTGACACGACGGAATTTTCTAGGAGTGCTGGGAGGGATTGCGGCTGGGGCGGCCGTCCGAAGCCGCGATGTGTGGGCCGCGGGGCGTCTCGCCTGGCCGGGACCTATCGGGCTTGAAATCTACACGGTCCGCGACAAGTTCGCCAAAGCTCCGGCAGAAACTTTGAAAAGAGTTGCCGCTATCGGCTACCGCGAAGTGGAGATCTCGCCCGGACTCAAAGCGGCCGCTTTGAAGCAGGACTTGCGTGCCGCCGGACTCGTTGCCCCCAGCGGCTACTTCCAGTTAGCCAAAACCATTGAGGAGTGGAAACGCTCCGTCGACCTGGCCCATGCCTATGGTTTAGAGTACATTGTGGTCGGGGACAACCCCAAGCTGACCGCGGCGGAATGGAGACGCCGGGCCGAGTTCTTCAACCGCTGTGGCGAGGTCGCAAAACAAGCAGGAATGCAGTTCTGTTACCACGCGCACTTCCATGAGTTCGCCAAGGTAGACGGTACCACCGGCTACGACATCATGCTCAAGGAGTGCAGCCCTAATTTGTTGAAAATGGAGATGGATATCTTCTGGGTCGTCTATGCCGGAGCCGATCCGCTCCACTACTGGCGGCTTTATCCGGGCCGCTTTCCCCTGCTCCATATCAAGGATATGCGCAAGGGCGTCACGATTCATCACCAGCAGTCGCCCCCTCCCGGCGGGCCGAATCCCTTTGCCCCTGTGGGCCAAGGCATCATCGATTGGAGCCGCATCTTCGCCCATGTCCATGAGGCCGGGGCCAAACACATCTTTGTAGAGCAGGATCGTTGCAACCTGCCTGAATATCAGGCCATTAAGATCAGCTACGACTATCTCCGGCACCTCCGCCTGAACCGATGATGGCTCGACGGGCCGCTTGGTACGACTTTTCTGTCTGTCGAACGCGGCCTCTAGGGTTTCAGTCGAAGCGCAAGTGTTTATTGATTAATATCGTTAGTGTTTAATAACCCATTCAGATTCAACAGTTATGGGCAGGCAAGCGAGGCCCTTTTGACATCGAAAATGTCTCAAAGGCCTGCGCTTGGTCAGCTTGTATACTCACTCGATTCTAAAGATGGAGGGAAGGACTAGTTTGTCCCCGGGACAAGGGCCTTTGTGTTGGCTTGGCTGATGAGAGAGCCGTGAGGGTAGGAGAGCACTTGGATCCGGACGGGTGTCAATCCGGCGTGCAGAAAGCCCAGGTGCTTTGCAGCACCCATGCTGACGTCAAGCACGCGGTCGCGGGGTACCGGCCCGCGATCAGTCACTTTCAGAACCAAGGATCGTGCATTCAATAGGTTGGTAACCCTGATTTTGGTTCCAAGCGGCAAACGTCGATGGGCGCAAGTCATTCCTTCCATGTTGAAAGGCTGCCCGCTGGCTGTCGGCAGGCCCTGAAATTCCGGCCCGTACCAGCTTGCCACGCCGTACTGGGAACTTGCAGCGACATACGCGGGCGACTGTAGCAGTTTTAGCTCAGGGGGTCTAGCTTCAGATCGCGCCGTAAGCGCCACGAGGGCGGCCACTGCGCAACCCATGACCAGATTTCTCAAATCAACCTCCGTTTCTTTCCCCGTCGATCAGGCAGTCGCCTGAACCCATCCGTTCTTTCCGTTGGCGGGGGGAGATAGTTCCAGCGTAAAGAGCCTTCGAACACAGTGTCAAGGCGAATTGACTTTCCTGCCTACCGAATGGTCGGTCGTGCACACTACGATTTATCGCACTTCCTATCAATGGGTCATCTCCCGCCGGGGCAGGATGGCCGATGCAAGGAAAGCCCTCGTAGCCTCAACACCGTTTTCTACCGCGCGGATTCCGGGCTTACTGGAGAATCGTGCCACCGGAATAACACAATCAATGCAATAGCTTATGGTCTATGGGAGAACATACCGCAAGTCGGTGTAGATCATATGGGCGTGGGTGTTCCTCGCAGTTCCCGCAGGCACCCAAGGCCGTCGAATCACGTAGGAAATGCTGGTTGATCAACCCCAGTGCGCGGTGACGGACGAGGTCGTGTTGGTGACTGGGTTGAAAAGCCGGAAATTCCGCAACACGCCCGCGATTTCAATGTGGAGGTGATGGCCACCGGCAGTGGGGTCATGGGGGATCTTGCCAATCAAATCCAGCCACCAATTCCTTTTTGTGACGATAAACGAAGCGGGTTTGCGGCGTTCGCCGGCTGGAAATTGAGAAAAAACGCCGCTCCTGCGGGCGATGCTCGTCCAAAGCATCCGCATAGGGCGGGATCGCCGGAGGACGCCTGTCTACGGCTTCGTGGCGTCGTCAAGTTCCCTGACGATGCGCGAAAGTTCGTCGGAGGCCCAACCGGAGTGTATTTTCGCCACCGTGGCCGCCAGCGTTCGGTAGTACCAGAGAGTCCCAGACTTGCCGCCCTTGAACCGCTGCCAGAGCCTGTCTCCTAGCGCTCGATAGTCGCGGAGAACGGCGCGCGCGTTGTGGATCTTGTCCGCCAGGACAATGGGCAGGACGTCCGGCGAGGCGGACTGCAAGTGCCGGATGTAGTCTTCCTTGCGCTTTCGCCAGGGCGGCTTAGGAACGGTGTCGGCATCCGTGCAGCCTTCCACCAGGCGCGCCACACGCTCTCCAAAGCGCCTGCGGATCTCCTCAAGCGTCGGCTGCCCCCCTTGGTCTTCCACCGCATCGTGCAGGAGCGCGGCGATGGCCTGATCTTCGTCTCCACCCTGCTCGAGAACAATGGCGCACACGGCCATCAAGTGGGCCACGTATGGAATGTCGCTGCCTTTCCGCTTCTGCGTCGAATGCAGCGTCGCTGCGTAGCAGAATGCATCTTCAAACCGTTTGCCCAGCGCGGGCCCGTCTGAGCGCATGGGTCCTATCCTGCATCTCTGCCGTCACAAAAGCAAGCATTGCGGGAAGAAGGCTTGGCTTTCCCAACCGGGGAATTACGGCTTTCCCGGCGAATCTCCAAAGGCTATCATTCAGCGTCGACGAACCATAAGGCATCTCACAACCTCCATTTACTTCGGTTGTTATGACTCGTCATACACTTGCCAAGGTGGTTGAGATGGGTTATAAAGACAACCGGCCTGCGCGTTGGCCAGGTACGACTTCGGAATCCTGGCCCCCTGCCAGCAGGAGTCCCAGAGGGTGAGGTTCAGCCTTGGTGCCAGGCTTCATAACAACCTGCGGAACGTTGGCGGGAGGCGACGAGGATGAGTTCCGACGAGACTGAAGTTCCAGCCGGCATGCCGCTCGACCCCAACGATGAGCAGGCGCTCTCGGGCAAGACAGACAAGGTCGAGCAGATCTACGTCTCCGCACTGGAGCAGTTTCCATCCTCGGCTCCCCTGCTCGGCGCTTACGCCGCCTTCCTGACCAAGACCCGCAAAGATCACAACCGGGCGGAGAAATTCTATCGCCGCGCCCTCGAGGCCGACCCCAGACATGCAGTCAGCCTGGGTAATTATGCGGTTTTCCTCAGCAGAGTCCGCAAGGACTACGACTGGGCAGAGGAGTTCTTCCGGCGCGCCGTCGAGGCCAACCCCAAACTTGCCACCAACCTGGGCAACTACGCGGTCTTCCTCGACGACATTCGCAAGGACTATGATCGGGCAGAAGAATTCTACCGGCGGGCTGTCAACTGCAACCCCAGGCATCCCACCAGCCTGGGCAAATACGCGGTTTTCCTAGAGGATATTCGGAAGAATTACGATGAGGCGGAAGCATTCTACCGTCGTGCCATACGGGCCGAGCCCCGGCATGCCACCAACCTGGGGAATTATGCAAGGTTCTTGAGGAATGTTCGCAAGCATTACGGCCGGGCGGAGGAATTCTATCGCCGCGCCCTCGACGCCGATCCCACCCACACCGCCAACCTGGGGAATTACGCCAGCTTCCTGGCGAACATTCGCAAGAATTACGACCGGGCGGAGGAATTCTATCGCCGGGCCATTGAGGCCGGTCCTGCAAATGCCGCCAACCTGGGAAACTATGCCGTCTTTCTGCAGACCATTCGCAAGGATTATGATCGAGCAGAAGAATTCTACCAGCGCGCTATCGAAGCCAACCCGAGGCACGCGATCAGCCTGAGAAACTACGCAGTCTTCCTGAGAAATATCAGGGGGGATCCCGACCGGGCAAAGGAATACCACCGCCGCGCAACAGGCGCCGACCCAATGAACGCTGGGCATCGTGACAATCAGACCGGGTCTGCCCGCGCCGCAGGTACCTGATCGGCTTTATCGGCCTGCCAGGGAAGTTCGGCCTTGGGACTGAACTGCGCTGTAACCGATGATGGCTGGGGCATGCGTCGAAGCCCGTGCGCCGCTATTGAGGGAGCAGGCCGTAAATCAACAGTTGTTGCTGAGCCCCGACGAAGACCTCACCGCTAACAGCCACCGGCGCCTGGAACACAATGGCTCCAAAAGCTTGCGATTGATTCTGGATGCTGCCGTAGAGTTGCGTCAGGTCGTTGGCATTGTATGCCACCAAAACTCCGCCGATCCCTGCTGCCACTTGAATAGTCCACAGGATGCCGTCCTGGGCGCCGTTGGATGAAATGGCAAGTCCGGAGGAGCCAGCATTGGATATCTGATTCTGCGGAGTGGTGTCGATCTGGCCGTTTTTAAGGCCAAACATTGTGAGATCACCGTTCTGGCCCGCAAAATAAATATGCCCGTTCCAATAGGCGGGCGAGGTCATCACCATGCCGGTGGCGTTGGAAATGGACTGGACGATCTGGCTGTCGCTGCCGGACTGATAACCTCCCAGGTTATCCCGGTTGCACAAATAAATTTCACCCGGTTTCCCGTCTGCAACCAGAAGATGAGGGTAAGTGCCGGACTGATCCGGTAGCAGCAAGGGCGAGCTCGAACCAAGGTCCAGATCATTGGCATCGAGTGTTGCCTGGTTGTAGGGCGTGAAGTGGCTCTCCACGGTGCTGAGGTCTGGAGACAGCTTAATGATCGAGTCGCCGTAATCCGAGCCTCCCGCGTTCGCGTCATAGGTTCCGTTGCCCGTGGTGACGTAGACGTTTCCGCTGGCATCGGTCGCAATCCCACCAGCCCCCTGCCAGATTCCGCCTTGAGCGCCGTTGGGGGTGTCATTGTAAACATAAGGCTTCTGTTGGAGATTGGCTGCGTTATATGCGAACAGCCAGCCATGGTAAGGACCAACGTCGCCGTAAGACGCAAATCCGACGTAAACGTTGCCATTCGCCAGTAGCAGTCCTGGGCGCTGTAATTCGTACAGGGTCTGGAAGGCTACGGATGTGCCGTCGGTGCCCTGTCCGGTGCCCGGAACCGATCCCTGAACCGTGACGGGACCTCCGAACTTTTCAGCTCCGGTCGTGATGTCCAGCGCATGGAGCTTTTGATATAAGGTTCCGTTGATTTCGCTTAAGGCGTCCACATACAACGTTCCTGTCGTGGGGTCGATCACTGGGGTTCCGATGATCCCGATCGTGGGAAACTCCTCGCACATGTCGGCTGGTAAATCCGCGCAAGGCACCGTCGTTTCCCCGGCTGAAGTATTCAACAGGTTCGTCTGCCAGATGGGTCCGGCGCTTTTGCCGTTGGCGTCAAAGGCGTATACCATGTCCTCGTTCGTCGCCACGTAAACGACGTTGCGGTATCCCAGGTTGGGAATATTGACATTCGCAACGTAGAGGGGCTGCGCGAAGATGAGTCCATTCACCGGGTAGCTCGCGATCTTGCCAAACTGCTGGGCATTCACATTCTGCAGGTTGAGAACAATCTCATCTGAATTGAGGCCGGTGCGGGCATTGTCGTATTGCCGCGTGTAGACGCCGGGGACATCCATCACTGCGATCTCGGCGCTGGCCGTCTTGCCTAAGTCCGCCTGGCTGGTGGCGGTGATGGTGTGCATTCCGCCTGTGGAAGGCGGAGTGTAGACGCCGGCGCTGGAAATCGTGCCGACAGTCGAATTGCCTCCTTCCACACCATCCACCGCCCAGGTGACGGCGGTGTTTGTATTGCCCTGGACGGCCGCAGTGAAGGTCTGGGTCTGGTGAGTTACCACCACGCTTGCGAAGGTCGGAGAGACGGAGATTGTGACGGGTGAAGTGACGCTGATCGCTGCTGTGCCCTCGACAGAGCCCACTGCAGCCGTAATGCTCGTACTTCCGGAGCCCACCATCGTGGCCGTTCCCTGGGTCCCGGAACTGTTGCTGACCGTGGCCACAGAGGTGTCCGAAGAACTCCAGGTTGCCGATTGCGTGATGTCCTTGCTGGACCCGTCGCTGTAGTGGGCGGTTGCCGTGAATTGTTGTGTTGCCGAGACTTGGTAAGACGCGCTCGCGGGCGTCACGCTAATCGAAGTGAGCGTAAGCTGCTCCGGCGTCGGCGGAGCGCTTCCACCGCAGCCAATCAGCCCTGAAGTTATCAAGATGAGAGCGAGACGTCTCCATCGCATCACACCAACCCCCGATTCGATGTTTTTCCTGTCCCCAGGCAGGACGTGACTTTACACTTGGAAACGCCTCATTTCTGTGACATGGATCACATGCAGTTGACGCTCTGTGGGTTTTCGCTTACATTACAGTTTCAAAACCAGCCGGCGGGCTCGGCCAATTCCAGGTTTGATTCGACCTTGCGACGGTCAGGACCGGGGAGGCAGCCAGCGGTCCGTGATGCGCGGCGGCCAGTCGAGGGTGGATTCCCTTACACGGATCAGCCAGGCAGCGCCGGCTTTTTTCTCACGCGAGGGTTCGTGCGCCTCTCATCCTTCCGGAAATTGCTCCCCCTGATTGCCCTGACGTTCGCCATTCCTGCGCTGGCCCTGACTCCCGTCGCGGCCCGGCATGGGATGGTCGTGACCAACAGCCGGTACGCCACCAAGGCCGGTGTCCAGATGCTGAAAGCCGGTGGCAACGCCGTGGATGCGGCGGTGGCCGTTGGTTTTGCGCTCGAAGTCACCTATCCTTTTGCCGGAAACATCGGCGGCGGCGGGTTCATGATGATCCGCATGGCGGATGGCCGGTCCGTCATGATCGACTATCGCGAGGAAGCGCCAGGCCACGCCACCCGCAACATGTACCTCGATAAGCAAGGCAACGTGATTCCCGGAGCCTCCACTGTCGGCGCGCTCTCCGTGGGCGTGCCGGGAACGGTCGCCGGCCTCGCGCTGGCCGAGCAGAAATACGGCAAGCTTGGACTGGCCCGGGTGATGAAACCCGCCATCCGCCTCGCGCAACGTGGCTTCCCGGTCAGCTACTGGCTGGCCCAATCGCTTCGGCAGCATCGCGAGTTGCTTTCAAAGTTTGCTGCCAGCCGCCGCATATATCTGCGCGACGGCAACCTTTACCAGCCGGAAGAAGTTTTTCGCCAGCCGGAACTTGCCCGAACGCTTCGCCTCATCGCGCGCGACGGGCCGAAGGCGTTTTATGACGGCCCGATCGCCAATGATATCGTCGCTACGATGAAGAAATATGGCGGCATCATCACTCTAAAAGACCTTGCCGATTACCACGCCATTGTGCGCAAGCCCTTGATAGGGCACTTCCGCGGCGACGAAATCTTGGCCCCTCCTCCGCCTAGTTCGGGCGGCGTAGCCCTGATCGAAATGCTCAACATCCTGGACCCGCTTGACCTCGGCCCGCCGGATTCCTACCATTCCATCCACCTGATTGCCGAGGCGATGCGCCGAGCCTACGCTGACCGCGCCGCTTATCTGGGCGATACGGATTTTGTTCATGTGCCGATCAAGGGACTCCTCAGCCTCAAATACGCCGCGAAGCTCCGGCAGGAAATTCTGGAATCGAAGCCCGACGCGCCGATTCAAGCGGGCAATCCCGTTCCTTTCGAAGGGCCGAACACCACTCACTTTTCTGTGGTCGATGCTGCAGGCGGCGCGGTCTCGAACACCTACACGCTGAACAACGGCTACGGCAGCGGCGTCATGGTCGATCGGGCCGGATTTCTGCTGAACGATGAGATGGACGATTTCACTTCCAAGCCGGGTACGCCCAACATGTACGGCCTCATCCAGAGCGAGGCCAATGCCATCGCCCCCCGCAAGCGCCCCCTCTCATCCATGACGCCGGTGATCGTTCTGCAAAACAACAAAGTGCGCCTGGTGCTGGGCGCGCCGGGCGGCGGCACCATCATCAACACGGTGCTCCAGGTGCTGCTGAACGTGGTAGTTTACCATATGGACGTGCTGCAGGCGGTCATTGCGCCGCGCTTTCATGACCAGTGGATGCCCGACCAACTTACTGTCGAAAAGTGGGGATTTTCTGCCGACACCCTTGATAAGCTGAAGAAGGCAGGGTACAAGATCCACGTCGTCAACAGCATCGGCGAATGCGAAGCGATTGCGGTTGATCTGGAGACGGGCTGGCGCTTTGGCGCGGCCGATCCGCGCGGCACGGGAAAGGCGGCTGGTTACTGATGAACTTCGCGCTCTCGACTCACCTTTTTGTGAACGACCGGTTGTCCTCGCACATTCTGGACGGAATTCTCGGCGCGGGCTTCCGCCAGATTGAAATTTTCGCTGCGCTCCAGCACTTGGACTATTACGATCCCCATCACGTTCGCGACGTTGCCGACTGGTTCCGCGACCACGAGATGCAACTCCTTTCTGTCCACGCGCCGCTCTATACTGACGACGAATGGGGGCGCCATGGCGGCATGCCTGTCTCCATCACCTATCTCGAGCGCCGCAAGCGCATCGAAAGCATGGAAGAGATCAAGCGCACCATCGAGGTGGCCGAGCAGTTGCCCTTCCGCTACCTGATCATGCACCTGGGGCTGCCGGAAGAGGCCTTCAGCATCGAGAAGTTCGACGCCGCCTTCACCTCGCTCGAACATCTGAACCTGTACGCCAAGGAGCGAGGCGTCGCCATTCTGCTCGAAAATATTCCGAATGAAATCACCACTCCCGAGCGTCTCATCCGTTTTTTGGATTACACCCACATGGGCCTAAAGATCTGTTTTGACATCGGCCACGCCCATATGACCTGTGGCGTGGAACCCGCCTTCGAGGTCCTGAAGGAACACGTCGTCTCCACGCACCTTCATGACAACCGGCAGGAGAAAGACGAGCACCTGGTGCCGTTCGAGGGCGGAATCGACTGGGAACAGGCGGTGCGGCGCTTGCGCGGCCTCGACAGCCGGGTTCCCATGTTGTTTGAGCTGCGCAACTTCGGTCCCGCCGCTTCCTGCTTTGAAAAGCTGCACGCCACTATGAAAAGGATGGAGGAGATCCGGTAAGCATGGAAACACCCGCGCCGCCCATCGTCGAAATCCGCAACATGAGCCAGTACGTGGACCAGGAAGTCACCGTCGAGGGATGGCTCTACAACTTGCGCGAAAGCGGCAAAATTCTTTTTCCCATTTTTCGCGACGGCACCGGCCTGATGCAGGGCGTGGTGGTCAAAAGCGCCGTGCCGCCCGAAGTTTTTGAGAAGGCCCGCGAGCTGACCCAGGAATCATCCCTGCGCGTGACCGGCAAGGTTCGCGCCGAGCGCCGGGCGCCCGGAGGCTATGAACTGGGCGTCACCGGCCTCGAAGTTCTGCAACTTATTCCCGCCGACCAGCCTTATCCCATCACGCCCAAGGAGCACGGCGTCGAGTTCCTGATGGACCATCGCCATCTGTGGCTGCGCTCCACTCATCAGCGAGCTATCCTCGGCGTGCGGCATCAGATCATTCGCGCCTGCCGCGACTTCTTTGACGACCGCGGTTTCGTTCTGGTCGATACGCCCATCCTCACTCCCAGCGCCTGTGAAGGCACCACCACGCTCTTCGAGGTGGAATACTTTGACCAGAAAGCCTACCTCACGCAGTCCGGCCAGCTTTACAACGAAGCTGCCGCCATGTCCGTGGGCAAGACCTATTGCTTTGGGCCGACTTTCCGCGCGGAAAAATCCAAAACCCGCCGCCACCTGATGGAATTCTGGATGATCGAGCCGGAAATGGCCTTTGCGCATCTCGATGACGTCATGCAACTGGCCGAACAACTGGTGGCAAGCGTTGTCGCGCGCGTTTTGGAAAAATGCCGGCCGGAACTCGAAACGCTCGGCCGCGACGTTTCGAAGCTCGAACGCTGCACCCCGCCTTTTCCGCGAATCTCTTACGATGACGCCCTGAAAGTCCTCAACGAAAAAGGCAGCGACATCCGATGGGGTGGCGATTTCGGCGGCACGGATGAAACGCTGCTGGCCGAAAGTTACGACAAGCCCGTCATGGTCCATCGCTACCCGAGCCAGGTGAAGGCGTTTTACATGAAGCCCGACCCGGACCGGCGCGAGGTCGCGCTGTGCGTGGATATGCTGGCGCCGGAAGGCTACGGCGAAATCATCGGCGGCAGCGAGCGCCTGGCGGATTACGACCTGCTCGTCAAGCGCATGGAAGAGTCGAAACTTCCGCGCGAGGCCTTTGAATGGTATCTCGACCTGCGGCGCTACGGCTCCGTTCCCCACGGCGGCTTCGGCATGGGCATCGAGCGCGTGGTGGCCTGGCTCTGTGGCCTCGATCACGTCCGCGAAACCATCCCCTTCCCCCGAATGCTCTATCGCCTGACACCTTGAGCTTTTGTGTTTGGGGGGCGCGTAAATCGCGGCGTTTGCGATGCGTGCGAACGGATCCCCGTAGCACCGGCGTTTCTACCGCGGTCTTCGATACCCCAGGCCCGGAGGGCCGGAGGAATTTAGCCCCTGGTGCAAGCCGAATAAGCTTTGACCTAATGGAAAACCTGTTGATGTCGTGTGCGGGGCGGCGAGCTTGTTCAGGCCCGGAGGGCCGGTAGATTTTAGCCCCTGGCGCAAGCCAGGGGACAGCAGGCCACGAAAGGCGACCCAGCCCCGGAGGGGCGAAAGCCACAGCATTGATTTTGTGCCATGCGCCTTTGGTTTTGCGAAAGGCATCTGAGTTTATTCGTGCCGCCCGGAGCGTGCAAGACCGACCGGCTAAGGCCGCTGAAGGGTTTCGGTTTTCTCTGTGCTCTCTGTGGCCAGAAAATACTCAACACAGAGGCCACAGAGAGGCTCCGTGCGCTCTGTGTGAAAGCTTGCGAACCACAAAACTGGTAGCGCCTCACAGCCCCACGCCGTCCACAAGTAAATCTTTAATAGTCATCTGGAGCGACGAAATCCCCTGGTAAGTATTTTCGTCGAGTGTGAATGCCAGATCGACCGTGTCGCCG
Organism: Acidobacteriota bacterium; assembly: GCA_021827245.1. The sequence goes on along the minus strand of JAKAWN010000013.1, from coordinate 8,170 downwards.
CTGCCGAGCAGCCGGGCCTGCTCGCCTTTGCGCCAGCCGATGGCGTCAAAATCTTTTGTGCCGTTTCCCACTCTCAGCTTCAAGTGTCTTTCATTCAGCACCCGCGGTGGGTAGATCAGCCGCAACCGGCGTGCCACAAACACTGGAGTCGGATTGCCCATGCCGAACGGCTCCATGCGTTTGAGCTGTTCATAGACGGGCCAATCCATCTGGTCGAGATCGACTTCCGCATCCACGCGCAGCAGCGGCACCAGGTCCTGCGGCGTGAGCATCCTTCGCGCGTAAGCCTCAAAGCGCTCGGTCAATTCATCGATCCGGCTGGACGGCAGCGCGAATCCCGCCGCTGCGGCGTGCCCGCCGAAGCGCTCAAAAACGTCTTCGCAAGCGGTCAGCGCGTTGAGCAGGTGGAAGTTTGCAATCGAGCGTCCCGAGCCCTGCCCGCTGCCATTTTCCACGCCGATCACCAGCGTGGGCCGGTAATGCCGCTCCACCACGCGCTGCGCTACAATCCCGATCACGCCGCGGTGCCAGCCCTCGCCCGCAAGCACCAGGCTGTAACGCTCCGCGGTTTCCGGCCGCGCCTTCACCATTTCATCAATGTCTTTAAGGATGGACTCTTCCGCGCGCTGGCGCTCGCTGTTCAGCTCGTCCAGGCGGTGGGCGATCTGCCGCGCCTTCACCGAATCCGCCGTCCGCAGCAACTCGATCACGGCGTGAGCGTCTTCCATGCGCCCCGCGGCGTTCATGCGTGGCGCGATTCGGAAAGCGACGTCTCCGGCCGTGGGCGCGCGGCCATTCAGCCCCGCAACTTCCATCAGAGCGCTCAAGCCCGGCTGCACCGGGCGTTGCAATCCCGCAAGGCCGAAACTCGCAATCACGCGATTCTCGCCCACCAACGGTACAACGTCGGCGATGGTGCCGATGGCCACAATCTTCAAGAAAGATTGCAGCAGCGCGTCCGTCATCCGCTCGCCCAGCAGCGCCTGTACCAGCTTGAACGCCACTCCCACACCGGCAAGATTCTTGTCTGGATAAGCGCAATCGGGCCGGCGCGGGTTCAGCAGCGCGTGCGCGGCGGGCAGCGACTCTTTCGGCAGGTGATGGTCGGTGATGATGCAGTCGATGCCCAGTTCCTGCGCGCGCGCCACCACCTCGTGCTCGCGGATGCCCGTGTCCACGCTGAGGAGCACGGTGAAGCCCTCGGCCGCCGCCCGCTCCACAACCGGCACACGCATCCCGTAGCCATCCTTCAGCCGGTCGGGAATGTGGACGTCCACGCGCGCGCCCAGCCGCTCCAGGCCCGCCAGCAGCACCACCACGGCCGTCGTTCCGTCCACATCATAATCGCCATAGATCAGGATCTTTTCCTGCCGCGCGATGGCCCGCTTCAGCCGGTCGACCGCAGCATCCATGCTGGCCATCAGAAAAGGATTGTGAAGCTGGTCGAGCCGAGGATTGAGGAAAGCGTGCGCCGCTTCGGGATCATTGATTCCGCGCAGCACTAGCAACCGCCCGAGCAGCGGAGAAATCTCCAGCTCCAACGCCAGCAGCGCCGCCTTTTCGTTGTCTGCTGATTCCTGTTCCCACCGCATCGTGTCACATGTTGACAGTTTGGAGCGATGGTTGCAACGGTGAAATGTAGCCCGGCCCTTTGTAGGCCGCGGCTCTTGCGGCGGCCAATGACCGTCGAGTGTGAGCTGCCGTAGCGGTGTCCTCACCGCCGGACTTGTTTTGTAGCGGCGCTCTGTGAGCGCCGGCTTTTTGGGGGCGGATTCATCCGTTCCGCAGGACGGCCAGTATTCGCCCAGCCAACCGCCCCAACCCATAACTCACAACTAAGAACTCGCGCTTCCATCATTCATAATTCATAATTTCCTCCGCTTGCTTTTGCCGTGCGCGGGGTGTATACAGACTTCAGGTTTGCCTGGCGAGTGCCTGCCACCGCGCGTCCCAACACCTCGGGGCATGCGTTACCCACGGCCAGCAGGAGACACACTATGAGGGGTCCGGCTCATACGTTTTTATTGTTGATCTTCACGATCGCCGGCGCTTCCCCAAATCTCCTTGCACAAGGGGCCGGTCCGGTTAATCTATTGACACCGCTGGGGCAGGCCGGAGCGACAGCTTCAAAGAGATCGGTTCCGGGGGTCGGTTATATCGGTCGGCAGGGGAAAGTCGTCATTGAGCCAAGGTTTCAGGATGCCGAAAGCTTTTCGGAAGGCCTGGCAGCGGCCAAGTCGGGCGGGCTGTGGGGTTACATCGACAAGACGGGTAATTGGGTGATCAAGCCGCGATTCCTCCAGGCAAAACCCTTCTCCGAGGGTCTTGCGGCGGTCAACATCCATGGCGCGTGGGGATTTGTGGACAAGCAAGGCGTCCTGGTCATCCCGGCCAGGTTTGATGCTGTTGACTCATTCTCAGATGATCGGGCACTGGTCGAGATCGACTACCGCTGGGAGTATTTGGATCGCAGTGGGAATGCCGCTTTCAAGCAGACGTTTCCGAAGGCCCGGGATTTTTCAGAAGGCCTGGCGGCGGCCTGCTCTGATCAAACCAGCCAGTGGCCTCCGCGTATCCAAAACTCCTGGATAGAAACGGGTTGTGCATGGGGGTACATCAACCCAAGCGGTCAGTTTGTGATTACGCCTGGTTTCGATGACGCCCTTGACTTCTCGGAAGATCTGGCCGCCGTGCGGGCCGGTTTAAAGTGGGGTTACATAGACCGGACGGGCAAGGTGGTTATCAAGCCTCGGTTCGACGAGGCAGGACGATTCTCTGACGGACTGGCAAACGTTTCAGTGGGCAAAATCAGTGGGGCGTACGTTCTGCAGGAAGGCACGGCTTTCGTCAGATGCGGTTACATTGACCGCCGAGGCCACTGGGCCTTCAGCTCCCACGTTCTCAACAACTATCCCGGTAACTTTTCCGATGGTCTCGCAATGGTTCGGGGGAACTTTTCACATAATGAAATAGGCTATGTGGACAAGACCGGCAAAATAATCGTGAAGCCGCAGTACACCCTCGCGAGTGAATTTGCAGACGGTCTGGCTCTTGTCGGGACACCGGGAAGTTGTGGGTACATTGATCACACTGGGACTATGGTTGTGAAACTCAAATCCGCTTGCGGAGGTCCCTTCTCTGAAGGAATGGCAGTCTACCCCTGGATTACAGGGGGCGCAGCGCCCACCGCCGACCGGCAGGCGGAGGATCGCTGGTTGCAGAAAGGCGAGCGGCTGCTACGGCAGCACCGCTATCAAAATGCAAACGCGGCGTTTGGTGAGGCATCCCTTTACCACGAAGGGAATTGTCCGGAATGCCTACTTGGCCAGGCTCGCGCGTGGGCCGGGATTTGGCAATACGGCGTGGCCCTCCGGGTGTGTGACAGCTTCTTCGCGGCCAATCCACGTACTCCGGCCCTGGTCGCGCGCGGCCACGGCTTAAAAGGCGAGTGGCTGGTTGAAGAGGCCAAAGCAGGTGACGTGAAGAAACTTGCCCAGGCGGAGAACGAGCTCCGGCTGGCTCTCAAGATGGATCCCACCCTGAGTGCGCCACGCTACTACCTGGGTTTGGCTCTACTGAAAGAAGGCCAGGAAACAGCAGGGTTACAGGAATTGCGTTCCTACATCGATCACAATCCCGATGACGACCGGGGGGACGATGCGCGGCGCTTCCTTGCTTCTCCGGGCCTCGTCCGCCAAAACTATGCTCCGTCTTTTTCCATCACCACGCTGCAAGGCCAGCATCTGAGCCTGGACTCGCTGCGGGGCAAAGTGGTCTTGCTTGATTTCTGGGCAACGTGGTGCCCTCCTTGCCGGGCGGAACTGCCGCAGATTGCCAGGCTGGCGCACAAATTCCCACCCGATCAGTTTGTCTTGATCAGCCTCAGCGGCGACACGAACGAACAGGCATGGCGCACCTTCGTCCGCGATCACAAGATGGACTGGCCTCAGTTTTTTGATCCCAGGGGTACCCTCGACGGCCCCTTTCATGTCCTAAGCATCCCCGCGCTGGTTCTCATCGATCAGCAGGGAATAGTGCGCTATGACGGTTCGGGCTGGCAGCTTGAGTACGTTGAATCCGAAATCAGACGACTACTGAACCGGCACTAAAGTAAAGCATCCTGAACGTGGCGCGCGGAAGAATCTGCTGTCTCTTATTCAGAGATGAAATTAGTGGGGGGTCTTATGCGCTTAAATATGCATTCTCCAATCAGGCTGATTGCTGCAGTTCTGTTGCTTGCTCCGGTTGCGCCGGCCCAAGCGCACATTCCATGGGGAGTTCCCGGACGTGACCAGGAAGCCAAGGTCACGGGGGCAAACTGGCTCAGTCCAAGAGTGCTCGGCATGCCGCGCGGCCAGATAACGTTCAGCGGCCGTGACTTGCTCCTCTTTAATGGTCGCGGTTCAATTTCAGTCCGGGATAAATCCGTAACAGGCCTGCAACAACTGCAATTCCCACCCATTTCTATGCGCAATTACGCGTTCTTCCTGTCATTTCGCGACACCGCGACGGGAACCCTGATTCAGGATATTGTTCCGGATGCCTACGAACGCAACGTGATTACCGGCCAGGGGGCTAATCCCTTAGGGTTCAATTTTAATCCTGGAACACCCTTTGTCATGCTGCTCCAGCGCGCCTACTGGGAGCCGAATGCCTATTATCGAACCGGAACCTTCTACAAGGAAGTCAAGGGACATTGGATTTCTTTCAGGATCAAGACAAAGGCCAGCGTATCCGCCGTTGCCGACGAAGTTTTTCTCAGGGTTGAACTCGAAAACAGAGAACCGGAGCCTCTTGTCCTGACCGTTATTCCCGACCAGCGAGACGGCTTGCCTCCTGGCATGTCCACAACGGCACCAACGGCGTCAACACCGGCCACACATCCCAGCTTTAACACTTTGCAGCTCAAAGAGACCAGGATCAGCGTGGTGAGCAGCCTGCCGACCCACAACAATTCGGGATGGCATTGGGGGATTCCAGGCCATTCGAAGAGCACCGCGAACTTTGCCATAATTCCACAGGGACTTCCTGCTCCGCTGTCAGCCGTTTCCGAAGCTGGAATTGCTCAACGCGAAGAAGCAGCGGCACAAGCGGCGCGCGACAGGCTGCAATGGGCCGCGGATCACCTTCCCAAAGTCTCGACAAGCGATCCTTCCTTTGATGATTTCTACCGCCGCTGCATCCTGAGCGTCCTGATGACCCGCTGGGACCGTAAAAATTTCGTGATCCAACCCTTCTACGCAGTCGGGACGTGGCTTTCCATGGTTTCCTGGGATACGTCATATGCTTCCGAAATGCTGAGCCTCATGGACCCGACCGGTCTTCGCAAGGCCCTTTTGCTCTACCTTCATGTCGGCCTTTTTAAGTACAGCTATGTTCCCTGGAATGGAAAGACACACGCTTATTGGTATGCACAAAGTCCTTTTGCTGCAATGCGAATTCTGCAAGATTATCTCCGCCAAACCGGTGACACCAGCTTCTTGAACTACTCAATAGGAAACGTCACCGTCTTCGAAAAGATGAAACAGGTTGGTTTGGAACTTGAGAAAACATTCGCCCAGCCAGACGGCCTGCTGGACTTCGGGCCTGGTTCCCAAAAGATACTCGAGATCCGCACGGACGGCGAGCAACACATTGTCGCGACGGATAACGGACTCGCGGTGGCTTACTTTCGGCAAATGGCGGCATGGTGCCGTGCCCGGCATGATCCGGACGCTGCGAGATTTGAGCGTTGGGCCAACAAGCTTGACCAGGCCATCAACAAGAAACTCTGGGATCAGAAAGATGGATGGTTTGTAAACCTTTACCCTGGTGGAGGCAAGCACCTCGTTTGGAGCTACCACCAATTTGCCCTGCTGGATGCCGGCATACTGTCGGCTGAGCAGCAACACCTCCTGGTCAGCCACATCAGGGAAGGCGAGTTCCTTGGACCCTACGGGATGTATTCCATTTCCATTTCTGATCTGATTCATTGGGATCTTGAGGATGTGGATTGGGGTGGAGGGGGCCAGTATGCCGGCAAGCCCCTGCGCATTGCTGAATCCCTGTATCGGTTGGGATACGCTGAGACCGCATGGGACGTTCTTTCCAGGTGCACTCGCTGGACAAAGCATTTTCCCTACGTCCCACAGGAAATCTTTGCGAACAACGCCGAATACCCTAAGGTGGAGATGCCGCTCGAGCTTTCAGCGGGGAGCGGCGTTCAGGCAATACTTTTCGGAACCTTCGGATTGCGGCCCCATGAGGACGGTACGCTGAATATCTCTCCTTCCTATCATCACCAATTGGGAATGGCGTGTATGACAGGCTACAGATTTCACGGTCACACCTACGGGGTGACGATGGGCCCCTGGGAATACGAAGTTTACCGGGATGGTAAACTGGCGGCCCGGCACGTTTATGGCGAAGCCTCTGTTTTCTTGGCCCACTAACACGAATTCCCTTGATCATCGGCCCGAGTCCCTGTGGAAAGACGACACGTCGTGGGATGTCAAGCACGATGAGGGAACTGGCTGTGTTCCCGGCGTCCAGGACATCAGTGCCTATGAAGGATTACACAATGGAATCACATTCACCTTCTACCGAAAGCCGGCGCACTCAGTCAAATTCCCGCACAGGAGCCTTTTGCCGGGGGCCGACGCGCCCGGCGGCAATGGGCGCAAGAAAGTAATTCTCGCCGCGCACGGGGAAGCCGGCCATCCGGCGCAGCAGGGCGATTTGGCCGATGTGTGTGAGAGCGTCGGCGACGGGACCCTGGAAGAGTTTTTCGGCGGGAAAGCCGAGAGGCCTTCCGGAGGCGAGGCGCCGGTCGAACTTCCGGAGCTGGGTGAAGAAGCGCGCCACCTCTTTCTTCCAGGCCAGCGGCTTCGAGTCGTGCCAGACGTGCCGGCCGTCGGCGAGCAAGACGCCCCATTCGAGCAGGTCGCCGATGTGGGCCAGGATCTCAGCCGGGGAGCGCGTGGTGGGCGAAGCGCGGAATTTCGCGACGCGGGCGGGCGCGCCACGCAACACCTTGCCGCCCCGATAGGCAAGCGTGGCGAGGGTGTGACGCAACAATAGGGAATCGGTTTTCATGGATGACTCCTTCGGCTGGTAACTTGATCTCGAGAATCCCGTGACGCAAAGCGGGCTTGACGAACCACCCGTCAGAAGGAACCGATGCGAGGTGGATAAAAACTTCTCGCCTCGCAAGATCGCAGGCGCTACAGCGTGATCGGCAGTGCCAGCCACCGAAAACAGACATGTGTCGCCAAGGAAGCACTTGGTGTCAACGACTCCCTTCCCCAACGAAAACGCGCGGACCTCGAGATCTGAGGTTTGCGCTACCCCTCCGGGCTGGGAAAGATTTTAACGCCAATCGAAGTTACACGCCTTGCGGCGAGAACGTGGTAGTGAAACCGCGGGACTGGCTGGAATCCAGTGTGAGGGAACATTCAGGCATGCATTGGGACAAGGAGACGGGATATCCGTCGCTGCCCATTGACCGGGGTCTGCTCCCGTCGGATGAGTGAAGTTGTATCTGAAAAAAGAGCGGCAGAGTTGAAGAGCAGCCCTGCTCGACCCGGTTGCTATTTGACCGCCAGGGCCTGGCTGGGGACCGAGGGTATGGACTTTTCCCGGTGCCAGGTGGTTGCGGCAGTACCGAGCCGCTTCGCGAGGCCGAACGCACCCTGGAGCATGCGTTTGCTACGGCCGGTAGATTCGGACTCTGCCAATGCGGGCACCACTTCGACCATTTCGCTGGCGTCCTTGGATGTTGAAACCAGGTTAGGGTCGTGCAGCGCATCAAACAGTGGCCCGCTCCTTCTTTTGTACTGCACGACCAGATTGCAGTCGTTCTCACTGGCATAGCGGATGGCTTCATCCTGGGTAAAGAAGGATTCTTTGTACTGGATTTGGGCTGTCCACTTGAAACGTGAGACTGGAACTACTGTTATCGTATTGTTTGCCTTCGCCATTTCGTCCTCCCCGTGCATATTGAACCAGTAAATACACTCTGGGACAATCGCTCTTAGGTACTAGTACCATTGGTCATCCCGCGCAGGCGTCGACCGGCGCAGCGCCTGGCCCGCCGATCCCCTGGGTCGATTCCCTGGCTGGACCTGATGATTCAAAAAGGATTGTTTCCCTGAGTCGCACTGGGTGCCGGCGACACATGGGTCGTGGCTCT
>JAKAWN010000339.1 GCA_021827245.1 Acidobacteriota bacterium | reverse complement strand
TGTAAATCTCTGGCGGTTTGGTCAGACTCTGATGAGTAAAAACAAGCGAGCCGCCGCCCGGAGCGACCGAAAGCTCGTCGTTGTAACCGCCAAGAACTTTTACGACATGAGGATGGCTGACGGAAGTCCTGAAGATAGGCTGCTCGATGCCTTCGGGCGCGATGAAATAGATCGTGTCGGAGTCTGGCGCCCAGGCGAAACTCAGCACCCACTGTTCGAATCCGGGGGTGAGGTCTTTGATCTGGCCCGTCTCGTGATCGTAAACCCGCAATCGGAACAAGGAAGATTCGTAGCCATTGGTGGCCTGCGAGGTGTAGGCAATGTAGCGCCCATTCGGGGAGAATTGCGGCGAGGCATCGGAGCCGGGGTTGGCCGCCGTAATATCTCTTGCCTCGCCCCCGCTGGCGCTCACCAGAAAGAGATCGTTGTTCGTCGTCCAGGCGACGGAACTGAGCGGCTGGGAGTGATTCGAGGTGTAGCAGACTTCCTTGCCGTCCGGCGAAATGGCGTAACCGTCTGGCGCGCCAAGGAAGAACGTGGGCGAAGTATAGGGCCCGGGCGTGAGGTCGCGCGGCTCGCCTCCCTCGGCCGGAACCGCGAACAGATGAGTAAGTTTTCCGTCGAGCCAGCGGTCCCAATGGCGGAAGAAGAGGCGATTGATGACGCGCGCCTTGACCTTGCTCGATTTCGCCTCATCAAGCTGTTCCTGGTTGCACGCCTGATCGTGGCAGGCGGGATAGACTTCAGAGGTGAAGAGGAGCGTGTTGGCTTTGGAAGCCCAAGTGACGCCGTCGGCTTCGGTGGCGATGTGAGTAAGCTGGCGCGCTTCGCCGCCGGCAGGAAGAATCCAGACCTGCGATGTGCCGTTCCTTGACGAGATGAACGCGATGGACTTTGAATCGGGCGACCACCGTGGACGCGAATCGGAAGCGTCACCGCGCGTGAGCTGTTGGGGTTCGCCGCCCGCGAGCGGAACTCGCCAGATGTTGCTGACCATTTTGTTCGCATCGAGATCAGGCTTGGACACAACATAGGCGACCCACTTGCCGTCAGGCGAGACCTGAGGATCGGAGATGCGCTGCACCTTCATCAGGTCATCGAAGGTCAGCGCGTGTTTCGCCTGGGCAAGGGCAGGCACGGCAGCGGCTGCGAGAAGGAATGTCAGGAGGAATTTGAGGAGATTCTGTTTCACGTTGGTCTCCATGGCTCAGAAGTTGCGAACACCAACTATGGCAGGGCCGGGCAAAGATCCGCTCGGAATCTCCACAAATATATCAGAAGAAGCCGTGTCTTAGGTTGTGTTTTTGACTGCTCCGGCAAAGCATCCGGCTTATTCAATCACTTTGCCCACTCGGTGTGGAAGATGCCTTCCTTGTCGATGCGGTGATAGGTGTGGGCGCCGAAGCAGTCGCGCAGGGCTTGCAGCAAATTCGCCGGAAGGCGCTTCTGCCGGTAACTGTCGATATACCCGAGCGAAGTTGAGAGCGCCAGGCAAGGCGTTCCAACGTCCGTCGCCGCTTTGACAATCTCGCGCAGGTCAATCAAATGCTTGTTGATGGTTGAGCTGAACGTGGGAGCCAGCATCAGGTTCGGCAGTGTCGGGTCCGAGGCAAATGCCTGCTGAATGAGGTCGAGCATTTTGGCGCGGATGATGCAACCGCCTTTCCAGATGCGCGCAATCTCCGGGTAATTCAGATTGTATTTGTATTCGGCTGAGGCCACGCGGAGCTGTTCAAATCCCTGGGCATAGCAAACGATCACGGCGATCCGGTATGCTTCGCGCAAATGGGATATGAAACTTGTTTGGTCGCCTGAAAAAGTCTGTTTGGGACCACTCAGGATGTCGGCGGCGGCAACGCGCTCTTTTTTCTGCCCGGAAAGAATGCGCGCCTCGACTGCGTAAGCCAGCGTGGGTACGGCAACACCGAGATCCATGGAATCCTGGGCCGTCCACTTCCCGGTGCCTTTCTGCTGGGCTTCGTCCAGAATCACTTCAACCAGCGGCTGGCCGGTTTCATCGTCCTGCTTTCCCAGAACGAGCGTGGTGATCTCCAGAAGGTAGGAGTTGAGGTTTGACGCATTCCATTCAGCGAAGATCTTGTGCATTTCAGGCGTGGAAAGCCGGAGCACGTTCTTGAAGATGTCGTAAACTTCGCAGATGAGTTGCAAGATGCCGTATTCAATTCCGTTATGAACCATCTTGACGTAGTGGCCGGCGCCACGCGGGCCGAGGTAAGTGCAGCACGGACCGTCGCTGGTCTGCGCGGCCATCTTGGTGAGCAAGGGCTCGAGATGACGGTAAGATTCTTCATGTCCTCCCGGCATCAGCGAGGGGCCGTGAAGCGCGCCTTCTTCGCCTCCGCTCACACCCATTCCGAAAAGCCGCAGGCCGGATTCCTCCAGCTCTTTCACGCGGCGCTCGGTGTCTTTGAAGTAAGAATTGCCGCCATCGATGACAATGTCATCTTTATCAAGATGCGGCTTCAGATCCTTGAGTACTGCATCGACGGCTTTTCCGGCAGGTACCATCAGCAGAATGCGCCGCGGCCTTTCGAGAGCTGCCACGAAATCCTGGAGTGAGTTGGTGATCGTGATCTTCTTGCCCGCAACGGCAGCTTTCACTTTATTGGTCTTTTCAGCATCGATATCAAAGCCGGCTGCGGAGAAACCTTTGCTCTCGGCATTGAGAGCAAGGTTCTTGCCCATCACCCCCAATCCCACAACTCCAAGATGTCTCTTTTCCATGATGGCCTCCTTTTTCCAATTCCGTTAACAAGCGCAGATTATGCGCTACTTCCGAACAGCGGCTGCTGGCTAATGGCTGAGACGTGCGCTTTTGTTTGGCGAAAGGAATATAATACACCCCTTGGGCGTCACATTTCGGACGCGCGCGCATCTAATTTTAGTTAGATGCTCGAGCGAGTGAATTGCGTACGTCGCTCTTGCCGGGGCTTTGAATCATCCGTGCGCGAATCCAACACAGGAGGGAACCGCCTTGGACGGATACACTGCTGCTCAAACTTCAAAGGACATCCTGAGTGGGCCGGAGCTTGACCAGTTATGCATCAACACAATTCGCGGTCTGGCCATGGATGCCGTCCAGAAGGCGAATTCCGGCCATCCTGGCATGCCGATGGGCGCGGCTCCGATGGCCTACGTGCTTTGGACCCGATACCTGCGCTACGATCCTCTCAAACCGAAGTGGCCGAATCGGGACCGGTTTATTCTTTCAGCAGGCCACGGCTGCATGCTGCTTTACAGTCTGCTTCACCTGACCGGCTACGACATGCCACTCGAAGAACTCAAGCAATTCCGGCAGTGGGGAAGCAAGACCCCAGGCCATCCGGAATACCAACTGGCCGACGGAATTGAAACTACCACCGGTCCGCTGGGCCAGGGATTCGGGAACGGCGTTGGGATGGCAATTGCCGAAAGATACCTGGCGGCGCATTTCAACAGGCCGGACCATGAGTTGGTCAATTACAAGATTTGTGCCATCGTGAGCGACGGAGATTTGATGGAAGGCGTAGGATCAGAGGCGGCATCGCTTGCTGCCCACCTTGGCCTGAGCAATCTGGTCTATTTGTACGATGACAATCACATCTCCATCGAGGGCTCAACCGATTTGGCTTTTACCGAGGATCGTGCAAAACGCTTCGAGGCTTATGGCTGGTTCGTCCAGAAGATTGCAGACGGCAACGATCTGGAAGCGATCGATCAGGCACTGAAGACTGCGGAGGCGGAAACAGAACGGCCGTCGCTCATCATGGTGAGGACTCATATTGCCTACGGCAGCCCCAACAAGCATGATTCAGCGAGCGCGCACGGTTCCCCTTTGGGAGAAGAAGAGGTGAGGCTGTCGAAGGAAAACCTTGGGATCCCTCTTGAGCCTCCGTTTTTTATCCCGGATGAAGCCCGCGCCCACTTTCGCAAGGCTATCGACCGCGGAGAGAAAGCCGAAGCCGAATGGCAGGAACGCCTGAACCGCTATCGAAAAGCTTTACCGGATCTTGCCGCTGAGTGGGACCGTTACGTGCGCGGAGAATTGCCTGCCGATTGGAAATCGAAAATTCCCACATTCAAGCCTTCAGACGGGCCGATGGCCACGCGAAAGGCTTCTGGCGCCGTGTTGACCGCGATCTCTCCGAGCCTCCCGACACTCCTGGGCGGGTCGGCGGATCTTGCGCCTTCCACTGACACGCTGATTAAGGGCGAAACGGACTTCAAGAAAGGGAACTACGGGGGTCGCAACTTTCATTTTGGAGTGCGCGAGCATGCGATGGGTTCCGCGCTCAACGGGATGGCCCTGAGCGGGCTGATCCCTTACGGCGCCACGTTCTTGATCTTCTCCGACTATATGCGGCCGACGCTCAGGCTTGCGGCTTTGATGGGAATTCGCTCGATCTTTGTTTACACGCACGACAGCATTTTTCTCGGTGAAGATGGTCCCACTCACCAGCCGATCGAGCAGCTTGCGTCGCTCCGTGCGATCCCGAATTTGTGCCTGATCCGCCCTGCGGACGCGAACGAAACCGCCGTGGCATGGCGAGTGGCTATCGAGAGGAAAGATGGCCCGGTTGCTCTGGCGTTGACCCGGCAGAAGCTTCCAGTGATCGACCGGGAGAGATATGCCTCTGCCGAAGGTCTGGCGGAAGGTGCGTACATCCTTGCCGATTCAAAAGGCAAACGGCCCGAACTGATCCTGATTGCTTCCGGTTCTGAAGTCTCGCTGGCCCTGGACTCGTACGAAAAGTTGAGCGCCGAAGGCCTTGCCACACGGGTTGTCAGCATGCCGTCGTGGGATCTTTTTGAAAAACAGACACAGGCCTACAAGGATAAAGTGCTGCCGCCGCTTACGACTGCCCGGCTGGCCATCGAGGCAACCTATCCCCTGGGGTGGGATCGTTACGTTGGCCCCAAGGGCGCTGTGATCGGCATGACACGCTTTGGAGCATCGGCGCCTTACAAGGTGCTGGCGGAAAAATTTGGGTTTACAACGGACAATGTTGTCCGTCGAGCCCATGAATTGTTGGGGCATTAAGGGTATTTACGGGTGGATGCTGCACCCCGGGGTTCGTTTCAGCAGTAAGCGTTTGTGGGGAAGCAACAAGATTGCTTGCAAGTCTGCCAGCGTTGACAACGGCGGCCATTGCACCGCAGCGGCCGCATGTTTTGGTCGCCGGGTCGCATTTCAGAAGGAGGGAATAATTCGTGAACGAAAATGCGTTGAAAGAATTGGCGAAGTACGGACAGAGTGTCTGGCACGATTATATTCGGCGCAAGGAGATCCTCTCCGGCACCTTGAAGAAGAGAATTGACGAAGACGGCCTGCTTGGTGTTACTTCGAACCCGAGCATCTTTGAGAAGGCCATTGCGGACAGTGACGATTACGACGCGAGCATCCGGCAGTACGTCAGCGAGGGGCTTGATGCTCCACAGATTTTCCAGAAGCTGGCCGTGGAAGACATTCAGAATGCCACGGATGCTTTCCGGGGTGTTTATGAGCGAACCGGCGGCCGCGACGGCTACGTGAGCCTGGAGGTCTCTCCGCTTCTTGCACACGATACGAAAGCGAGCCTCGAAGAGGCGCGACGGCTGTTCCGTACCGTTAATCGGCCCAACGTGATGATCAAGATTCCGGGAACGAAAGAAGGCCTGCCGGCCATCGAGCAGGCGCTGAGCGAAGGGATCAATATCAACATCACTCTGCTGTTCGGCATCGAGCGGTATGAAGAAGTCGCTAAAATTTACCTGAAGGCGTTGGAAAAGAGACTTGCCGAGGGCAAGCCGGTCGATCGCTTGGCTTCCGTCGCCAGCGTGTTTGTCAGCCGGATCGATACCCTGGTTGACAAGCAGTTGGGGGCGAAGCTGGCCAACGCCAAGACGCCTGAAGAGCGCAAGAAAATCGAAGCCTTCACCGGAAAGGTTGCGGTCGCCAATACCAAGCTGATCTACCAGAAATTCAAGGAAATCTTCACGCCTGCCCGTTTCGAGCAGTTTGCGAAGAAAGGCGCCCGGGTGCAGCGGCCCCTGTGGGGCTCAACGAGCACCAAGAATCCCAAGTACAGCGATATCCTTTATGTGCAGGACCTCATCGGTCGCGACACCGTAAACACCATGCCGACCGAGACCATCGATGCCTATCTCGACCACGGGAAACCGCGAGCGGACACTATCGAGGCGGGCCTTGATGAAGCCCGCAGGATCATCTCGCAACTGCCGAGCGTCGGGACTGATTTGCATGCTGTGACGCAGCAGCTTGAAGACAACGGCGTGGAAGCCTTCGCGAACGACTATAAGAAACTGCTGGCGAGCATCGAAGAGAAGAAGAAAAAATCCTGGGCAGCAAGCAGGTAGCGCTGTGACCGCATCCAGTGACCTCAATAAGGTTGTCCAGAACACCCTCGGCAAGCTTGAGCAGCAGAAATTCGCGCAGAGGCTCTGGGATCGCGACGCTTCGCTTTGGAAATCCGAGCCCGAACACCAGAAAGCGATTCGGAACGCCCTGCGTGTAGCTACGACGCCGGGGTTCGGCCCGCGATTCCTGCATTCCACCGGCCAGCTTCACAAGGGGGGGCCAAATACCGGCCTGCTCCTCCAGATCACGGCTACCGATTCGCAGGACTTGCCCATACCCGGTGAGCCGTACTCATTTTCGGTGCTGAAGCAGGCTCAGGCTCTTGGAGATCTTCAGTCATTGCAGAACAAGGGGCGCCGCGTGCTGCGCGTCGATCTGGGCAAAGATGTGAAGGCTGGGCTTGATCGATTACTGAAAGCGCTTGAAGGCGCGGTACACGGGACACAGGCGACATCAGCCGCCTGATCAATCATGAGCACGGGGGACCTCGAACGCGGGTCCGGAAAGGATAGAGATCTTCATGGCGGATATATCAGTCGTCGCAAATCCTTTGCGCGAGGGCATGCGGATCCGGAGATCCCCAAGTCCCTGCTCGATGGTGATCTTCGGCGCTTCCGGCGACCTCACTCAAAGGAAGCTAATTCCCGCCCTGTATTATCTCCATCGCGAGCGGTTGCTGCCGCAGGGCTTCTCCGTGATCGGGTGCGCGAAGACGCCATACAGCAACGAAAAATTCCGCGAGGCTATGGCCGACGCAGTTCGGAAGTTTTCCGAAAAGTCGTCCTCAGTGGACGAAGCCTCCCTTGCGAGTTTTACGGAATCTCTCTACTATCTGACGGATAACTTCGGCGACAGGAAAGCCTACAGCCAGCTCGGTGGCTTGCTCGGCAAATTGGACCGCGAAAGAGGAACCGGAGAGAACAGGCTTTACTATCTGGCGACGCCGCCGAGCGCTTTCCCAGTGATTATCAGCCACCTTGGTTCTGCCGGTCTGGCTGCTCCAGAAGACCCGGGAAAAAGCTGGACGCGTGTGGTGATCGAAAAACCGTTCGGCCACGATCTGGAAAGCGCGCGAGAGCTGACCAAGACCGTTAACTCAACGTTCAGGGAAGAGCAGGTCTATCGCATCGATCATTACCTCGGCAAGGAAACTGTCCAGA
>JAKAWN010000012.1 GCA_021827245.1 Acidobacteriota bacterium | reverse complement strand
AGATACGGCCAGGACTTTCTTCCAGACTTCGCCCAATTTCAGCTTCATCGAACTTGCCCCCTTTTCGGTTCGTTCGCTTTCTCCTCGGGCAAAAGCCGCCGCGATGGAGCAAACGAAGTGAGCGGCAACCTAAGATGAGTTCGCGGAATTGTCAAAAAAGTGGGCGAGGTACCTGGAAGGCAGAAGAAAACGGGCAGCCGGACAGCTCAGGATGGTTAACGTCTCCGTGAGACTTCGTGCTACACGACCGAACGACCATCCTTCCTATATCAGTCGGAATAGGAGGCCGGATCCTCTCGCCCGCCCGGCCCGGGTGAAAGCCACTTGCCTGATTCCATTAGAGTTGGTATCGGTGTCCCCTTTGCCAGGCGAAGACGCTCCTGCCGGTCACCTTACGAAGGCCTCACCTTGTGGATCTGGAAATCGGTTGCGCCGATCGAGTTCGAGCTTCGCCTAGTTAAGGTAGCGATGAAACGTGCGATCAGTGATTTTCCAGTTCCGACTACCTGAAGTGTCTGGGCCAACATCTCCGTGACCGTCACGATAAAACGGGCTGGTGGTCGCTGACAGGGCTTCGCGAGTTCTTTTCCGCCGATAAGGGCGAGAGAAGGCAATCCAGATGACACTAATCCACCAAAGGAGAATGGCCGCCAGGATTAGCCAGAAGCCCGCTTCTAGGTGGGTAAAGCCGAAGGGACCAACGATGCGCCACAACGGGCGCCAGTTCAGTAGAGTCCAGAAACCGTAGAGCAAACAGACCGCGATTACGACGCGCGCCAGCTTCCTCAGTGCGTACCAACGTTGGGTGAACGGGCTGCGAAGCAGAATCGCGAGGTCGAGGGTCACTGCAAGGACCAGAAGCATAGAGGGACGCCACACCGAGATTTCAGCTGCTGCCGCAACCGCAAAACAGATCAAGAACAGAGTCAGCCAGAACGGGTGTTTTGGCCTCGCTCGCCCCCTGCCGCGGCCCGCAGCGGTCACCCCGGTCTGGAAGCCGCCGCGGAAAGAGCGAATGGTCGCGTAGATGAATTCTGCTGGCGCCCGCTTGAGACGCCTGATAGGCCAGCGAGGCACGCCCAGCCAGAAGAACCGGCGAGTCCGAAAAGGCATGGATTCATCCCCCGGCCGCAAGTTACCTCACGAACCGAAAGCGCTCAAGGGATCCAAAAATGATCACCGAAGGGAAGAACCGAGATCTAGTTGATGGAAATGTCTTCTGGCTCAATCTCAAGGTGAAGGAACGGAATGCCAGCCCTGCGCAAAGCCTCTTCTTTCCGTGCGATATAGGCGTTATCGTAGACGCTCTCAAGCGTTTCATCGATCACGGCTAGAGTCTCTTCAATCTTGCGAAGCTCCGCGTCAAAGTCCCCCCTCTCGTAATGCATGCCACCACGACACACGTAACACTGACCCTCGTCATCCAGATAGAGAGGCATCCGAGCTATTCCATGGTGGTAGACGTACAGGCCATTGATTCGGCCCATGAACATAAACCCAACGCAACGCTTGGGCCCGAGTCTGGCCTCGAGCGGTTTCCAGTTTGGCGCCATCCCCATCAAAACCCCCTATTGCCGCGGCTCAGCAGCGGCGCTTTGCGTTCCAGCCTGCTGAACCATATCACCGAGTTCCTGCTTTAATTGCAAGAGCTGCCGCAGCTCGTCGAGGGTTGGTAAAGCGCTGCTTTGGGCCTCAGAAACCCCGGCTGTAGGCCGTCTTTGAGTCCCGTTTGCAGCTGCTCCTTTCTCCAGCACGACGAAAAACCGCGTGTTCCCGGGGATCGTCACAACGATGTGCTGGTTGAATGCCAGACTGTTCAGTTCCTGATCGCCAGCCATGCCGATGTTCGAAGCGATTCGGTCCCGCAAGAGAGAACTCTCGGAGAGCGGCCCGTTAAAGCCAGTGCCACCGCCAGCGCCGACCAGATATGCCGCCACCGTGCCGACTCCAGTCAGCGATCGCACGAGAAAGCTCTTCGCTGTCCCTTTCCCACTGACCTGCCCCTTGAGAGGGCCGTAGTTCAAGCTCATCGCCGTGGCATCGATTCTCTCGGTTGTGCCATCTGGCATTTGCAAAGCATCGAAGTCGATATCCACATCGCCGGACGGGTCGGCCTGCGAGAGTTTCCCCAAGGCAAGCGTGCCCGCGGGAACTATGATTTCCCCATCCCGTTCGTAATTGTATTCAACCGCTGCGACCACGGGCGCCTGAACTGCCGTACTCACGGCGGATTGAAGCCGGGCAACGAGCCGCGTGCCAGCGGGAAGCTCCGTCATGATCGAGCTTTCGTCAAGGCCCCTGGAAGCGAGTTGCGGTGTCGGGCTCCCACTCGCCGGCGACACACTGCGAACAAATACGAGTGAAGGCTTCTGGAGGTCTTTCAAGGCTGCTGAGCTCGCGCTTGATCCGCTGGCGCCAAGTTGCCGGGACGGGATTTGACAAGCCGAAGCCGATGAGGATCCAACTCCAGAGAAGTTGATTCTCCCGAGGGCGTATTTCCCCGGATGCCCCAACGTCGCAGGGCTTGGTGGCGGGGCGTATATTGGCGGGGCTCCAAGAGCTGCCCGCTCCGGCCGGGCTGTTCTGCCTACGTCTTCCGCTGTGACCGTTTGGCTGCTCCCCGTTCCCGACGGCTGAGGAGTTGCAGTGAGCAGCGGCGTGACAGACCCCGCGTGCTCAGGTGTCTGCTGTCCCGGCGTCACTCGGCGGCCCAGGTTCGGCGCTCCCGGCGCACTCGCCATCAGACGCTTGCGCGCATTGTCGGGCGAGGAAAATACCACCAGGAAGAGCACCAGCACCGCTATCGCCGCTCCGACCAGGAGAACCAGCGTCCGGCTTCTGTCGCGCCCGAGTTCGCGACGGCTAGCTGTTTGGCCCTGTTCCCGCTGTGCTTTCCGGAAGGCCTGGCGAAAGACGTCAAGCCATTGGGGACGTGCAGCGTTCTCTTCGGCCTCGAGTTCCTCGGATCCTTCGACGGCGCTTCCTTTTCCTGATGCGCCAGCTCGCTTTTCATTTTCCTCTGCCATTTGGTCCCTCCCTGGGCGTGCTGACCCCAAAACCTATCGGCGCGAGCGCCGGCCTATTCACCGCTCCCGCTTCCGCCATTTGGAGCAAAAGCGTTTCGTTAGACATCTTGTACGGTGGCCGCTCGAACAGGGCCACGCCGTCCGCGCGCTCCCCAGGCCCCAGCCGCCACCGGCTCAACCGGAACTCGATCACGGGCAACTGTTCCGAAGACGTCCAGTGCGAGTGATGAATGAACTTCCCCGATTTCGTCCGTCCCGCAAGTTGAACCTGGGGCGGCATCAGCAGGATTGCGTGCTTCGTGGGGTTCACCACCGAGAACAGCACGGTCACGTCCTGACCGCCATCGGTGACCTCGCTCACTCCGGCGCAAATTGGGTCTCCACCCTTGTTTTTTAGGCGGAGGTGCGTCCCGTACAGCACGGGCAACGGCGCTTGCTCTTGTTGTTTGAGCAGTTGGTCGAGGTCGGTCCCGCGTGCAGACTTCGTCGGGGGATCACCAAGAGCCTTGGGAGAAATCACATTTCCCTGAGTTTTGGAGTTCGAACCGTTCGCCACGTTGGGCTGTGTCAATGGGACGGTTTCCCCAACGAGTGCGAATGGGAAGGCTGATGGTTGCACAAGGAACCCTTTCGCACTCTGGTACTTCACCAGCAAATCGACTTTGATAGGTGCGTCCTTTCCGTCTTCCCCTCGGCTGACCAGGAGCAGACTCACATCTTCGCCGTCCGCTGTTGAAATCAGCAGATTCGTCTCCTCCGGCTGCGGCGTAAGCGGCTTCACGAAGACTAGCTCGGGCTCGCGTGCCGAGTGCTCTACCTGGAACTCGGAAGGATCTCCCACCACGATGGAATTAACCGCTTCGGGCAGACGGATAGTGGTGACAAACCGCGGAGCGACCTGGACGACCGCTACGCCTCCCTCAAGCTCCGACCTCGTCACTATCTGGGGCCTAACTTGCTGAGCCTGCCCCAGCGCTACGCCGGTCCCTACGAAGAAAACAACGAATCCCATTCGGCGAAATAGGTTCATGTCCCACCCCAGCGTCCGATCCAAGCGGATAGCCTCATGACTCCCCTACACCCTCGATTCGCAGCCAGCGATATACACGCGCGACGCGGCTCACATAATCGAAAGCCTGACGCGATGAGTACGTTAGACCCCGTAAGAGGATGGGCACCTCACCTACGAAATACGCGGCCACGGCAAGGCGCAAGTCGCCTCTGAACAGCCAAATCAGCCTTGCCAGGTACGCAACCCCGCCGCGAATGTTTTCGCGGATATTGAACCGGTCTTGTACCCCGAACCTAGCTGCAGTCGCGGGCATGAGTTGCATCAGGCCTGCGGCGCCCTTCACCGAAACCGCGTAAGGATTCCAGCCAGATTCGACTTGAATGACGGCATCCACAAGCGCAACTGGAACTTGATAGACGCGGGCATAGTGCGCTGCGCATTGGGCCGAGAACCCGCGCAGGCTTGCCGGCTCGGCTGCCCGTGCCGCGGAGCCGGTCAAGAATGCCAACAGAACCACCACTGGTGCGATCTTGTTCATCGTCTTGGCTTTCAGGCCGCTGCACTCACCCTGCGTAACTTTTCCTGGTACACCTTGGAATCGGCAATCAAGCCCTCAAAACCTTCTCGAAGAAGCAGCCTTCCCCGGTCTCCCTCGGTTTTCGCCAGCAATGGCAACAGCAGATCCCGTTGCTCAGGCAAGATTTCCTTAACGTCGAGAATTCGGAGTGCCTCGCCCAAATCCAGCATCTCCGCTATCGAGGGAGGCTTCTCCATGTTCCAGCCTCGAAGTGCGTGGGCCAGGCCAGCCATTTGACCCAGTAGCCCCGGTTCTTGATTTGCGGCTTTTGCCGTGAAAATCTCGACCTCGCGCTCCACCGTGGGATACTCGAACCGCAAATACAGACACCGCCGGCGTAGCGGGTCGCCCAGCCGACGCTCCTCGTTCGAGCTGAGAACCACGAAGGGCACTGTTTCGGCACGGATCGTGCCGAGCTTGGGCACACTCACCTGCCACGCGCTCAGGATTTCGAGCAGCATGGCTTCGAAGGCGTGGTCCACCTTGTCGAGCTCGTCTACCAGCAAAACGCACGGCCGCTCGCGGTAGCGCAAAGCGCGCAAGAGCGGGCCTTCGACGAAAAAGTCCAAGGAGTGAAGGCGTTCCCGAATCGCATCCCAAGCCTCGCCTAAACGTTCCTTTTGCGTTTCGAGGAAAAGTCTCTGCAACCCTTCGTCGAACTTTCCGATTGCTTTCTCTTCGGTGATGCCTTCGTAGCACTGGAGCCGTTCCACAATAGTCCCACCCGCCACAGCCACGGCGTATGCCAACTCGGTCTTACCGCATCCCGGAGGACCCTCAATGAGGAGCGGCTTGCGC
This sequence comes from Acidobacteriota bacterium, assembly GCA_021827245.1. Next base: position 34,122 of record JAKAWN010000012.1, on the reverse strand, counting down.
ATCCGCGCTGCCAAATAGACGACCTGCAGCGTAATCGGGTCGGTGACGTATCGCGCATCGCGCAGGCCCTCCGCGAGTTCTCTGATCGACTCGAACACTGGCTCTCCTTAGCGGCCATGAAAAATACGCCTGAACTCCTCGGAACGCACACATGCGGCCCATGACATGTCTGCGTGACGTCGCAACAAGGGCGCCTTCCTCGACCGACCGTCATTTAGGACTTTCAATCGCTCTTCCGACTCATCGGAACGGCTAACTTCTCAGGAATGAATCAATCAGAATTGGTTAGGCCACTCTTCCCGGCGAGAAGAAGTGGGCAGGAACGATCGCTGAGGTTTGCGATTTTCACTGATTGCGCAGTGTGTCGCTGCCATTTGCCAGGTTCTCCCGCGGCAGTGGTCTCGGGGCTGCCGCGACCAGAGCGCGCCACGGCGAACGCCCCGACTTGGCGCACCCCCTCCCCGTCAGGCGAGAAAATCTCACTGATTGCACACCGTGTCACTGCCATTTGGCGGGTTCTTCCGCGACAGCGGTCTCGGGGCTGCCGCCGACCAGAGCGCGCCACGGCGAACGCCCCGACTTGGCGCACCCCCTCCCCGTCCTGCGAGAAAATTTCACTGATTGCGCAGGGTGTCGCTACCATTTGCCGGGTTCTCCCGCGACAGTGGTATCGAGGTTGCCGCGACCAGAGCGCGCCACGGCGAACGCCCGGCCTGGCGGATACCCTCCCTGTCCGGCGAGGAAATCTCACTGATTGCGCAGTGTGTCGCTGCCATTTGCCGGGTTCTCCCGCGACAGTGGTCTCGGGGCTGCGGCGACCAGAGCGCGCCACGGCGAACGCCCGGCTTGGCGCACACCCTCCTTGTCCGGCGAGATAATCTCACTGATGGCGTGCTTCGTGGCTAATCATTTGGCTCTATCAAATCCTCTGCCTGAGCGAACATGGTGGGGGGCCAGGGCTCCCCCATTACGTAACCCAGCAACCAGATTTAGCTGCTGGACTGATCGCACGTTTGATCGCCAACCTTGCAAACGTTTTCCATCAACTCTCCCCGTTTGTTTGACAATCCCGCGATCCTCCCATACAACGCGGCCGATGCACGCAGCCCTAAGAGCCCGAGGTCGGTGCACCGAAGAACTTGTAGCCTGCCAATTGCCGAATGGCGGGTGGCCGTACACCGCTCGCTCCGCACAAGCCGCAGTCGAGTCTACGGCACTCGCTCTTCTTGCGATGCCGCCGGATTCCATTCCAGAACGGGACGCCGCTATCGGTTTTTTGCTCCGCATCCAGAACCCAGATGGGAGCTGGCCTGCCTTTGTTGGCGACGACCAGAACGGATCTGGCTTTACGGGGCTGGCTTTCTATGTCCTCCGTCACTGTGACATTGAAGGGGAAACGATCGATCGAGCAACCCGCTGGCTACTGCACTCCCGAGGCCGGGAATCGGTTTGGCCGTGGAGATGGAAGTTCCGGACTCTTGATCGCCATGCCCACTTTAATCCCTGCAAGTTTGGCTGGTCCTGGACGCCCGAAACGGTGAGTTGGGTCGTTCCGACTTCGTATTCCCTGCTGGCATTGAAGAACGGCAACCGCCATTCAAGACGGGCTCGCGGTCGCATTCACCGGGGCGTAGAGATGCTCTACGATCGGATCTGTCCCGGTGGAGGCTGGAATGCCGGGAATGGAATCGTCTATGGATCCCCGATGGTCCCTCATCCAGACACAACCGCAATCGCTTTGCTTGGTCTTCAGGGGGAACCGGCGAGCGAGCCCATATCCACAAGCCTCGACTGGCTCGAGCGACGCGCCGAAACTTGTTTTGCGCCTTGGAGCCTTGCCTGGGCAATCCTGGCCCTTAATGCATACGGGCGGACCATTCGGGGCCTGATCGAACGCCTCGCCGGCCCAGCCGAGCCGGCCGAAATCCAAGACTGTGCAACGCTGGCTGTCGCCGCGATGGGGCTTGGCTGCGCCGACGGACTCAATCCATTCGGGGTCAACTGATGAAAGCCGGCCAACAAACTCTTCTGTCCAGATCGCACCAACTGATCGCTGAGGCCGCCGTCACCAGGCTGCTCGCCAAGCCCAAACACCACGTCATCCGGAGACGGCCACGCTCCCGAGTGGCGGTTCTGAGCGCCGAATCGTATTCGGACCGATTGGAGCAGGTCCTCTGGCAGGGATTGAATCTATTCCACCTCGACGTCCGCGGGAAAACCGTTCTCCTGAAGCCCAACTTGGTGGATTACATCCCCGGGAGCCATATCAATACGCAACCCCTCCTTGTTTCCGCTGCTGCAGAGTGCTTCGGTCGTCTCGGTGCCAAAACTGTGCTCGTGGGCGAGGGACCGGGACACCAGCGCGATACGGAACTGGTTTTGCTCGAAAGCGGCTTTGCGGACCTGCTCCGCCAGCAAAGAATTCACTTTGTCGATCTGAACCGTGACGAACTTGTCGAGACGCAATTGCTCGCGCACTACACCGGAATGAAGTCCCTGTGGCTGCCCCGCACAGTTCTCGAATCCGATTTCATCGTCTCAATGCCCAAAATGAAGACCCACCACTGGTCGGGTGTAACGCTCAGCATGAAAAACATGTTTGGCGTGGTGCCAGGAGTCAAATACGGCTGGCCGAAGAACATCCTCCACTGGAAGGGGATCCAGGAAAGCATTCTCGACATCTGCGCCACGGTGCCAATTCACTTCGTGATCGCCGATGCCGTTGTGGCCATGGAGGGAAATGGCCCCCTGAACGGAACCCCTCGGTGTCTCGACCGGATCGTCCTGGCCGACGACCCCGTCGCTGCCGACGCCACTTGCGCGAGGCTCATGGGCCTTGATGCCGAGAAAATCGCCCATATCCGGGCCGCCGCGCGATTTCTGGGACACTGTGCCATCGAGAGGATTGATCAACTCGCTGAAACCGCTTGCTCGACCGACGCACCTTTTCAAACGGTGCCAGAATACAAGTACCTCCGTGTTTGTGACCGTCCCGGCGGGCCCGATCTCTAGCGCGAAGGCCGTCCCGATTTCCCAACCTTGGCCCCTGCCGTAAATTTCCGCTTGACAGCGCATCTATGTGTATGTAGTATGCATACAGTAGACAAAAGAACCACCATGTTCCTGACCGTCGATGCCAACGATAAACGCCCCCTCTACCAGCAAATCGTCGATGGCGTAAAAGCCCTCATCGCGAGCGGCGAACTCCGCGAAGGCATGGCTCTTCCCTCGGTGCGGCAAGTTGCGGGGGACCTAGGCGTCAATCTCAACACGATTGCCGTAGCGTATCGCCAGTTGCAGGATGAGGGATTTCTTCGAGTGCGCCATGGTGCCGGCACCGTCGTGTGCTCGCAGCGCGCCGCGCAGGTCGGGGAAGAAGAGCTTCGCAAACCGCTGCGCTCCGCTTTGACGCAATGGATTCTTGGCGGCCGTAACGATCGGGAGATCGTTGCCGCGGTTCGCCGCGAGCTCGAATTGATCCACCAGAAGGGAGAGTCCCGATGACCGCCCTCAGCCAAGGCGACCGGATCCTGCTTCTTGTCACCGGCCTGGTCGTCGCCGCCCAAGCCGCTGGTTTTAAACAGTTCTTTTGGGACACGCCGCTCAAATACGGCAAAGGCTTTTTCCTGGGCGTTGCCGTGCCGCCAGGATTTTACGACGGCGAGGGAGTCGGGTGGCTACGAGGTTATCGCGCGCTCATCATCGCCGTGAATCTCGCTTTGTTGCTTGCCCTCGTGGCAGTCTTGGTTTCGGGCCGGTGGCTTCTCCTGCCGCTCTGGGCCGGCGGCGTCGCGGTTCTGCACGTAGCCGCGCTCTTCGGGTTCCGCGCCTACGCGAGCGCCAAGCTCGGAGCGAACCCGCCCGTTGAATCGCGCATCGCCATCTCGCTCGAATCGCGTCGCCTCCGCGATTACCTCTCCTTGCCCGGCGAAGCTGTCGCGGCTGCCATAGTCGTCGCGAGTTGGCTCCTCCTCTTCCTCTACGGAGACTCCCGAGTCGACTGGTTCACACCCGCCGTGACGACTTATATCGTCCTTGGGTTTCTCTTTCTCGCGATTGCATCCGTCCGCATCGGTCTTCCCCCTCTGCCGACCGACCGCCCCGAAGAGCATCGGCGATGGATTGAGGAAAGCCGCCGCTACGGGCTTCGCTGCTCGAGCGCCTTCCGATGGGTTTTCGTCACCGTCCTCGCTGCCTACGCCCTGCTCCACAGTTGGCCTCTCGTCGCTGCGACCCGGTGGGCGTTTTGGCTGCTCGTCGGTCTCGTTCTCGCATTCTGGCTTGGCCAAGTCCTCATCATTTTCATCGGCGGGCGCCGGCTCACGGCCATGGGCCGCGGCTTGCGTCCGGCTGGAAGCTGGTCCACTCCGTATCGTCAAGCCGGGTTGATGCCGCGTGGCTGGATGGTCTTGTTCTTCGCCTGGTTCGGCGGGCTGGTTGCGTTGATCGTGCTTTCCATGCGCTGAGCCTACGGCGCGCCACAAGGAGGTTTGTGCCCATGCACAAATGCATTTTACTAATCGCCACATTCCTGCTCGCGGCCGCTCCAGCGACTGCCGCCGGCCAGAAGCCGCAAAATTTTGCGGCTCGCCAAAAGCCTTACTTCTCGCTCATGAAAGTGGAGGAGGTGTGGAAAATCACGCGCGGCGGGCCGGGCTGCACCATTGGAATCATCGATTCGGGCTTCGATTTCTTTCACCCGGCACTCCAAGCCAACTTGAAGCCCGGCTGGTTCGCCCCCGGTTTTTATCACACTGATTTCTTCACAATGGTGGACCACGGTACGTTGGTCGCCAGTATTATTGCCGGGCGGCAGACGCCCAAGGACGACGGGATGTGGGGCATGGCACCGGGCTGCACCGTCATCGCCGCCTCCCAGGGCATGCCGATCCACGAGCTCGCTCTGATGGAGAGGCGCTACCTCACAAAGAATCCCAAGGCTACCTTCGCCGGTCTGCAGAAGTATCTCGCGGCCCACAGTGGTGAGGCGGAGGCCTTCGGTAAGGAGTGGCTGGCCTACGTTTCCGAGACAGATGCGGGAGCCATTCACTACCTGGTCGATCACGGCGCCCGCGTGATCAACATCAGCGAGTTCCTCAGTACCGCCCTCATGAGAAAGACGGACCCGCAGGCGGTCGCCCTCCTGCAGGCGGCTTTCAGCTATGCGAAGAGCAAGGACGTGCTTATCGTTCTGGGTGCGGGGAACAACAACCAGCGGGTCTTGGCCTATCCCGGCGATCCCAGCTTCGTGCTTGTTGTCGGTGCGTCTACGCTCGCCGGCAAACGATGGACGATGACAACGAAGGTTTATGGGAGAGAAATCACGCAGGGCTCCGACTACGGTCCTCGGCTCAGCGTCGTTGCACCAGTTGAGAACATTGTTGTGGCAGCAGCGCACGAGCAGGCCTATTACAACTGGAAAGATACGCCGATGGGCCCGCAGAAAATCCCCTACGAAGGCCCCTACCAGGTCTTACCGTGGGGCGCCACCTCTTGTGCGGCGCCGCAGGCAGCCGCGCTAGCCGCCCTCGTCCGCACGATTCGCCCCGACCTTAAGGTTGCCGAGGTGATCCATTTGATCGAGGAGGGGGCGGACCCCGCCGGCACGCCTGGTTTTCACGAAAAAACTGGCTATGGGCGGATCAATTTCCTGCGAACTCTCGAACTAGCAAAGAAAGCTGCTTCAGATTGAAGCTGTGAGGGCATGGCCGGCTTGATCTGGAAACCTTCGACGGAACCGGACTGAACGCCAGCTGATCGTTGCCGCTGCAGGTGCCACGCACAATATCTTTCCCTGTGCCAGACTCTGCTGGAGGGAAAGGCACGCTTCTTCTCATGCCCCCGCAGAGGGCGGTCGCGTGAATATTCGGCGGTTTCCGCACAAAACCGCTGATTCGAGCCGACCACCGAGCCCCGATACAAGAGTTCGGGCCGCTTGAGCCGGGGTCTGAATCCAGGTAGGCTCTGTTGACCGGAAAGGAAATCTGACCGGCTCGAGGGGACGCCGTGCGTCCGGAGAAACACACGAGAAGGCAGTGGCGACCAACAAAGCTTGAAAGAAGGGTCGAGCGGATGGCCCGCCGCCGAGCGACGAAGCAACTGCTGCGGGTTTCGTGGCGCCGGATTCGAAAGGCGTACCTCGCCTATCCTCAGGGGGAAGCCTTTGTGCTCTGGATCCATGCGATTTTGACGACAGAAGGCCGCGCTCCTTCCTGGCTCGTGGAATCCGCCAAGAAGAAGTGCCCTGGTTTTGCCGCGAATGAAGCGCTTGGGGATGAGCCGGGCACCTTAGATCTCCGACTCCGGGAATGGATTCATACGCGGATCTTCCGCCGAGCCCGGGAAGAGGGGTGGCTCGACGCGCTCACCTTCTTTGGGGTTCGGGATCTCCGATCGCAAGCAGCCTGGGCTTATTGGGCGTATTGTGAAAGGAAGTGGCGGCGGAAACGGCCAAGGCTCTATCCAACTTTTGAGAAGTGGTGGCAGGAAGGACAAAAATACGAACTTCGCAAAGGAGTTCCTGTCGCCCGAATTGCTGATGCCGTCGAGAGGTATGTCGAATGGCAGGCATTCGCCTCTTGGCTCATGCTGTGTTTGGAAACCAACAAGGAGCTGCCAGATCGAGTGGCGGCCGAATTGAAACGCAGGTGCCCGGGGTTCGTCGAATTCAGCAACCCATCTGCGCTCAAGAACCAAAGAGAAAAGGCCAGGGTGTGGCGGCACTTCGTGCGCTGGATTGCAGATCGCAAATTCGCAAAAGAAATCGAACAGGGCTGGTTCGATCTGATCGTTGAGCAGGCGCGAAACGAGCCCTGCCATGTACGGATGCTCGAGTTCTGGAAGCGCTCGAACCAGAATTTGCCTCGGGATCCTGCGATCTCCTACCCCTCCTTCCGCACGTGGCGTCGCGCGGCAGACAGCTATATTGCAGATTGATCTGACCGGCCGGAAGCCACCTCGCCAGGGATCCACGCCCGGTCAGATCGCCGGCGATTCGATACGGTCAGCTTCAGCCGTCGGCGCTCGGCACTCCTTGACATGCCTGAAATACGCGTTGCCGCGGATCTCTCGGTTGCATTTTTCGCATCTCCTGACTATGCGTGCGTGCTTGCTAGCTCGATCCGAAGACTGAGCGAACTCCTTGCCTGCGTCTCGAACGAAATCCATTGTGCTTTCAAGCCAGTCGCGGGTGTCTCGACTCAAGGAGTCATAATTGATCAGGGCTCCGTAGCGCCGGCAGAACTTCACGAGCGATTTTTCGGTGATCGTGGGATCGTACATTTTCAAGGTTCCCTTGGCGATCAGTTGTTCGATGACTTCAAGGCTCAAGTTGAGCGTCGAGGCAGCTTCGGCCCATGCGCGTTTGGAGCGGGAAGACTTGGCCGGTGCTACCGGTTTCCCGCTGCTGCCCGGCCGGAAAGCCTTTCCGCAAGGTGCTTTTTCCCCTGGATCTTCTGATCCTGGCGATGGAGCTGCCGCTTCAGATCCGTCATTTCCAGGCAAACTCGGCAAGCGGCCCGACAGGAGCAATGCATCGAGCGACTTTCTCGTAATGCGAGGATCCCGAACCTCCAAAAGGCCTTGAATGATCAGCCGCTGGATGGTCCGGGCACTGAGATGCAATTCTTTGGCCAGGGCTCGTCGCGAATAGGCTTCGTGATGAACGCGCCGGCTTTTGCCCAGGATTCTGAGACGGTCCCGGACGGCATCAATTGAACGGTGCAGCATTTTGCTGATGACGCGAACCTCCCTGTAACCCGTGTATTTGAGGAGAATCTGGTCGTCGTGTTCGGACCACGGCTGCCGCGAGCGCTCTTGGCCTCGCTTTAAGCGCTTCTGGACGAGCCCGAGGTTGGCGGCACGTTTCCAAATTACGTGAGGCCGCCAATCGGGATGTCGGCGCAGGAGTTCGCGAATTGCTCCTTGCTTTCCTGCCCATCCTTTCTGGTATCCCTCACGCAAAAGCTGGTCGTCGTTTTCGCTCCAGGTCGCATGTCCATACGGCACCGCACGAGGTGGATCCTTCAATTGCCTTATCCGGGTCCAGAGCTGCGCACGCTGGATGCCCGTTTCGTGTTTCAGGATCCTTTCTATCGCGGCGTGTGTGCCTGCTCGGCCGCGTCTCACGCCGTCGCGCAGGATTTGGTCCACCTGTTCCGGAGTGAAAAACCGGAAGCAATTTCCTTCCGCTGTGCTGTTCCCAGGTCCTGCCATGGCGCCCGTTCCCGTTATGGCCAGGCGCCAGTGGCAACAGTTCCCCTATAGGGATTTCTCCCTCGACTCCGATCGAGTTCTTCGCAAGCGATCTGTTCACGAGGCGGCGCGAGATTTTCGAATAGTCCCAACAGTGCAGTCGGATGAGGTGTCACATGAGCGTTCGATCGACTTGACCATTATGGGAAACCGAGCCACCAGCTCTCCCCAATGAAAATTCCGGCCCTTCTCTTTCTAGGAGCCATGCTGAGCGGAAAAAGGGAGAATCGAGGGAGTTCAGCCCGAGAAAACCTGCTTGCCACCTTCGATTGACACATCATCTGAGCGAATGTCACGCTTTCTTTGCTCGCATGGGCGCGGCCACGGATCGTACCGAGGGCCTCATGGACAAGCCCGACCCGTATGGAGAGTGGCCCATCAGGGGAGATGAGCCTGATCGAGACGGGACTGTTTCCCCTGAGGATGAAGAACTGCGCAATGCCGCACGCGAGGCTTGGCCTCACGTGCTGGCCCACGCTCGGCGAGCACTGGCCGGCAAGGGGTTCGGACTAGACGAGGCCGCCGTAGCCAGGGAAGTTTGGGAAGGGGTGGTGAGGTCGGCTTCCAAGGCACTCAAAAGGAAAGGCTTCGCCCCTAAAGCCATTCAAGACATGCAGTCCTACCTCATTGCGGGATTCCATCATCGCTTCAATCGAGTTCTGAAGCGGGAACGTAGGCGGCTACAAACGATTCGGTACGTCCCCTCGCTTGCGGACCTGGACAGGATCGCAAGCGCCACCGATATGCGATGGGTGTCGGATCTCGAACGTGCGATCACCGTCCGAGAAATCATCGCCCATATGGACGACTGGACCCGGAAGGTCTGGGGCGCGCGGCAATATGGTTATTCCTGGAAAGAGATTGCGAGGCATCTGGGGTTGAGCGAGGAGCAAGCGAAAAAGAGATTCCAGTATGGCTTGGAGAAGACCAAGAACCGGCTGATCGAGCAGTTGAGGAAACGAGAGCCAAGTCCATCGAATGAGGGATGAGGTCCGGTGAAGTGGAGACTTTTTGCGTAAAATCTTAAACGAGGTGAGCTCCCCTGAGCGATAAGCCAATCTCGCAAAAGGACGAAAAGCGGATACTGGAAACCTTGGGCCGCGGCTTGCTTCACGAGTTTCCTAATCCCGGCCGCACAGGATGCCCCGGCCCTGAGATTTTGAAGGGGATCGCTTTCCGCAGGATTCCTCTTGCTCAGGCGGAGCCGTGGCTCGACCATATCAGCTCTTGCAGTCCTTGCTACCACGATTTTTCTCAGTTCCGGGAAGCCTTTCGGCTCCACAGAATGCGCGTGCTCATTGCAGTGGCTGCCAGCATTCTGGTCCTTGCGTCTATTACCGGCTGGGCTCTGTTTCATGCGTACCGGGGAACCCGGACCGCCCAAGTGGCAGTGCTGGACCTGAGAAACCGATCGTTGCCCCGTGGCGTGCAACCCGCGTCACCAGGACCGCCTGTAGAAATTCCCCGTACTGCTTCCCGCCTGGACATTTATCTCCCGATCGGGAGCAGCTCGGGCTCCTATGAAGTCCGCGTACTGTCGTCTTCGGGAGCAGTTGTCTTGAGCACGGCTGGCGTTGCGAGACTGGAGAACCACATCACGAAGCTCCAAGTCGCAGTGCACCTTTTCTCGCTACGACCAGGCAGCTATGTTCTCCAGATCCGGAAAAGCGGCCTGGAGTGGACTTCCTACCCGGCTCGCATTCCGTAAATGAAAATCACCCAATCCAAGCAGGGCATTTCATGCCGGCCGGAGCCCTGATCGGCACTATATTCGGCTTGAATCGCCCTTCTATTCCTCGTATTTGATGTACTCCCGGATCAGCCGATAATCCCCTGTGGAAATGTCACTGAGGTCGGCTTCCTTGATTACAACCTTCGAGCCAAGAACAAAACTGACTTCTGTTTTGTCAGTGAAGCGGATATGGAGATAAAGGGTGTCCCCCTCACACTTGTGCTCGATGAAGTCCAGCGTCTTGCCGCGGATTCCCCGATAAAATTTCCTTGGATTTGCTTTGCGATGCTTCAACTCAGCCACTCAAGCCCTCCGTCGTAAGCCTTTTTCTTAAATCGTTCACTTCGTCGAGAAATTTCAGGAAGTTGTATTTCAAGGCGAGGCAGATCCGCATCAATTCGCCAACACCGATGCGGCTGTCTTTGGCACGCTCGGCAGCCGTGAGCAGGCGAAGCTGTACGTTGGCAATCCGCGCAACTTGAATCCTGGTCAGACCCCGCGCCTTCCGGATAGCGCGCAGTCGAATCGCGAGCGCATGGCGGGCAGGCCGGGGATCATACCTGATCGTTTGCCGCTGCCTTTCCAACTCTTCTCTCGACAAACCTTTCTCTTTACACACGCGTTCGACGCCCCAGTTGAAGGCTGTCTCAACGGCTTCGTCACCGGGGTATCCCGGGGGATCCTTATGCCTTCGCGGCATAGACGCACCTCCTGAAGGTCATGTGTCCGGGCATCCGCTCCGTTGAAGAAAAGCGATGCACCAGTACTGTGACGGAATTTGCCTCGCGAAGACGAGAAGCTTCCGCTGTGGCCTGAATGCCGACCAGACAACTTCCGGACAGTCAGAGTTGATTGCGGCGCTTGATTACGTAAACCACAAAGCCCATAAAGACATGGATTTCAGGAGGAGAGAGCCGGTGACCACGTGCGCGGCAGGGGCCTGCCTGTGCCCTCGTGTGCGTTGCGGAAGTGGCCGAGTTGGCCAGCGTACCGACCAGCCTGGGAATCCCTGCCCCATTTGCCATGTGCGGGCTTCCGAATTCTACTTGGCCCGCCGCTCCTTGGCCGCAGGCCGGGGCAGGCGTAGGAAACCCCGGCACAGACGAGCGCGATTGAAATTCTTTGGAACCTTTAGTAGACTCCTATCGTATTCCGATAAGAGTGCGTCATGGGCGAAAAACGTGCCGATCTCCTGCGCGGAACTCTCGACCTGCTCGTGCTGAAAGCGCTGTCCTTGGAGCCCTTGCACGGAGTCGGAATCTCCCGACGCATCACCCAAATCACCAAAGGAGCTTTTCGGGTAAGTTTCGGATCGCTTTTCCCCTCTCTACACCGCATGGAGGAGAAGGGATGGGTGGAGGCCGAATGGCGCTCGTCCGACAATAACCGTCGCGCCAAATATTACCGGCTGACTTCCGTTGGGCGCGCCCAACTCAAGGCTGAAGAGCGGCAATGGAAACAGATGGTGAAGATCATGGCGGCGGCCGTTCAATCCACGTGAGCAGAGATGGGAGACATCATGCCAAAGCGGATCCTGAGTCTGTTCCGTAACCTCTTTCGCAAACGCGCGGTCGAGCAGGCACTGGACGATGAACTCCGTTCGTCGGTAGAGGTTCTGACGCAGGAGAAAATCAAACAAGGACTTTCCCCGTCGGTAGCCCGGCGGGAGGCGCTCATAGAACTCGGCGGGATTGAGCAAGTGAAGGAGGAGGTGCGCGCAGCACGCTCTGGGCGCATTCTGGAGGACCTCGCCAGGGACATCCGCCTAGCATTCCGCAGCATGCGCAAATCGCCGGGATTCACCACGGTCGCCATTCTCACACTTGCCCTCGGAATCGGCGCCAACACGGCCATGTTTTCCGCTGTCGAAGCCGTGCTGCTGCGACCGCTTCCCTACGAGCATCCGTCACAGCTCGTGACCGTATGGACGGACTTCAGCAAGCTCTACGGGCCTATGTCGCTTCCCAACCTGGAAGACGTTCGCAAGGAAAGCTTGAGTCTGAAGCATCTTGCGGTCTGGATGGCTGACGAAGTCCCTCTGACAGGGAGCGGAACGCCTGAGGAAATCCCCGCCGCACGGGTCTCGTCCAACTTTTTCCCGCTATTAGGTGTTGTGCCACTCGACGGCCGCACGTTTGCGCCGGCCGATTTTCAGCCGGGCGCCGACCACAAGGCGATTCTGAGCGCCGGTTTCTGGGAAAAGCGGTTTGGCGGCGATCCGAATGCGATCGGCCACGGCATACTGCTGAATCGCGTGACCTACAAGATCGTCGGCGTCATGCCTCGGCAATTTGATTTGCCGCGTGGCGCCGACCTTTGGATCCCATTCGTCCCCACGCCGGCCGAGGCTGCGAATCGGAGGGACTTTCAGCACTACGTCGTTGGCCGGCTCGCGCCAGGCGCCACGATTGCGCAAACTCAAACGGAGCTGAACACGATCGCCGCGCGGCTGGCCCGAGAATTTCCCGGTGCGGATTTGCATGTTGGGTTTAAAGCGATGCCACTGCGGACCTACTTCGCTGGAAACGCCGGAACGCCACTGTTCGTCCTCTTTGCCGCGGTTGGGCTGGTGCTGCTGATCGCCTGCGCCAATGTAGGCGGCTTGTATCTGGCCCGGGGATGGCCGCGCATGCACGAACTGGCGATTCGCGCGGCGCTGGGAGCCTCGCGGCGACGGCTGATCCGCCAGTTGCTCGTCGAGGCCTCGCTGTTGGCCCTCGCCGGAGGAGCGGCCGGGCTTTTGCTGGCGGAATGGGCGATGGCAGGACTGCGGTCGCTCAACCTGCTGCACACCTCTCTGCTGCAGGACGCGAAAATCGACGGCCACGTTCTCTGGTTCGCTTTTGCCATTGCCGTTCTGGCGGGAATCGCCTTCGGGCTCGCTCCCGCATCCGCGATTTCGCGTGACCGACTTATGGCGGCAATGCGCGAAGCGGGCAGCGGGCGCGAAGCGAGGTCGGCCGGCCCTCAACAAAGCCGGCTGCGGCAACTGCTGGTCGTGGGCGAAGTGGCGTTGGCCTTTGTGCTGGTTATCTGCGCCGGACTTGCGTTGCGAAGCTTCGCGCGACTTTCGGCCGTTCCTCTCGGTTTCAGGACCGAGCATATTCTGACGATGCAGCTCGAATTTCCTTCGTATCGGCTCAAGACGGCGGCGGAATACGTGGTCTACTCCGGCCGGATTCTCCAGCAGGTGCGCGTGGCACCCGGCGTGGAGAGCGCCTCGATTTCCGATGACATACCGATGGGCAACAGGCGAGGCGCGGTCTCTTTCCGCATCGAGGCTCGGCCGCTGCCAACCAGAAGGCAAACTCAGATTGCCGTCTATAACGCGGTCACGCTCGGCTACTTTCAGACGCTCGGCATCCCGATTCTCGCCGGCCGCGGCTTCAACGAAAACGACCACGCCGGCAGCGAGCCGGTCGCCATCGTCGATCAGGCGTTCGCCCGCCGCTATTTCGGGCGCGAGAGCCCCATCGGGCAGCACATCTCGCTCGGCGACAACAACCAAGGCCATCCGATCTGGGACGAAATTGTCGGCGAGGTCGGAAATGTACGCGATGTGAGCCCGTCGCAGAAGCACACGCCATTCATTTATCGTCCCCTCGCGCAGCAGGGCACTCCTGCGGTAGTGGACTTGGAGGTGCGGACCGGGACTGAGCCGATGGCGCTGGCGCGAACGATCAAGGATCGCATCTGGTCAGTCGACAAAAACCAGCCGATCACTCAGATGGCAACCATGTCGCAGGCTGTCGCGACGGCCTATTCCGAACCCAGGTCGCGCTCGCTGCTGCTGTCTCTCTTCGGCGGACTCGGCCTGACGCTCGCGTTGGTGGGGGTCTACGGTGTGGTTTCCTACTCGATCGCCCGGCGAACGTGGGAAATCGGTATCCGCGTGGCGCTGGGCGCGCAAAGCGGAGACGTCCTGCGACTGGTCGTCGGGCAGGGAGCGAAACTAGTTCTCGCCGGAGTCGCCATCGGGCTTGGTGCATCCTTTGTCGCAGCCCGTTTGATGCGCGGCCTATTGTATGGTATCAGCGCCACGGACCCGCTGACTTTCGCGAGCGTTTCGGTTTTGGTCGCTCTCGCGGGGTTGGCCGCTTCTTACATCCCGGCCCGGCACGCGATGCGGGTCGACCCCAACGTCGCGCTGCGCCACGAGTAGCGCCCGCCCACCTCAATTCGTCCTTCTTGTTCTAACGACTTGAGGGCTCCCAACAGTATCGAAATCACCACCACGCTATTCGGCAAATCTTTCGAACCGCTCAAATCTGACAAGCAATCGGTCGCATTTCTTTCGCCACTGCCAAGGCCTTCTGCATTTGCGTGTCCTCACCTGCGAGAAGACCTTCCGGTGACAATTCAACCGGAACGCTCGGGGATACGCCCTTGCCTTCGATCATCCGCCCTTGCCAGGTCACGTAGGCAGCTGTGGGCAGGCCGAGGATGTAGCCAGAACCCACTTTGAACGTCCGTCCACTGAGTAGCCGCCCCGGCGTTTTCGTCCCCACAATTGTTGCCAGTTTGTTTTCTTCTGCAAATGCGGCCAGCATCTCGCCGGCGCTCGCCGTGTGTTCGTTCACGAGAATGATCACTCGACCGTGGAAGGGCTGTGGACCGAGTCCCTCCGTGACGACCACAATCGACTTGTCGACGAAGGCGTAACGCAGCGCCAACCAGAGAAGCGTTGGCTTATGGGACGGAATGTGACCAAAGCGGGGTAGCTTTTCCCTCGCGTAGCCCCTTTCCTTCCGCTTGCGGCTAAGGCTGTAGCCGACTTCTGTCTTGCCCGGGGTCAAATAGCTCATAAGGCGCAGTCCGCCGATGCCCCCGCCAGTGTTTCCGCGGAGATCCACAATCAGACTCTTCGACTCACGCAGGTGTGCAATAGCTGCGTCCAGCATGTGCGCCAAGTCAATCCCGATGGCTCCGGGGAACATCGTCACCTTGAGCCAGCCGATCCCTTCGGGCAGTTGTGAACACAGGACGGCCTTGGGCACGATTACCGGATGGCTTTTCGACTTTGGCGAAGGCACGTGGAGCGTTCCCATGACCCTCTTGCCGTCTGGCTTTTGGACCGCATATTGGGAGTCTTCACCCACGGGGAAAATCGGCGGCTCCGGTGGCCTCAATTCCCGATTGCGGACCTGCAGCAGGATGTCGCCTGGACGCAAACCTGCGGCGTGTGCTGGGCCTCCTTCGTGTACATCCTGGAACATCCACCGTTCTTCACCGTCAAGCGTATATCTCATGAATGTGGCGCTGATTGCATGGCGAGCGGGAAGGCTGGGGCTCTTCGAGTGCCGGAAACCCGTATGGCTCGTTTTTAATTCGTTCAGAAGATCCTGCAATTGCTTTTCAAAGTTTTCGTCAGTGGCGCTCTGCAGGATTTCATCTTTCCTTGCTTTGGCGAGTTCCGGCCAATTCACGCCGTCCCAGTGGGGATCGAAATGTTTTTGGGCCACAAGGTCACAGACACGAGAGAAAATCTTTTCACGGGTTAGCCGGTCGAGACTCATTGGCTCCTCAATGGTATGGGAGAACCCCCATCTCCGATCAAGACAAAAGCTCCCCAGAAGAATGGCGGCACTCGATTACCGTATTTCGCTAGCATATCGAGTTTTGCTTCCCGCAAGGCCGTGGCGGTGTTTACGCCTCCCGCGATATGAGTGTAAAAACGGACCATCAGCGCCTGCGTGAACGTATCGTCGACGTTCCACAGGCTCGCGACGACGGCCCTAGCACCGCTCACGAGGAATGCCTCGGCCAAGTTGGTGATCCCTTCTTCGCCTTCCACCTTGCCGACGCCGGTGTCACAAGCAGAAAGGGTCACCAAGTCAGCGTTGAAATGAAGCCGCATGATTTGTGGAATCTCCAGCAGGCCGTCGTGGTGTGCATTCGGGCTCGCTCCCAGCACAAGACCTGATCGTTCCGGGAACTGGGGGTTCGCGAACCCGTGAACGGCCAAATGCACGATTTTGAAATCTGCCAAAGGCTCCGATTCGAATGCGGCTTCTGTTGCGTGTGACCCCAAGAGTAAGACACCGTCATTTCCGACGATCCTGTTTACGTCGAGCACTTCTGACCTGCTCCCCGAAAATTAGTCCACCCAAAATGGAGCCTCTCCGGGTATAAAACGCGAGAGGAGAAGCGGCGATGAAGAGGAGCCGTTTTAGTGAGGAACAGATCGTAGGGGTGTTGAAGGAGGCCGAGGCCGGAGTTCCAGTGAAGGAACTCTGTCGGCGCGAGGGCATGAGCGAGGCCACGTTTTACCACTGGAAGGCCAAGTATGGCGGCCTGGAAGTGAACGAGGCGCGACGGCTGCGCCATCTGGAGGAGGAGAACGGACGGCTGAAGAAGATCGTGGCGCAGCAGGTCCTGGACATCGACGCGCTGAAGGCGGTGCTGTCAAAAAAGTGGTAGGCCCGCAGGCCAAGCGGGAGGCGGTGCGTGTCGTTCGGGAAGAAGTTGGGTTGAGCGAGCGGCACGCCTGTGGGCTGATCGGGATGCACCGAGGGAGTTGGCGTTACCGACCGCGGGAGCGAGAGGAGGCTGCTTTGCGCGCCCGGCTACGCGAATTGGCCGCTGAGCGCCCGCGATTCGGCTATCGGCGGTTGTACATTTTCCTGCGCCGGGAGAGGACCGAGCAGGGGCAGCCGCGGTGGCCGGTGAACCGGAAGCGGGTATATCGGCTCTACCGGGAGGAAGGGTTAGCCATGCGGCGGAAGAGGCGCAAGCGGTTTCGGGCCGAAGCGCGGCTGTCCCTGGCCCCTCCCCGATCGGCCAATCAGGTGTGGACGATGGACTACACGCACGATGAACTTGCGAGTGGGCGGAAATTTCGGACCCTGAATCTGATGGACGGCTACACGCGAGAGGCGCTCACCATTGAGGTGGACACGTCGCTGCCTGGGCTGCGCGTTGTGCGGGCGCTGGAGCAGCTGCGCCTGCAGCGCGGAGCGCCAGCTGCGATCCAAGTGGACAACGGGACGGAATTCACCAGTCGAGTTGTGGACCAGTGGGCGTATCAGAATCATGTGAGACTACACTTTATCGAACGCGGCAAGCCCACGCAGAACGCGTTCATCGAAAGTTTCAACGGGAAATTCCGAGACGAATGTCTGGACCAGAACTGGTTTGTGGATTTGCATGAGGCGCGCCAGGTGATCGAGGACTGGCGGGTGGACTACAACACCGTGCGGCCGCACAGTGCGCTGGGGTACCGGACGCCGGCCGAGTTCGCCGCCGAAGTTGGCGGGGAAAAGGGCTGTGGAAAAGACGGTGGCTTCGCCACCTTGGAAAACGCTTCGCGTTTCCCACTTTCCCACAGCCCCGACGACGGGCCTATCTTGACCCTTGCAGTGAAGAACAAAACCCCGGAAGCTTCATTATGAGTGGACCAAAAACGGGGGGCAGGTCACTTCCTCACGAGTCTCCGGCAGATCCGAGAAACCGGTTCCCAACAGATTGGAAATGCCTCGCATGACCTCAGTCTCGAAGCTTTGGGGCTTCGGGAGCAGAGCGGCCACATCTCCCTGATCCTTGTAGGGCACGTCGCCAACGGCCAAGAGCGAACGCGGCGCTTGCTTCATATCTTTCGCGCTCCTCAAAATTGTCAAGACTGTGGCAGCGGGGACATAGCTGAGCGTGTGAGACTCGAGCAGGAATTTGCCGCTTGGGTCGCGTAGTGTGTCGAACGGCAAGAAATAGAGCGCGCCATCAGGCACGACGATAAACTGGTCGTGGGTCGCTTCGGCCGGTACAGGTGCAATCAGGAGTGAGTAAAGTTCCTTCGCCAGGCCGGTATCAGATCCCTTGCTTCGAATCGAGGCGATATACACGCGCGTCAACTTCTCGATCTTGTTTCGACCGGTAGGCAGCGCTGTGAGCCCCACTCGGTTGCGTGTAACCCAGAGACAATACGCATGGGGTTCACCCAGAACGTACTCGAGCACGAGTTCGCCCGGATGGAGGACCGATTGAACCTCCTTCAAGGGTGCTGGTTCTTCGAGCCAATCGCGATCGGAAACCCCATGATCGCCTTCCGTCCAAGCCAATTCGCGCTCGTACCCAAAGAGTTCAAGCTTCAGGCGTTCCCGTTCCTTTTCGTTGGTCGCCTGCATCAGTTGAAGCTGCAATGCGGAAACCGCGCCGTCGAGCGCCTGGGCTCCTGGCGATTTGTCCGCCCGGAACGAAACTCTATTCTCCAGCAGTGCCGCCGCGGTCCTCCCACGCACCCGCTCCAAAACTTCGAACGCTTCTGGGATGTTGCCCGTTTTGGCCAACAGCTCGAAATGATGTAGGTAGGTCATGCTCATAGCGGCCGCCAATGAACTGCTCCAGTACGGCTCATCGAGATTAACGAGCATACCGTCGATTACGTCTTCCGCCTGCTCATACAGCGCATTCGCTTGCACGACGTGTCCTTCCCGGGCTTTGAAGTCAGCGAGCATGGTTAGGTCACGAGGCAGAAAATAGCGATCCCCAACTCGCCGGCTGGCATCCAAACCAAGAGTTGCAGTCGCCTCCGCCAATTTCAAATTCCCGTCAGCGATGTAGAGCTCGCTCAGATGGAACAGGCCTTCACCAGCCGTGCGATAGAATTTGTACTTCAATGCGAGGTCGCTTCCTTCCCGCAGGTCCTCCATAGCTTCCTGGCGATCACCGACTCGAAGGTCCAGGTCGCCACAGATGTTGAGAAGGTGTGCTTCATGTCCGAAGTCCCTTTCCTTTTTCGCCACCGCGAGCGCTTCGCCAAGCACTTCCCGCGCCTGATTTAGCCTGTTCTGCCGAATCAAGGTTTGTGATTTCCCCTCATACGCCATATATGGAAAGCCTGCATCAGGGGTCGACGCGGCAACTGCGATTGCGCGATCAAAGAAGTAGACTGCTTCAGCGTAACGCTCCACCTCGTAGAAGCCGTTGCCAAGCATCTCGAGGCTTCGGACTTCTTCCCCCTCATCGCCAGTTCTCATTGCGGACAGGAGCGCACTGCCTACCATAGCCCCGGCCTTTCGGCTGTCACCTCTCAAGAAAGCGATGGTTCCAAGTTCGCCCGTCGCCCGCGCTGCCCATTGCGCCTCCCCAAAGCGCTTCGCGATTTTCCGGACCTCCAGCCAGTCTTGCTCACAAGATGCCGGATTGATTTCAATATCCGTGTAACCCTTCGCAGCTAGGCACCACAGTTTGAGGCGCGGGTGAATCGTCATAACGGGGTTTTCAAGCAGCTTTCCCAGCCTTGCCGAGACCTCGACGAATGACATGCCTTGCTGAGACTGCGCTCGAATGAGCCCGATTCGCGAGTAAATTTCGTCTCGCTGATCTCCTTCCTTTTTGAAGAGCTTTTCTGCTCGAGCGTAAAGCGGTTCCGCTCTTGGCCAGTTCCAGACCCACGACAGTTGATTGGCTTCGATGAGCAGGATTTTCGGATTGTTCCAGACGGCCGGATTGGCGATCGGGCTGGCAGGAATCGGGAGTGGCGCCGGTCGTCGTGAGAGGTGCAGCCAGACGTATTTTCGGGAGACGAACCCAAGAAGCGCAACAACCCCCAGAATCGAGAGCAGCGCAATTCGCCAGCGTTTGGAAGCACGCATGGGCAACCGCTCTGGGTTTTGTATTGGGCTCGGCAGGGGCGAGAGCCGCGCCGCCCGACAGCAGCCCGAAGCGGTCAGGCGCGCGTGAGTGAAACTCGAATTCGGGTCTCTCCAGGTGAGGGCCAGTATAGCATCATGGCTACCGACGCAATCAAGCGTTCGAAGAACGAGGAATTTTCGACCGGTATTGTAATTGAAATGGTTCCGCCCGTCCCTTGAGCGTGGCCAGGGCCTGTCTGGGCAACCCGGTACTCGGGCAGATCCCACTCAAATTCTGTGTGTGCTATGATTCGGCGCGAATTCGCACCGGCTCAGGTTGGCGCAAAATCGGATCGAGACGATCTTTCTGCCGTGACTGCAAGTTTGCAACCCGGCCAAGTTTTGACCGGCAAACTCTTCAGCGAGCCGATGCGAATCGAGACAGCCATCTCCACCGGCGACGGGATGTGGCGGCTCGGTCTCGTCGGCCTCAGAAGCGAACGCTTCCGCAGCGTCGACCTTTCGGCCACGCAACTTGCGGAACTCGAAATCCAGGAAAAGCATCCCAGTTTCGGCGCGGACGGCGCCCTGCTCCGTCTCGGAATCCAAGCTTATTCGCTTGGAATTGCCTTTGAGTTTGACCCCTATTTCGGGCTGTCCGTCTCGCGCGTAGACCCCTTGCCCCACCAGCTCGAAGCCGTCTACGACTACATGCTCAAGCTTGCGCGGGTGCGGTTCCTGCTGGCCGACGACGCTGGCGCCGGCAAGACCATCATGGCCGGCCTGTTGATGCGCGAATTGAAGCTCCGGGGTCTGGTTGAGCGAACCCTGATCGTCTGCCCCGCGAACCTGACCTTCCAGTGGCAGCGCGAGCTGAAGGACAAATTCGACGAGAAATTCCTCGTGTTGCGTGGTTCCGAGTTGCGGGCCCAATATGGTGTGAATCAGTGGATCCAAAATCACCAGATGATCACGTCACTCGACTTGGCCAAACGCGCGGACATTCTCCCGAGTCTCCAGCAGGCGCACTGGGATCTGGTGATCGTGGACGAGGCGCACCGTATGTCCGCGGCGTCCGAAGACAAGAAAAGCCTGCGCTACAAGCTCGGCGAACTGCTCCGCGACACAACCGACCACAGTCTGCTGCTCACGGCCACTCCCCACCGCGGCGACCCTTTGAATTTCACCCTTTTCCTCCGGCTGCTCGATGCCGATGCCTACGCCGACGTCAGATCTATCCAAGAGGCAATGGACCGCCGCCGGGCGCCCTTTTACCTGCGCCGGTTGAAGGAGGCAATGGTCTATTTCCCTGAGCAGCAGCCGGACGGCTCGTGGATAGCTAAAAAAATCTTCACTAAACGGATCCCTCGCAGCGCGGATTTCAAAATCGATGGCCCTGAATACGAGCTTTACAATGCCGTCACCCGGTTTGTGAAGAAGCACAGCATGAGAGCTGCTTCTGCAGACGACCCACGGGCACGCGCTGTCGGCTTCCTGATGACCCTCTATCAGCGCCGGCTGGCATCGAGCACCTACGCCGTTCGGCAATCGCTAGAGAAGCGGGCCAAGCGGCTCGACGAGGCCATCAAGAAGGGCCTGCGAATCCTGCAGGACGAAATTTCACTTCCCGATTTAGAGGACTTGGAGGAGATGGAGGAAGCCGAGCGCGAAAAATGGGAAGAGCGCCTGGCTCTTATCTCTATCGCGCAGAACCCGGAGCAGGTGCGGGAAGAAATCGCCGACCTGCGCAAGCTCGCGCAAATGGCCGAGCATGTTGAAGGAACAGAGGCGAAGCTCACCAAGCTGCGCGAGGTGCTCCGAGAACAAGGCTTCTTCGACATGCCGGAACAGCGCCTGCTAATTTTTACGGAGTACAAAGACACCCTCGATTACCTGGTCGGAAAGCTCCGCGAATGGGGGTTCAACGTCGGATTCATCCACGGCGGTATGAAACCGGGCACGCGAGACGACCCAGGCACCCGCCTCTGGGCGGAGCAGCAGTTCAAAGATGGCAATTTTCAGATCCTCGTCGCCACCGAAGCGGCTGGCGAAGGCATCAACCTCCAGTTCTGTCACATCCTCTTCAATTACGACATTCCCTGGAATCCGAATCGGCTCGAGCAGCGCATGGGCCGGATCCACCGTTACGGCCAGCAAGAGGACTGCCTGATTTTCAATTTCGTCGCCAGCAACACCGTGGAGGGCCACGTCCTGCAGCGCCTGCTCGAACGGCTCCGGGAGATCCGCGACGCACTGAATGATGATGCCGTCTTCAACGTCGTCGGCGAAGTGCTTCCGGCCGCACAGATTGATCGCGTGCTGCGCGATTACTATGCCGGAAAGATGGAGGAGGAAGACCTCGAAGACCGCATCCTTCGTGACGTCAGCGAAGAGCGTTTCCGAGGCATCTGCCAGACAGCACTCGAAGGCTTGGCCACCAAGAATCTGAACCTCAGCATGCTGGTCGAGCGCCGCGCCCGGGCTCAGGAACGCCGAGTTGTGCCGGAAACGATCGCGCGTTTCCTGACCGAGGCCGCTCCCTATGCATCGCTCGACCTCCAGCCCTACCAGAAGCTGCCACACACGTTCCAGCCAGGTCCGACAACCAGCAGCCTCCGGCGATTCGAGCAGTACGAGGATTGGCACCTGCCGTCGCTCAGCAACCGCTATCCGCGTCTTTCCACGGATCGGCACGTGGCCGAGGAGCACAAGTTGGAATGGGTGACTCCAGGGCATCCGCTGTTCGAGGCCCTCCGGCGAAATGCCTATGAATTGGCGCAACCGGTGTTCCGCGAAGGCGCTTGCTTCTACTCCCTTCGCCAGGACGCGCCAGCGCGTTTGGACTTTTACCGGGCGCGCGTCGTTGACGGGATGGGAAGGATCATTCACGAACGGCTTTTCGCGGTAGAAGTGAGGGAAAACGGTGAGCCGGTTCTCCGCGAACCCGGCTTTCTTGGGGATCTTCAACCGGCTCTACCCCCCGACCAATTGCCGCAGGTCGCCACGATCCCCGAAGCGACTGCCTTTCTCCAGCAAGAGGCCTTTCAGCCTTTTCTCGAAGAGGTAGTCGGCGAGCGTGTCAGCGAAATCAAGCGTATCCAGGATCACGTCGAATTGTCGCTCACCGAATTGATCTTCCGCGCTGATCAGGAAGTCGCGCGATTTGAGGAGGAAAAGAATCGTGGCGTAGAAGGCGCCGCAGGCCTGTTGGCGATAGCCAATGAGAAGCAAGACCAACTACTTCGGCGGCGTGATCGCCGGCGGGATGAACTCGAACGCCAAAAGGCTCTCTCGCTTCAAGGGGTCGAGCGAATCGCCTCCGCTCTGGTGCTCCCGCATCCCGAACGCGAGAAGCCCGAATTCCGTCGCCTGCGGCCGAATCCCGAAACCGAGCAGACAGCCATGCAAGTCGCAATGGAATACGAGCGCTCTCAAGGCCGCGCTGTTGCCGACGTGCACGAAAAAGACCTTGGGTACGATCTCACCAGCCTCGACACCCGCACCGGCGAGCTTCGCCTGATCGAAGTCAAAGGGCTCGCGGTCAGCGAAGGCGAGATCATCCTCACGCCTAACGAGCATCGTGTTGCAGAAGACCGCCGCGACTGCTATTGGCTCTACGTCGTCACAAGCTGCGCTTCGACCCCGCGCCTACGCTCGATTAAAGATCCAGCGAACCTGCCTTGGCAGGAGGTGATCAAAGTCGCCCATTACACCGTTTCATTCGGCAGCGCGGTTGAAGGGGGAAAGTCGTGATTTCGTTCCGGGGTGGGCGGCTGCGTGACCTTGCGTTGCCAACGGGCACCGTTTGGCTAATGACGGATATTGCCGAAGCAAAAGGTCGCCAGGAGCTTTACTCCAAGCAGTCTCCGCAAATGCTCAAGGCGCTGCAGGAAATGGCTTTGGTGCAAAGTGTTGAGTCCTCAAACCGCATCGAAGGGGTCACTGTTGCCCCGGAGCGCCTGCGCCCCCTCGTGGTAGGCAACGCGCGGCCGCGCAATCGCTCCGAGGAGGAGATCCAGGGCTACCGGCGCGCCTTGCACATGATCCACACCGGCGCTCTCAAGATGGCCGTTACCCCTGAATTGCTTCAGAGGTTCCACTCAACGATCCTCCAGGGTGCCGCCGATGCGGGGCAGTGGAAGCAGCGACCAAACGAAATCGTTGAATTCCCTCAAAACGAGCCACCCCGAGTTCGCTTTCGCCCGGTGTCCGTTGCGGAAACGCCCGCTGCGGTGAATGAACTGTGCCTTTCCTATCGAACTGTGATCGACCAGAAGGAGGTTCATCCCCTACTGGCTGCAGCCACCCTCGTTTTCGACTTCCTTTGCGTTCATCCATTCCGAGATGGAAATGGGCGAATCTCGCGCTTGCTCACCTTGCTCGTGCTTTATCAGCATGGCTACGATGTCGGGCGGTTCATCAGCCTTGAGCGCATCGTTGAGGAATCCCGCGAGGCATACTACGACGCGTTGTATCGAAGCTCGCAGGGATGGCACGAAGGTCAGCATGATCTGGTTCCGTGGCTAAATTTTTTCCTCGGCGTTCTGCGCCGTGCTTATCGTGAATTCGAAGATCGCGCCGGACAAATCAAGACCCCGCGCGGAGCGAAAACCGCGCTCGTGTCAGCCGTCATCGAGGCCTTTCCAGGCGACTTCACCCTAGCCGATGTGGAGAGAGCTTGCCCGGGGGTCAGCCGCGACATGGTGCGTCTCGTTCTGCGGGAAATGCAGAAAAAGGGCGTCGTTACGTGCCTAGGTCGTGGCCCTGGAGCCACTTGGCGGAAAAAGAGTAATACCCCTGAAAAAGGGTAGTAAAGAGGGTACTATGAACCAGCGGTCGCCGAGCAGGCAGCAGGACAAAAGCGACGGGGCATGAAGCTCATATCAAAGATCGGGATCAAAGGTTTTCGGTCCGTCCGAGGTGAAACTGTCACAGAGCTTGGTGACTTCACAGCCTTCGCGGGTCTAAACAACTCTGGCAAATCGAATGTGTTGCGGGCCCTGAACGCATTTTTTACTGGCGAGACCGACCCCGGCAGAGCGGTGAACGTCGACGACGATTTCTTCCGCCCCGACCTTCGGAAGAAGAAAGCAAAGCGAATCAAAGTAACCGTCGCCTTCTCTTTGCCTGACCACTTCCGTTTTCGGAAAGGATTGCAGGCCGTTGAAGCTGCACTAGGAGGAAAGACATTTGAGATTTCCAAAGAATGGACGCGGGAAGAACAATCGCCAGCCTACTATCTGAATAATTCGCGTGCCGACCTCGAGACGCGCCAGAAAATAGATCAGTTTCTGCAATTGGTCAATTTCCGTTATATCCCGAATCGAGTCCTGCCTGTCGAAGTCATTCGCAGTGAGCATCGAGCGCTTCGCGACGTCCTTGTTCGTCGCCTTGGTCAAAAAGCCCAGGGCAGCGACGAAGCCTTCGAGGCCATCCGAGACGTATCGCAAAAAATGATCGGGGAACTCGCGAAGCGATTCAAACGAGCGTGCCCGGACGCCGGTGACGTGCGCCTCGCAACCCCTACTTCGTGGAACGAGATGGCTTTCGCCTTTGGCTACCGGCTAGGGACCGGCGATATTGAAATAGAGGATGCAGCGCAAGGTTCGGGAATCCAAAGCCTGCTAATGCTTGAGACCCTCTACCTGATTGACCGTGATTACTTCCAAAAGTTCGGCTGGCGTCAAGCGGCGGTCTGGGCGGTGGAAGAACCCGAATCTTCGCTTCATTCTTCGCTTGAGGCGCAGGTGGCGTCTTACCTGCACTCGATCTCCGGCGACCCTACCAGCAGGCTTCAAGTCCTGTGCACGACACACTCGGATTTAGTTGTTCAGTATGCAGACCGTGTTGTCATAGCATCGCTCAACTCCGGTCAGACCAAGCTCACCCCTCACACGAATAAGAGGGATGCCCTCAACCTTCTGTCGCGTGCGGGAGTTTCCCATTGGGTTCATCCGCTGCTGTATTACCCGCTCGACCCACTCGTCCTCGTGAGTGGCGAATTCGATCACGCCTTTCTCGATGAAGCGTTCAAGTGCATGGGAACCAAGGATAAGGTCCGGGTGACATATCTCAAGCTACTAGATGGTTCCGGGAAGACCGGCGGCGACGATGAAATGAGGAGGTACATCAAGGCGAACGTTCAGGCGATCAAAAACCGGCAGCCAGACGCGCCAGTCGTTGTAGTCCTTGACTGGGACGCGGCTAGCAAAAAACAGGAGTTCGAGAAACTGTTTGGACCGGAGGACGCATACAAAGTGCTGGTTTGGCCAGACTCGGCATTTAATCCCAAGCTTGGAAAATCATTTAGGGGAATTGAGAGGTCGTACCCCGACCGGATTATCCAAGAGGCGGAAAAGGCTGGCCTGCACCTGTCCAAAGACACCCAGGGGGTTTGCTCGGTTGACAAGGAAGAATATAACGAATCGGGGAAACGGACCATTTGTGGCGTTGTGAGAAAGGGCCTCAAGCCCGACGATTTGGTGCATGCGAAAGGGTTCTTGGAGGAAATACTCTCGGCGGCAGGAGTCGCCGAGTGATTCCACGGGAGTGCAAACGGCTAGCGGAGATGGATTTTCCGGTGGCCGAGGTGAGCAAGCACTCGGCCCGGGAAAAGTCTATTCGGCATGGGCACCCTTCAACGCTGCACCTGTGGTGGGCGCGACGCCCGCTGGCGGCATGTCGAGCGATGCTGATGGCGCTTCTGCTGCCGGATCCGTGTGACGAGCACTGCCCGGTAGAATTCAAAGCAGCGGCGCGACGGTTGCTCAGTCCCGTGCCGATGATTCCCCTGGGCGCGACAGAGGACGACCTGCGGAAAGCCCTCCTGAAGTTCATCGCTGATTTCGCCAATTGGGACAATTCAGCGAATGCCACATATCTCGAATGCGCCCGAGGCCTTGTAAAGGCAGCGCACGGTAAAGAACCGCCGCTGGTTGTGGATCCGTTCGCCGGCGGCGGTTCGATTCCGCTCGAAGCCCTGCGCGTCGGCTGCGATGCCTTTGCCAGCGATTTGAATCCGGTCGCTTGTTTGATTCTCAAGGTGCTGCTCGAAGACATTCCGCGTCACGGACCTGGCTTGGCCGATGAATTGCGCCGCGTCGGGCAGCAGATCAAGGAAGAGGCGAAAAAGGAACTGGCTGAATTTTATCCGATTGATCCGGATGGGTCGCGGCCTATCGCGTATCTCTGGGCGCGCACCGTTCGATGTGAAGCGGCAAACTGCGGTGCCGAGATTCCGCTGATGCGGTCGTTTTGGCTTTGCAAGAAGGCAAAGCGGTTGCGGGCGCTGAGGTACAAGGTGGTTCGGCCGAAAGACGACACGCCGCGAATCGAATTCCAGATTTTTGAGCCTAAATCCGTGGTTGAGGTGCACAGCGGAACGGTCTCCGGAGCCAAAGCGGCCTGCCCTGCGTGCAATAAGCCACTAGCTCCGGATCGAGTCCGCGCTCAACTCGCAGCCCAGCATGGCGGCGCCGATGTGATCTTCGATAAACAAGGCTGGCGTACTGGTGGAGCGCGACTGCTTGCCGTTGTGACGCTAAGTGACGATGCAAAAGGCAGAAACTACCGCCCGCCGGAGCTCTCTGATTACCAAGCTGTCTGGAAGGCACAGCGGCAGCTAGAAGAAATCCTCGACGAATGGGAAAAGGGCGGTCGCAAAAGCCTATGCCCCGTACCAAATGAACCTCTCCCGCCGATTGGCACTCTGGGATTCCGCGTCCAGCGTTACGGTATGCTCGAGTGGGGCGACCTCCTTTCAATGCGACAAAAGTTGGCGCTTCTCGCCCTTTCTCGGTCAGTCAGCAAACACGGCGATGACCGCGTCGTTGGCGAAGTGGCTAGTTTGACGCTCAGCCATGTGCTCGACAGAAGCACTTCGCTTAGCAGGTGGCGCGCTGAACCCTATATGGAAACCGTCGAGGGGGTGTACGGAAGGCAGGCGCTACCCATGGTGTGGGACTTTGCGGAGGCTATGGTCCTGTCGGACTCCACCGGAAGCTGGACGCACGCGCTCGAGGTAACAAGTCAATGTGCGGAAGGGGTTACCACTCTCTTTGATCGAGCAGGCCAGGCTCATCAAGCTGACGCTCGCCAACCAGCCATCCCCGGGGGCTCGGTGGCCATATGGTTTACAGACCCTCCCTACTATGATGCGGTTCCGTACGCCGACCTCTCTGACTTCTTTTATGTCTGGCTGCGCCGGGCATCGCCCGACGGCCCATTGTTCCACAACCGATTCGAGCCCGGGAATTCGCTCACACCCAAGAGTCCTGA
Source organism: Acidobacteriota bacterium (assembly GCA_021827245.1). Next base: position 6,291 of record JAKAWN010000012.1, on the reverse strand, counting down.
GATCGTTCAAGATGAGACCAAAACAACGTCTGAAGGCAGAAAAAAGGACAAAGCCTACTTTGAGTCTTCGATGTCCGCTGCGTTTACCGAAGGTGATAGGGCCCTACAACGCGACGGAATAGGTTCCGTGGTCTTTGCTCACAAGACGACGGAAGGTTGGGAGGCCTTGATTTCAGGTATGTTGAAGGGGGGCTGGACAGTTACGGCGTCATGGCCAATTACAACCGAAATGGCTAATCGGCTGCGGGCTCGGGAATCCGCCGCCTTGGCTGCCAGCGTTCATCTCGTCTGTCGTCCCCGGCACGAAAACGCCGGGGCCGGGGGATGGGAAGACATCCTCCGTGAATTGCCGAAGCGCGTTGGGGATTGGATGGAACGACTATCAGGTGAAGGGATTCGAGGAGCCGACCTCGTTTTCTCTTGTATCGGTCCGGCGTTGGAACTTTTCAGCAGTTACGAAAAGGTGGAAACCGCTGACGGGCGCGAGGTCAAGCTGGCGGAATTCCTCGAAAAGGTGTGGGAGGTCGTGGGCCGGGCGGCGTTGCAACAGGTCTTGGGCATGGCCGAGGCCGGGGCGCGGAACGGCGCAGCGGGCGCGCTTGAAGAAGACGCTCGGCTGACAGCTCTTTTCCTATGGACATTGCAATCGACGAATGGGAGCGCTGGCGGCGCTGCGGAAGCCGACCCTGAGGAGGACGAGGCGGAAGAGGATGAAGAAGAGGTTTCCGGGAAGGCCCCAAAGGGCTACACGTTGATCTATGACGTGGTTCGCCGTTTCGCCCAGCCACTGGGAATTCATCTCGAAAATTGGGATGGGCGGATCATCGAGGTGAAAAAGGGCATTGTGCGCTTACTCCCGGTCTACGAGCGTGAAGGCCAGCTTTTCGGCACGACCGGAGCCCATGCCGTCGCCCGGGCGCTCGAACGCACTGGCGGTCGCGATCTGCAGTTCATGCTTTTTCCGGAACAACCGGAAGGTGCGGCGAGATCCAAACAGTCAGGCGCGGCTCATCGTGGCCGAGGGAAGAAACGTGAAGAGGCCGAAGCCTTGGCTCCCCGCCCTGATCGCACAACGCTCGATCACGTCCACGCAGCCATGCTGCTCCAGGCGCGAGGCGAGGCCACGGCGCTGCGCTCGCTGATCGAAGCCGAGATCGATCGCAGCCCCGACTTCCTGCGCTTGGCGAATGCTCTTTCAGCACTTTACCCGAAGGATTCCGAGGAAAAACGCCTCCTCGATGCTATGCTCCTGGCCGTGCCGAGGTGAGGAGGTCGCTTGCCCAGCCCACGAATTGCGATAGAGAACAAGATTCAGACCGCGGTTAAGACTACTATCGAGCAGATAGGAAAGACGGACGCTGGAACCGTTGAGGCCATCGGCCATCGCAACGATCTACAACTCATCATCAATAGCTCTTTCCTTTATCGGGAGAAACGGTTTGTCAAGACACTTCAGTCTCAGAAACGGCTTGCGGCCAAGGTTTCCTTGGCCGGAAAGCGGATCGCTTCGGACTCAGTTGGCGTACTACAGGACCAGACACTGAAGGTTCACTACCGGCTTCTCGCGTCCGAAGATGTTCCCCAGACTGTTTCCCTTCACGACGCCATCTCCCAGGAACTCGCTTCGGTGGGTGATTTGGTTTTTGTCCTCATTGGCACAGTTAAAGGACTCCGGCCTTCCGCGCAGTCGGTCGATGCAGATGGCGTCAATGAGCTTCGGCTTTCGCCATCGCTCTCCGAGGACTTCGAGAAGGTGGAAGCCGGCATTTACGCCCTGAAAAGGATAATGCCGATCGAGGATTTGCTTGACAGGATCAGCACCGATCTGAGCGAGCGGGGTGGCCTGGGTGCCGAAGATCGTCGAAAAATCGCAAAGGCATACGACGCCTTGTTGGACGGAGCGACCACGGAGGTCGTGATACCAAAGGGAAAAGGAGTCACACCGAAGGAGACCACACTTGGACAGATTGTGGACTCCCTGCTCGGTCAAACAACCGAATACCGGAAAGCCCTCAAGCTGCTCCAAAGTTCTGGCACGAATGGCCAAGCACTCCACGAGGTGCTGAGAATCGCGTACAACTTCAGCGCCGATGTGCTTCCACTACTTTTCCTCTTTATGAGCGTTTGTGACCTAAAACCCCTCGTCTTCTGGTGCACTGTGGACAAACAGTGGGCGCTTTACAACGCCTTCGCTTCACTGCCATGGGCGGCGCTGGGACGCAAAGAAAAGCTGGATGAGTATCAAGCGGTTGTTTCGGAAGCAAGAAACCACGCTTTTCATCATGTGCTGCCCTTCGAAGCCACCGTTGAAGTGGATTTGTCGGATTGCGATGTGCGTGCGGAAAAGATCCGGCTTTTCTCCCCCTTCGGGGAGAAACAAGGGAGGGGGGTCCACCTTAAGGACCAACATTTGGCCGACGTTCTTGCCGAATTCTCGCGTGCAAGGCAGCGGCCGGTTTCCAACGTATTCTGGGAAGCTAATCTTCGTGTCATGGACGCTGCCTGCGCGTTGTCGCAAGCCGTGTTGGATGCATTGGTCCTGATCCACGCAGCACGGAAGGTCGGCCCTTAGCGAATTTGGCACCAAGCCCTATGAACAGAACCTGGGCACTGCGGTAGACTTTGGCCCGAGGTTCGAAACAGGGATCGGTTTTCGATGGAGCCTTGGTACAAGGTAACGATGCCGCGAGCGGAAGTCCGAGAAGGACGCTCGTTCAATCCTGACGAATTTGCGATTGCGCTGGAGCAGGTCGTCGCCGGCACGGCGCCGGAGGACTATCGCGATGCGCGCAAATTCTTCGATCGCACGTGTTTCACTCGCGCGCTGAATGAGCAGTTGGGACTGGTCTTGCGCAGGCTCGACGGCGAGACACAGGGCACGCCCCCCGTCCTGAGCATGATCACGCAATTCGGCGGCGGCAAGACGCACACGCTCACCGCGCTCTACCACCTCGTCAAACATCCCAAGGAATCGGCCGGAGATCCCGGCGTCCAGTCCCTGCTCAAGAGCGGGGGCCTGACCCGGCTGCCTGCGGCCAAGGTGGCCGTTTTCGTTGGAAATGCCTGGGATCCAGCCGAAGGCAAAGAGACGCCTTGGATTGATATGGCGCGGCAGGTGGCTGGAGCTGCTGGCGTCGAGGCTCTCGGGCCAAAAGCTCGCACTTCGCCACCGGGCACGGATTCGTTGCAGAAGGTTTTCCAGGCCGCTGGCGGTCGTGTGATGCTGCTGTTCGATGAAGTGCTGAATTTCTTCAATCGACACCGCGACATGGCCGAACCGTTCTACGCCTTCTTGGACAACGTCGTGCGCGCAATGACCGGAGCTCCAGGTTGTGCCGCCATGCTGAGCTTGCCGCGCAGCCCCGTTGAAATGACCGATTTCGACCAGATGTGGCTAGACCGGATCGATAAGATCGTTCATCGCGTGGCCAAGGACCTGATCGCGAATGACGAAGGCGAGATCAGCGAGGTCGTGCGGCGAAGGCTCTTCGAGGATCTGGGCAAGGATTCGGTTCGGAAGGCCGTGGCCAAGGCCTACGCGGATTGGTGCTTCGACCGGCGGGCGCAACTGCCACCGGAATGGACGGCCGTGGACACGATTACCACGGACGCCAAGGCGCGTGAGCACCTTCGGGCGCGGTTCGAAGCCGCCTATCCGTTCCATCCTGCGACCATTTCGGTGTTCCAGCGGAAATGGCAGGGGCTGCCGCATTACCAGCGTACCCGCGGCACACTGGCGATGTTTGCTCAGTGGATCTCGTGGGCCGGACGAGAGGCCTTCCGCTACGCAAGGAAAGAGCCATTGATCACACTCGGCTCAGCGCCCTTGCACGTGCCCGAGTTTCAAGCTGCGATTCTTGGACAATTGGGCGAGCAGCGGTTGCTGCCCGCAATTGAAGTGGACATCGCAGGAGACTCGAGCCACGCAAGAGCCCTGGATGCCAGCAGGAAGGGCAACGGCTCACTTGTGGATATTCACCGGCGCGTCGGCACGGCGATTTTGTTTGAATCCACCGGCGTCGCAACCGACAAAGCTGCCCACCTGCCCGAGTTGCGTTTCGCCCTGGGCGAGCCAGACTCGGACTCGACATCCGTTGATAACGCGGCAATTGCGCTGGAAAAACGCGCTTTTTTCATCCGGCGTGTGGGGACGGATGGCTACCGCATCGGCTACAAGCCAACTCTCAAGAAGATCGTGGGCGATCGCAAGGCCGGCCTAGACGAAGGGGAAGTGGCCAAGGCGATCCGGAACTGCGTGAGGGAACAGTTTGAGAAGGGTCGGAGCGTGAAATTGGAATCGGGCGCAACTTTCGTTTTGCCCTGGGAGCCGCTCGTCACGAATGGCGATGACGTTCCCGACACGCCCAGGCTGACTCTAGTGGTCGCAGATCCGGACTTGGATTGGGATGAGGAAGGTGAGACACGCAAGAAGGTTGCTTCGTGGACGCACACGCGGGGTAATTCGCAGCGATTCTATCCGGCTGCACTGGTGTGGATTATCCGGAAGCCGGGGAAGTCTTTGCGCGAAAAAGCTGAGCAGTATTTGGCTTGGAAGAGAGTGGCGGGCGATCTCTCCTCTGGCCTTTTGGGAACCGATTTCGATGCGACCGAGCGCACGGAAGTCACAACTAGCATCCGCGAAGCCGAAGGGGATCTGCAGGGCGAGGTTTGGGCCAGCTATCGGTATCTCATAACGGCGGACCCTTCAGCGGCTGACGGCTTGCGAGTGATTGACCTCGGTGCCGGCCATTCGAGTGGCGGCGTGAGCTTGGGAGGGCGGGTCATTGCGGCGTTGAAGGCCGAAGGACTGCTCAATGAGTCCGTGGGCGCTGGCTACATCGAGCGGAACTGGCCACCGGCATTGAAAGAAAGCGGTGCGTGGCCTCTCAATGGGCTCCGTCAGGCGTTCCTAGACGGGAGTTTGATTCGCCTACCCGAACCGGAAGCCGAATTGCGCCGAAAGATTGTCGGCTTCGTCGAAAGGGGGGATTTCGGCCTGGGTTCGGGGCCGCACGACGGCGGCTTCGAGCGAGTTTGGTGGAAAGAGACTATTGGGCCGGAAGAGGTTTTGTTCGACGGCAAGACGTTTTTGATGAAGGCCCCGCGCGCTGCGGAGCTTCAGAAGGCGACGCAAGGGCCAGCGGCTGCAGCAGAAGAACAGAGCGTACCTGGGGCTGCCCATACGCCGAGTGAACTGGTGTTACAGCCACCTCCGGTTCCCGCTGCTCCGGCGGCCGGACCTGCCGCGGATGCCCAGGTGCATTTGGCTCTTCGTGGGCCCGTTCCGCCCGAACAATGGAACAGGCTCGGCACGCGGCTTCTGCCAAAGCTGCGGACAGCCGGCACGGACCTATCGCTCAGCCTGGACGCGTCGCTGACCGTCTCGGCGAAGGACCTCCAGTACGTCGAGGCTGAGATTCGCCAAGCCCTCCGCGATTTGGGTCTGGAAAGCCTTGTGCGCGTCGAAAAGGGTTGAACCGGCAAGAGACGCGGCCAGCAGAATCCTGTTCCTGCTCTATCTATCAGATGCTTGCAGGCGAGTGTGGCGGGCAAGTCTTCGCTGCGGCCCCGATGACCACAAGGAGCCCAAGGGCGCACGCCGCGGCAACAAGCTGCTGAGATTGCTTTCGTTGCACTTCAATCTGGGCCCATTGTTCGCCGCGAAGCATGCGAAGGACATCGTGCATAGTCGGTCGTGCATTCGGGTTAGAGCGGCAACAAGCGGAAATTATCTCTCGGATCTTGGGACTTCCTCCGGACGCCTCTAACTCGACGTCAAGCTGCTGACCGTCCTGGGGTCTCCAACCAGTGAGCAGATGATACATTGTGGCACCATACGAATATACATCTGCGGTGCGCGAAATCGGCCCTCCAGCGCGCACTTCTGGTGCCCAGTATCCTGGGGTGCCGCCGTGATTTGCTGAAAATAAGATAGTGAAAACAGTTCCGTTCCCCAGGGGATCTGCAAGTTCAACTCGCCCCTCTCGGTTGACGAGAACGTTGTCCGGCTTCACATCGCCATGCGCCTCGAAGGCACCGTGAAGGTCGGCCAAAGTCCGAGCCAATTCCGTTCCAACAGCCTGCAGTTGGCTCTCGCCGAGCCGACCAGCATATTGAGTCAAGGTTCCACCGCCGAAAAAGGGCATTACGTAGTAGGGACGCTGCGCATTCGTATCGGCGAAAAGTAGTGGAACCAACCCTCGCAGCTTTCGTTGCAGCAAACGCACTTCGCGCGCAAATGCCTTTCTGGCATGGGTGAGATGGAATTCGCGCAGCCACTTGACCACCACC
>JAKAWN010000338.1 GCA_021827245.1 Acidobacteriota bacterium | reverse complement strand
CGGTAGATTTATTCGTCACTATTTTGAGCCTTTGGAATGCCGATATTGAAAACAAATGGGTTGCTTTCCAAAAACGTTCAAAAATCGCCTGGGACCGCGGAAGTTGGGTTAGAATTTTTCGATAAAGACTGGGAGTGAACGGTGACCGAACGCGAATGGCAGCGGCTCGTAAACACGATGAATTTCATCGTCGAGCAGCAGGCAAAGCTTGAGGTGCAGCAGGCGAAGTTTGAGGCAAAGCTGGCGGCAAATGCCGAGGACTTTAACAAGCGGCTTGCGGCCTCCAACCGCCGGATGGACCGCATGGAGCGGTTCGCTGACCGCGTCATCAAGGCGGCCGAGCGCCGCATGGCCAAGGCTGAGGCGCGGTTGGATCAGGCCGAAATCGAGCGCGCTGAACTGCGCGCCGAACTCAAATCCTTCCTCCAGTCGATGCGCCCCTCCCAGGGCAATGGCAAGAACAAGGGGTGAAAGGTCGCGCGTTGCCGAATGTTACTCTGCCAGAGGTCTCAGCATGATGTCGCGGAACTTGATCGGATTGTTTTTGTCGCATTGCAGGCCAATGACGTTACCGGTCAGGTGTTTCGAGTTGTGTGCGTCCAACAAGGTCTTGCCGTTCAAAACAACCACGAAGTGATCGCCATTAGCCGTTATTTCATATCTGTTCCAGCGATCGGAGAGGATCTTGGCGGGTCGCGCCTTGACCGCTCCAACCAGGCTACCCGTGCTGTAACCGGTGGGCATATTAGCCCAGATCTGACATTCGTATCCAGAGACCCATGGAAGCCCTTCTTTCTGTGCCCGCACAAACACACCACTGTTCACGGTGCTCTTTCCGAAAAACTGCAGCCTAAGAGTGTAATTGCTCGAGGGTACCAAAGTTTGCACCCAACCTGCAGTTGTTCCCGAACAGACAAGCGCCCCGTGCTCGACCTTCCAATCTCCTCCCTTGTGAACCTCCCATCCTTTAAGGTTTTTACCATTAAAAAGCGATTCCCATCCGTGTTCCGCCGCCCCCCTGGCAAGAGTAGTGGTATGACTTAGGATGACGCCTACCAGCGCAAGAGCGCCTAAAACTGCGATTCCTATGATCCAACGCCGCATATATCCTCCGTTCTTCGATTGTGCTTTCGTCTCAACAGCTGAAGCACGATTGGATGCCGCCGGGGCGCTCCAGCCCAGGCTGCGCATCCTGTTGAAGTTCTTCATTGTAGTTGACTTGCCGTTTATAGTGCAACGCCAAGAACAAAGCCTGAGATGCTCCGCCCGCTTGCTGCTCAACCCAAAAGCCCGGTACACCCGTCGCGGGTGGAACGTCAACTTGCACGCTTGAGGCGCCTGAAGCCATCGATGATGAACATGCGCATCAGGACCTGATAGGGAACGCTACGAGCTATTGCTTCGGCCTCAATCAAATCCCGCCTCTTCCGGAATTGCTCGTGCGTCAAGAGCAGCGCCACCCCGCGAGGCAGGGATGACGCGCATCCTTAACCGCATGCGTTTCTCGCGGTGATAACGGTTAAAAGAGCCCACGGCGGCTTTGATCATCAGCTTGGTAACCATCCCGTTTTTCTTTCTTCGAACACTGTCGGCAGCCATCCCATATCCCGCGTAGGCTCGCTTGAACAGCAGGCAGATAAGGAGGTAAGTCAGCCTCGCCGGCATGGACCATCCCCTGGCTCTTCCGCACCGGCTCCGTTTAAGACTTTCGCCCAGCGAGTAAAAACTGTCCCAGCACTTCTTGTTCTCGGTGTGCAGGTCACTCGTGCTGATGTTCGGATGTTTGATAATGTCAACCGGCCTCAGCGGTTTCAGCCAGTAGTCGTCATAGAGGATTTGAGTTCTATGTTTGGGATGGAAGTCCGGCTCGGCAAGGTTCTTCCGGTCGCTCATCATCTCATAAAAGTCCTTGGTTCCTGGGTACGGGTTAAAGACCGTAAACTGGGCAAACAGGGTGCCCGACTCGGTCGCAAAATTTCTCATGGTTCGGATGGTTTGGACCGTATCGGATTCAAGGCCGCAAATGATCGAGCTCAAAACGAAAATGCCGCTGTCCTGGATCTTCTGGATGGCCTGGACCATTCTCTCCCCGACCGGGTTCCACAGTTTGCCAGCGCTCCTTAATCCTTCTTCTGAAAAGGACTCGACTCCGATCAGCGCCACCCGGATCCGCATCTTCTGGTACATCGCCTGGAGGTATTCTTCATCGGTTGTCGCCTCAGTGGTCATCTGGGCAAAGGCGTACATATCTTTCGGCACCGAGCGGTCGTATTCGTCAAAAAACTTCAACCGTTCCTCGCGGATTTTCTCAAACTCACGCCTCTTGTTTTCACCGGGCTCCCGGGCGATTCTCCCCAGGGTCGCGGGATTGAAATTGTCGTCCGCAAAGACGATGTACCGAAAACCCAGATCGTGCAGCTCATTCACTTCCTCAATGACTTTCTCGCTCAGACGCTGCCGGGGTGTCCGCCCTTCCGTCACCCAGACGGAACAGAAGCTGCAGTTTTCCGGGCATCCCGCCACGGTTTGAACGGAAGGGAAAACGTACTTGGTGGCGTCGAGAAGGTCCCATCGGGCTTTTCGCATATCCTCACCGGCGATTCGCCCGCCCACATACTTCTGCTGCAAACGCTTCTCGATCGCATCCTGGACGGCCCGGCCCCACACCACCTCGCCGCTGCCGGTCACCACGGCGTCGGCGCCCTTTTGCAACGGTTCCTGGGGGAAGATCGTGGCGTGAATTCCGCCCACTATGACGGTTGCGCCACGAGCCTTCGCCTCTCTCACTACGCGGTACCCGGGAATGCAGTTGCCTGTGGTGATTCCAATCCCGACGATGTCTCCGGGACCCACGGTTTGGGGGTTGAACTTTTCCACGGATTCGTCCACCAGAATCGGATCGCCGACCAGTTCGGTGGGCGTTGCCTGAGCAATAACAAAAAGCCACCGCGGCGTAATAAAACTGTAGCCCACGGTGCACATCGAAGGATTAACCAGTACGACCTTTGCCAAAAGCCCTCCTATGACTGCAAGATGGTTGTGCCTGGAGAGTTAGAATGAAGTTCGAAGTAAGGTTCTCACAAGCCCAGCAGAGTCTACACCATATCACCACACCGTGTCCGATAAAGCTTTAATGGGTGGAAATTAGAGTACCCGCTGGGCGATTCGAAAGGGCAAGGATTCATCCCTGCCGCAAGGGACAGTAATTACCATCCGCGCCCCGGACCAGCCGACCGCCTCCTGGCGTTTTGCAAATGCGTGCAGGATCGCACTGGCCCGCAAGCGAGGCATCGGGCTTTATCTCAGACTTCGGGATGGGATGTATGATCAGGAATTTTGCCAGCCCGGCTCCGATGCATCGGGGTGAGGTTCGCACCGTGAGATGCATGGGGATGTAGCGTTGGCCTAACCATGACAGAATGGATGATCGGGCCACCAGCTTCCCTTTTTCGTGCCCCGGAAGCCACCTTGCGCACTCAAGGCGCTTGGACCCGTTGATGGTGACGATGGCTACGAAAACCTTGTTCGTTTCCACAGCAGCACACTGCCGACGATGAGGAGTGCCAAAGTGACAGCCAGCAAGACGACGATCCACACGGGATGCAGGGCAATGGGCGGGCGGCGGGTGCCTTGGGCGAGCCAGGCAAAAATCCCGACGGCGGCAGCGACGATGGCAATGTCCCACCAACGCCAGCCGTGGGCTCGGTCCGCCATTACATCTTCGCCCGCCTGGGAGCGGAAGACTTCGTCATGGTCCAGGCCGTAGCGGTCGCACTCACGTTCGATTGCTTCGCTCCATGAAACGTGTTCCGAGGCAGGCGCAGCGGCGCTGCTGATGGCCAGTGCGCCGAGAATCATCATCACCGAGCCGGCAACCACCATCACCTGCGCCGATGTGCCGCGCCCGGCCAGTTCGCTGAAAACCAGCGCACCCCATGCCAGCCCCCAAAGCTGGTTGGTGTTGGAGAGCGGGATACCGCGCCCTATGCCGATATACTTTGCGGCGTACTGCTGGAACAGGTCGCCCAGCACCCAGCAGAAACCGCCGAGGAAAAGCCAAAAGAGCGCCGGGCGCGCCTTCGCCAGATCGATCAGCACGGGATGCAGGCCGCCGCGAAAAGCCAGGGCCAGCGCCGCCACGGTTCCGAGTTCGCCCACCGTGAAGACCGTGACAAAGGAAAGAGGATTCATGCCGCTCAGGTACGCTTTTCGGTAAGGGATATACATCGTGCCCCACAGCAGGCCGGCTCCGAGCGCTGCCAGGATTCCCGCCGCGGCGTGAGCGGACGTGGCGAGCGGGGCTGTAGCCGACGCGTAGGCCAGCAGCACTGCGCCGCCCGCAATCGCGATGGCGCCACCCACTACTTTCGACTGCGCCTTCTTTCCTGCGCCGCGCAATTCCCGGAAAAAGAACCAGCCCCAGAAGAGGCCAACCAGGGAGTTGGTGTTCCAAAGCGGGAAAGCAATGGAAAGCCCGACGTCACGGATGGCAAATACCGTCAGGGTGTTGGCTACGGCCCAGAGCGCCCCCGCCAGAACGGCCCACACAATCAGATGGGCTTTGGCGCGCAAGTCGACGACAACATATTCGGTGCCCTTCATGACGGTGGGAACCGTCCATCGGGCCACAAATACACCGCCCACCATACCAAGGGAAATAATGAAGGGTGAGATGCCCAGCGTAACGAGCTTGGCGGGGGCTTCGGCGGCTCCCAGCCAGGCGCCGGCCGCCAGCCCGCACAGTACGCCCAGCGAATGCAGCGGTCGCGAAACACTGGAAGAATGGAGTTGCCGGGTCAGTCGCTTTGCTCCCTTATCGAACGTAAACCAGCAACAGGACCCCGATAGCCAGCACCACAACCGGAACCCAGAACTGGCTGTCGGTAAGAATGGCCTTCACCATCGATGTTTTCACTCTACGCCTCGATCCCGCAGCACCTGCAAAGATTCCTGCCGCCTGGAGCAAGCGATTTTACCACCGCAACTCGGAGGGAAAGTACCTTGAAATCAAATCTTCGTAATAAGGTCGAAGTTCCTGGAGGTTTGGCCGGTTCACCGCCTTCGTGTATAGATCATATAGAGGTGGAAAAGTTCTCAGGCAAGCTCAAGCTTCCCATGCGAACCTCCTCGCGGACCGAAGGCACGCCTATTCAACGTGTATTTGCAATAAGGACCAATGGCACTGCCGGAGCCGTCCCCGGCGTGGCAAACGGCGCAATGTGTCACAAATTCATGCCCGCCCGATTCATGAGGTGTATGCGCGGAACCGTTGGGCAGCACGATCAGAAAAGGGGCTACACAGAATGATGAAGTTTCATCAGCCCCGTGTGACTGTTTATCCTGATTTTTCAGTTCTTTTCGTGGGTCGCGTTCTTTTTGTGTTCCACGACGGCATCTTTGTATATCGTGCAGATGCCACTGCGCAGCTTTTCCTTCACCACCAGGCCCTGATCCGACATTTCAAGATATTTTTTTGACGCGGTGTTATGTTCGGGCCACTCGAGCAGGGAAGCGCCGTTCGGATTGCCCGTTTTCGCGAAATTTGTCCAGTAGGCCTGCATGTCCGCGGAAATCCTGGCTTCCGCGGGAGTAACCGCGCCGATTTGGTTTCCGAGGTTCGATCCAGCCCAACCGCAACCGCACCATTGGTCCAGAGCCCGGCTCAGTGCTGTGATTTGGTTCCCGGTCGCTGATCCCGCGATAAGGCCGAACGTGCCAAAGACATATCCGAACTCAGTCGAATGGACTGCCCCTTGGGCCGGACTGCCCGGGAACGGGAGCGAGAATTCGTATTCATAGGTGGGAGCGACCCGGCTGTGTTCGCTCGCCTCGTTCACTGTCGGGCACCGGAACAGCATGTCGGTCTGGTATTGGGCGTTCGCGTCGCCGTACGGCGGATACGTGGACGCCGGAGGGTTGCCGGCCAGCCCGTAGAATCGCAGCGCCTGCGGCGCGTACTTTCCATAAAACGCCTCGATGTCCTTCTTCAGCGCGCTTGGCCCGCCCGGCGCGGTCATTTCCCGGGCGTTGTTGCCGATAATCAACGGCGTCGCGGTTTCTTCACCGGCGGCGAACGCCTCGGCCGGGTCACGCGGAATCACGTAGCCATCCACGTTCGGCCCGATCCCTCCGTGCAAATAGGGTGGCTGGGCCTTGATGATCGCCTCGGTGGAAAGGCTTCTCAGATATTTCAACGGATCGGCCGAGGGTGGGTGCAAGCCGGCGACGAGTCTTTCACCATTTCGTTCCGATGCGGCCAGGCTCGGCAGCGGTCGTCCGCCCAGTCCCACCGGCCCGCTTTCCTGGATCGCCCGTGCGAACAGGCCCTTCGCCGGTGGCGATGTCTGGAGAATCCCCGTATCGAGCGCGCCGGCCGATTGCCCGAAGACGGTCACCCGGCTCGGATCGCCGCCAAACCGCGAAATGTTTTCGTGCACCCATTCGAGCGCGGCGATCTGGTCCATGATCCCGTAATCGCCGGAAGTGTGATGAGGGGATTCCTTGGTCAGCTCGGGCAGAGCCAGAAACCCAAACAAGCCCAGCCGGTACTGTATCGTCACGACGATCACCCCGTGACGAGCTAGCGGCTCGCCATCAAATACAGGCGCCCCCGCCCAGCCGCCCTCGTTGCCGCCTCCGTGAATCCAGACCATCACCGCATATTTCCGCGTGGGCGGCCATTCCGGCGTCCAGATGTTCAGATAGAGACAATTCTCGCTGCCGGTTTCGGCCGCAATAGAGTTCCACGCGCCTGCATGCTCCTGCGCGCACGCCGGTGCGAATGTGGCGGCCTGCCGGATCCCCGTCCATGATTTGGGCGGTTCGGGTGCGCGCCATCGCAAATCGCCGGTCGGCGGCTGGGCGAACGGGACGCCCTTGAAATAGGCCCCACGCCCGCCAGGCCAATACCGGCCCTCGAGCTTCCCCTGCGCCACCGTAACGATCGGGTTGCGTTTTGCCGCCAGACCGGTCAGCGCCGTCAGCATCGCGGCCAGGCACAATACCCCTTTGGAATACGTTCTCATCCGCGATTTCCTTTCCATGTGCGAATTCCCTGCATGCGCTCTCGATACTCAGTTGAACTCGCCTCAGCCGAAATTTCCGTTTTGACTTTCAGGTCAACCGGCAATATACGCCTCCCCGTTTGCCTAAGCAATGGCCTATCTGGTTTCGTAACGTTCAGAGCTTCCGGCGCTCGTCGAAAGGGCAGGTTTTCCTTGTGGCCCGGCCTTCGCACGGGGCGTTTCGCCATTTCTTCAATGTCTCGCGGGTGACGCAGAGATTGATTTTTAATATCTGCGATCAGCGTAGCAGAGAAGGTTTGGGATGGCGTTGCTCCAGAACCATCCAGCGAGGTCCGATGCGATTGATGGCGACGGGCCGAGGGATATGAAGGTCAAAACGGGCCTCTCGCTCCGCGAGACTGCAGACACTATAAAGCGTGTATCTGATGCGCCACCGGGCGGACCACTTGATTTCCGAGCGGCCCGTTAGCCATCAGAGCCGCCGCCTAGCGGATCAACGGGCTCTCCCAAACGCGAAGCAGCAGGTCTTTCAGAACACGGAAAAGCTCG
>JAKAWN010000337.1 GCA_021827245.1 Acidobacteriota bacterium | reverse complement strand
ACGAATACTTTCCCAAGCTCGAAAACCTGACCGCAGCCGTAAGCGCACAGATGGAAGCTTGGAAACATCCGAACCGTGTTTTACGCAAATTATGCTGTATTACTTAAGACGCTCTGTATAAAATCCCTCTGACTCGGTTCGGACTCGACAGCGCAGACCGCTCTTCGATGGCGAGTGGAATCTGCACATTCGGTCGAAGCCGCCCAACAACGACCTCATAACCGTACCTCGGGCAATATGGAACGATCAAATGGACGATCACGGAAAGGTCATCGCCTCGCCGCAGAAATCTTAGCTCGTGAAGTTCGCGAGCCACAACGTTGCGACCGCGGTCGTAACCGCCAACCCAGTAGTTCCAATCCTTTGCCTCACTGGTTACGAGGTGGGTGACGTACAATTCCTCAAATGCATCGAACCCAAGCTCAGCAATAGCGAAGCAATGCCCGATCTTCGCGATCAGCCTCGCGAGGTCCATTGCATTTATCGAAACGGCGTCCTCAAATGAATCAGCGCCGAGGCGAGCAAGTCTCACGACGATATCGGGAAATATTTCGGCATTGATGAACCGAACAGACCAGGTTGCCTGCTCGCGGGGGCGTCCGGCGACTCGCCCCGGTCCTTCTGCAAACATCATAAACCGCACAAAGCCCGGATGATCCGCTAGTTTCACTTTCTGTTTCCAAGAGTGACTGCCGCGTCGTAACTTGAGCACATATCCGTCGGGGCGGTCGGCGGGTTTGCGTGACGGCAAGCCAAGATGCGAACGCAGCGCGCAGAGGTATTTTCGAAGGATGAAGTCTTCGAACTTCGAAGTTGACTCCCGATGTGCTTTGCAGCTGGCCTTCGGAATAATTAACTGTCCTCCAAAGCCAAAGGGAATAATGTGCTCTTTCGATAGATTCGCTGTTGATAGGCAATATGCACACCTATTCAGCGGGGGATATACCTTGGACGGATATGGAAACTCTGGCGGACTCTTCAGGCTCATCGTTTCAACGAAGGTTAGCACAATCCCTGGTTGGTCGCCACGGGCTGTGGGCGCTCCTTGGAAATTGCGGGATTTCCTGATAGGAAGTTAATCCGCTGGAGTAGGCCAGTGGCCGTTACTTGGACCCGCGAATCCGTCGCAAATGGTCGAAATTTGGGACGGTGGAGAAAGGGACAATAGGAAACGTAACCGGCGAGGCCAGCTGATCTACCCGCTCGGGGGCAGCGTTGCCGAGGAACTTCGCTGTTTCGCAAATGTGCGGGACGCGCTTGGGGACGAGACCCATCAGCCGACAGCAGGTTGCGTCGGCGGCAACTGGGTCGTCGGAGAGAACGATTCGATCCAGCCGCCGGGCGGTTCCAGCGAGCGGGCCATTCCCTTCCATGCAGACGATAGCGTCCGCAATGACGAAGTGGATCGGCGCGGTCGCCACAAGATCAACGATGCATTGCTGGATGCCTCGCCAATGCAACAAATTCTTCGGCCAGCCGTACTTCACTCCTGGAATCACCCCAAACATATTCTTCATGCTCAAGGTCACACCGCTCCAGTGATGAGTTTTCACTTTGGGCATGGACACGACGAAATCCGCCGAAAGCACGGTGCGCGGCAGCCAAAGATGTTTGAGGCGTGAATAGTCGGCCCGAAGTCGAACTTTCGTCACATCATCACGATTGAGGTCAACGAACGGGATTTGCTGTTCTTTCAGGTATCGTGCCAAGCCGGACGTCTCGAGAACCAGTTGCGTGTCCCGCTGATGGCCCGGCCCCTCACCCACAATTACGGTCTTGGCTCCCAAACGCCGGAAGCACTCAACCGCCGCAACGACGAGTAGTGGATGCGTGTTGATCACGGCTCCCGGAATATGGTCAACAAGGTTGGGTTTGAGAAGAACTGATCTGCCCGCGACATTCAGGTTGAACAGTTTGAGTCCATCCCACAGGATGCCTGCCAGCTTTTCGGAATATTCGGTCGCGGGCAGGATTGCGACACGCGAGCGAGTCGGTCTCCGGTCACAGTCGTAACGCGGTACCAGAAAAGGTAAGGAAATTATGGTGCCGGCTCCGGTGCCAAGCCGGCCTGCAAATGTGGCCCGAAGGGTCAAGCGATCACCTTGAAGGGGTTACCGGACACCGTGCAATCAAGCGCCAAAGCCGCAACCGCCAGAGTTGCCGTGTCGCTGGCTTCGATGGGCTCCGCAACGCTCATCAGACGCTGCTGCAACGAAGCTACCGGCAGGTCGTAAGCTTGGAGCGCAAGAATTGACCACGCGAGGCTCCAAGCGGCGGGGCATAAGGCAGCTTGGTGTTCAAGCCACCGAAGGCTTCGGCGAATCAATATATTCCCTGGCTCACTGCGAAGGGCAAGCAAGGCAATGGCCGTTGCATCTACGTGCGGCGTCATGGGAGTGCCATAAACGACGCCGTTGCCGGCGTTCCACCCTCCCCTCGGACAAGCCCGATCATGGAGCATCTCGACGCCGCGTCGAATTCGGGTAGCGATTTTCCCATTGCGGCTGCCTGGGAAACTCTGTTTGAGGGCGAGCAGAGCGAAGGCAGTGGGTACGACCCAACTGCACGTGGCTGCTTGCCACGGCCACCCGAACTTATCTGGGTCGAAGCCTACACGTGTGTCTGTTGTCCGAAACCTCCATTTCCAAGGCCAGTTCGCTTCTCGGCCTTTGGCATGAAGTAGCCAGTCCGCCGCTCGGGCTACGGCGGCGGGTGACGTGCCAAGTACGCTTAGGGTCAATAACGCGAGGCCGGTCAGACCTGATGCTTCGTCATCATTCGCAATGGATCCCCAGCTTCCGTCTGGACGCTGCGCATCGAGTAGGACCTGCGTGTTTGCGGGCCGGGCCTGGCGCAAGGCCATCAACGCCAAGCAAGTGGGCTCAAGGGCCATCTCCACTGAGCTCCGGATGAAGGGCCAGCCGCCGCAGCGGAGCCGACGAGCATCGAGACAAGCGTGGAGGCGATCACGAAGTGTTTCCACACGCCCAGTCTTATGCCGGACGCGCAATCTGTCAAAATTCGGGCCTTTCTTGCGGTGAACCCTCTCCGTCGGCGCAACTCTTTCAAACTATGCCGCAAAGTTCCAATTCCAATCAACGCGGGCGGGGCAACTCCGGCGCTCGGCTACCTTGGAGGCCGCAAATAACATCCGAGCAGAGGGGGATAGTGTAGCAAGAACTTTTTCATAGCTTGTTCAATTTTTTCTGGGATTATCTCTGTCGCCGGAATTCGGTGGAGAGTGGGGATTCCGGAACAGGGACTTGTCACGCCTTCTACCTTCTCTTCCGGTGGGCAGCCCCGCCCCCGATGCCTGAGGCGATTTGGCGAAGATGTAGCAAGAACTTTTTCATAGCTTGTTCGTTTTTCTTTTCTCCACGCACCCCGCTGCGGTCGCCTTCGAAGGACACCGCGAGACGAAAATGTAGCAAGAAGTTTTTCATAGCTTGTTCGGAATCGTTCCCGCGCGGATTTGCGCGGGTTTGACGCGGCCTGTCGAGCCTTTCGAGGGGCGGGAGTTTGGCCTGTTCGCTCTTCTGGCTTTAGGCTCAACGACGCAATGTTTAAGTCCCTCGCGGAACTATCGGAGAAACTTCGCGCCGTCCGGTATGTGCTTGACCCGGTGGCGCTCGAAGTGGCTTATCTCGCAGCGCGGATGCAGAAGCCGTTGCTTGTCGAAGGGCCGCCGGGGTGCGGGAAGACCGAACTTGCCTACGCGATCGCGGCAGCAGCGGGGACCGTCGTCGAGCGGCTCCAATGTTACGAAGGGATTACCGAAGAAAAGGCCATCGGCAAATTCGACGAAGCCCTGCAGAACCTCTTCCTCAGAACCCAGGGCGAGCGCCTGGGCGACGACTGGGAGAATATCCGCGAGGGCCTGCATTCACTCGACTTTTTCTCCGAGGGGCCTCTCGTCAGAGCTTTGGGCTATAGCGAACGGCCCTGCGTCCTGCTGATCGATGAACTCGACAAGGTGGACCAGGCCTTCGAAGCGATGCTTCTCGAGATTCTGAGCGCCTGGCAGGTGACGGTGCCAAAGCTCGGTACGATCAAGGCCGACCCCGAGGCCATTCCCTTTGTGGTCCTGAGTTCCAATGAAGAGCGCCGTCTGGGCGACCCCTTGCGGCGCCGGTGTTTTTACCTGCGATTCGAGTACCCCACGGTCGAACGCGAAGTGGAGATCCTGACCCTTCAAACCCAAGGACAAAGTGAAGCCTTGAGGATGCAGCTCGCGGGCTTGGCGCGCGCGCTCCGCGGCTGGAACATGGAGAAGCCGCCCTCGATTGCCGAGATGCTCGACCTTGCGAAAGCACTTGAGATTCTTGGGGTTGATGAAATTTCGTCCGAGCAGCGGGACGTGCTATTGCCGCTGTTAGCCAAGACCCAAGCTGACCGGAAACGGTTGCTGATGCGGGAGGGTTTTGAGGGCTTGGTCTTCGACTCGAAGCGCTATCGGGATGAGTTAACAGAGGAGAGACAGGCGCGATTCGAAACAACGGAGGCGGCAGTGACTTGAGACACGGCTATGTGGTTTACATGGGTGCGCTCGTGGTGTTATGGGGCACGACTGCGAAGGCAGCCGGACCTCAAACCCTGGCCGAAGTTTCGGCCCAGTGGGCAGCGTATTACGCGGCTGTGTATCAGGTGCCGGTGGAACTGGTGGACGCCATTATCGAAGTCGAATCCGGGTGGAACCCTTACGCGGTATCGAACAAAGGCGCCGTGGGGTTGATGCAACTGATGCCCGAGACCGCTTACCGCTTGGGCGTTCGCAACCGCTTCGTGATTCCCCAAAATATTCGCGGCGGCGTGGCCTATCTTGCCTGGCTGATCCGCCTGTTTCACGGCGACTTGCGCCTGGTGGTTGCGAGCTATTACACCGGCGAGCAGCGAATTATGGCGCGAAAGCTTGCCTATTCTTCAGTTGAGACTTACGAATATGTGCGACGCGTGGCGGCGGTTTATCGGGCCATGTGGCGCGCGGAGGTGCTTCGTGAAGCTTGTGACAGGAATCTTTCTTTGCTGGGCAATCAGCGCGGCGGCTCAGACAGTTCAGCCGCGAATTGTGTCGAAGCTCCAAGGTGAGGGCCAAGTGACCCGTGTTGAGGTCGAAGCGCACTTCGTAACGGCCATCCGAATGCCAGAAGTAGTGAACTCGGTGGCGGTGGGCGATCCCACTCTTTTCCAGGTTGACCACTCGCCAAACGAGCCGCACTTGGTCTTCGTGAAGCCTTTGACAAGCCAGCCGGCGGAGACAGACTTGCTCATTTCCACGGGCAACGGACACGAGACAAGTCTCCTGGTCGTAAGCGAAGGCATTGCCGGCAAGCGCGTTGATTTTGTTCTGAATTACGAGCGTCCGGGAAGTTTCCTGATTGAACCCGACTACCCATCGCGGCTCGTTGGCGAGACTGTCCCTGTGATGCCGGTGAGCGCTGATAGCGCCCGAGCGGGAACCGGACTCCCAGACAAAAATCAGACTTCGTTCTCGACAGGTTTTCCGGGAGCGGCAGATCCCTCTCCGAACACAAAACAACCGAATAGCCTGGACAAACTTTTGGCGCGGCAGGAACAGGCTCCCTTGCCGACGCTTTATGGTGAGCACCCAGGAGTTGAAACAACGAGCGGTGACTATGTGAAGGCTGGCGTGAGCGAAGTTATCGACGGAGGGGATCACGTCATCGTGCTCTTCAGCGCGGTGAATCCCACCAAGCACGCCATCCTGTTGATGCCGCCGCAAGTGCAGTTGGGCGGCAGAAGCAAGGCCGGGGTGCTGCATGGTGCACACTGGACCACTGCGGAGCAACTGCCTGTTGAAGATTTCAGGCTGAGCACACGGCGCCTCGCCCCCGGCGAGCGTGGCGATGGAGTGGTCTTATTCGAGCGGCCACCTTACAAGCAAAGCACCGAAACACTATTTCTGCAGGTCGCGGATGCGGGGGCCGTGGACCATCCGGCACTCGTGCCGATTGGGTTCGGGGTCAGCAAGACGCGAGAGGAGGCCGCAAATGCCCGACAAAAGTGAACCACTCGAAAACCTCGAAGTTGCGCCGAGTGAAAAGGCTGAGGAACCCGCGCCGGTATCGGAAGCGCCTCAGACGCCTTGGGAACGGATCAAAGCTGCATTTCGCCAAACCCGCCGGAGACCCCAAGCGGCAAAAAGCCCCGCGCTGAGCGAGATGAAGAAGGATAAAACGAAGTCGCTCGTGGTGCTGGTGGGTGCGGCTATTGGCATGGTGCTGATGTTTTTGGGAGTATTCTCTTCGCCGCAGAGACCGCAAAGGGTCGAGTCGCGGCGGGTGGCGCCCGACCTAGGGAGGCGAACGACGCCCGGGCAGGCTGCGCCGGGCGGTCAAACCGGTTCGGTGACGCCAGTCATGAACGCTAAGGCAGCGGCGAACCAGACGGAGGCTGGAGGTAACCAAGTGACGGCCGCCGACATCGGCCGCACAGGGCAGCCCGGCACAGCTTCGCAGGCCGCGTCCAAGGGCGCCCACACTCTTGGCTCGATTCATTTTTCAGATCAAGCGCTTGAGCGCGAGTACGCGATGCACGGCTATGTTCCCGCCCCTCCCCCGCCAACTCCGCCAACCGCGCCAGTGCCTACCCGGCAGCCTGCCGCAAATCGGAATGACCTTAAGAAACCCTCGCTTGTATATGTGCGAGCGGAAGAGACTGGCCAACCAAACACCGCCGAGGCAATGCCCGCCGTTGAGCAGGAAAGCCCGGTGACGGACCTCCTTCCAACGGGCACGCGCCTTGTGGCGCGCCTAGAATCCCCAGTCAGTTCGGCAGTCGCAGCTCCAGCCGTGGCGGTCATTGAGTACAACTACGAGCGGTACGGCGAAATCGTGGTGCCCGCCGGAGCGCGAGCGCTCGGCAAGCTCGAGCAAGCGAACGGGTCAGGATATGTGTCGCTCCATTTCGATGCTTTGCAATTGCCTGATGGGAGTACAGAGAAAATCGACGCCAGCGCCATGGGGCTCAACTACGAGACTCTCAAGGGCCATGTAACCGGAAGAAAGCACGGGGCTCGGTTCCTGGTCGAGTCATTGACGGGGCTCGGGACGATGGCGTCGTACCTGGTCGGAAATACCAGCGGCGGCTTCAACGCGCCGTTCTCATCGAGCGCCCTGCTGCGCGAGCGTCTGGCCGGCAACGTGGCCATCGCCGGCCAGAACGAACTCAACGGGATGACGCTTAACCAGAACGTCGTCGTAACATTGCCCGGAGGCACACGGTTCTATCTCGTGCTCGAGAAGGGGGCAGCGGCCCAGGCGAGTCCGGCAGCGAGACCGCGCGAGTCAGCGGAAACACGAACGGCCAATACCAGTGTTCCGAACCTCGAAGAGCTGCGTAAGTTGCTTGAACTCAGACGCGAACTGAGTGAGATGTATGACCAAACTCCCGCGCCAGCTGACAACGCCCCGCAACAATAACCCGAATTCTGACCGGATATCCGCTGGCGCAATCGCGGCCTTCAGGCTTAGACTTTTCGTCAGGAGGCCGCGCGCGTGTTTTACCTTTTCGAGCTTGCCGTCAGGGCATACATCGCCGCTTTGAAGTGGGCGCTTCG
>JAKAWN010000336.1 GCA_021827245.1 Acidobacteriota bacterium | reverse complement strand
CCCTGCCTCCCAGCCAACCCAAACGGTGGTCCCCCAATTAACCTGTAGCTGGTTCCGTGCGCAGAATGGGGCCGTTCAGGGCTCGCCGGCTACTGTTTTGCCGCAGGAAACTCCACTTTGGGCACCTGTTGAGCGGCCGGCGTGGCGGCAAAATAGGCGTCATTCCTTTGGAAGCCCGCCCAGCCGGCAAAAAGGTTGTTGGGAAACTGCCCGATATAGGCGTTGTAGTCCTGGATGGCGTCGTCGTAGCGGCGCCGCTCCACCGCGATGCGGTTTTCCGTTCCTGCCAGCTCATCCTGCAATCTCAAAAAACTTTCATTCGACCGGAGCTGCGGATAATTTTCCGTCAGCGCCAGCACTTTGACCAGCGCGCCGTCAAGCTGCTGGTTGGCGGCGATCTTGTCCTTGGGCGTCTGCGCGTTCATCAAATTCGCCCGGGCGTTGGCCACGGCCGTGAACACGGTGACTTCCTGCGCCGCCACGCCCTTTACCGTCGCCACGAGATTGGGAATCAAATCGGCGCGCCGTTCCAGCACCACGGACACCTGCGCCCAGTCAGACTTGATCGTTTCGTTTTTCCGCACCATGGTGTTTCGCGCGCTCACGTACATGCCGCCGAAAATCACCACGGCCAGCACAATTACCCCCAGCACCGCCCAGACTTTTTTCATCTGACTTCCCCCTTCGGTGAAAAGTGAACGCAATTCATGAATTGCCTCTACCGTTCGGCTCCCTGCGCGAGGCGGCGGTCCACTTCGTCCGTCACTCGTCCAACCAGTTCCAGGTATCCACGCAAACTCTCTCGCGCCTTCACGTCGCGGGCCTGGCGCTTTCCTTCCCGCACTTCCAGGACCATCGTAAAGGCGTCCGGGCTAGCCCCCACCAGGCGCGCGACGGCGTCCACAACTTCGCGCCTGCCCTGCGGCGGGTTCTCGCCCAGCGCAATCAGCGCGTGCCGGAAGAGCGTCACGAACGTGGACACGGATGCATCCATCAGGGCGATGAGCGGGCGGTCTTTGGGTGGGGCCAGAAGAATCGCCTGCCGCAGTTTCACCCAGTTCGTCCGCAGCTCACGCTCCACCTGCAGCCGGTGCAGTTCAAGAGGAACGGCCAGTTCCCCGAAGAAATCCTCGCCGTAAATCATCTTGTGATGCGCCTTCATATCGAGGAGCTCAATGGCAAAGATGTCCGCCGAAGCGCGCAATTCCTCCAAAGTGAAGACTTGGGGCGCGGGAAACTTCTTTCTTGCCCACCACTCCGCCGCCGGATGCAGGGCCTCAAGATCGTCAGCCTGGGCTCGCTCCAGCAGCAAGAGCACATTCAAATCAGAGTGCCGCTCGTGATATTCCCCGCGCGCCGCCGAACCAAAAAGCACCATAGCCTTCAGGTTCTCGCCCGCAGCAGTTTTCAACTTTTCTCTGAACTCTGCCAGCAGTTTTTCCATGGTTTCCGCTCCGGCTTACCAGCTTCCGCTTGCCCCGCCGCCGCCAAACGACCCTCCGCCAAATCCACCGAATCCTCCGCCGCCGAATCCTCCCCCGCCCCATGATCCTCCGCCCCAGCCGCCGCCCATCCCGCCCCAGAACCAGGGTCCCATCCACCACCAGGCACTATGCGAGCGGCCGTAACGGCTGCGCCCGCCGAAAGCGCGCGTGAGCAGTCCGATGAAGGGGAAAAACAGAAAGAACACGAACATCAGCAGCGGGAAAAGATTTGGTCCGCCGCCTTGTGGTGTTTCTTCTTCGTTTTCCGGTGGGCTTGGCGGCTGTCCGGAGAGTGAACTGAGCGTGACGCCGCGGTCTTTTGCAATCACCGCCGCCACACGCTCGGTCATCAGCAACAGCGCCCCGCTGTAGTTCCCCACGCGCAGCAGAGGTTTAGCCTGGCGCCCGAAATCGCCAACCAGACCATCCGGCAGGATCGGCTCAAGGCCGTACCCGACTTCAAACCGGTACTGATGCTCGTTAGGCGCGAGGAGGATCATCACCCCGCGATCTTTCTGCTTAGGTCCAATCCCCCAGCGCGTTGCGAGGTCGATGGAGAAGTCGTCAATAGGCTCGCCTTCGAGCGACTTGACCGTTACGACGGCAATTTGGGCCTGCGCTTTCTGATCTACTTCGGTGCAGATGGCGGTTAGCTTTTGCTGCGTTTCCGGATCAATCACTCCGGCAAAATCGTTGACGTAGCCCTGCGGCCGCAAATCCTTGGGCTGCTGAGCGCGCGCGCACTGGGCGAAAATTACAGTGAGCACGAGCATGCTGAGTGCAGCCAAAAGCTTGCTGCGTCTGCCGACCGAAATGCAAGTTTTCTTCCTCAGGTAAAGTTGTGAAATCCCTAAAAGAATCTGGGTTCTCCTCCGCGAAGCGTTTCCCCGCTTCGGTTTCCTTGCCAACGAGCGATTTCACCGCTGAAGAGCCCTTCCGCGATGATCGAGAAGCCCTAAGTGAAAACGGTTATTATGACTCCGCTACGCGGGGCTGTATAGTCCTAAACGAACGCGAAGACTCTCTCGGCTCATTGCGACCTCGTGTATCTCTTTTCGCTGATGCCATAGCGCCGAAGCAACGTCGCGCGATTGTGGCTGAGGTCGAGGCCGGTGGGTTCTTTCGGGTACGGACGGTTTCCCATCAGCCCTTTCCACAGGATATGGTTATACCGAGCGAAGTTGAAGTCGTCTTCTACCCTGAAGTCCATGCCGCGCGTCACCCGGGCCCAATAAGCGGCGTTGTGAGTCGGCTCCAGCGGCTTGAGTTTGGCCACGGAAGGAGGCAGCGGGAGGCCTGTGCCAACCAGCATGCGCGAGGCCGTCGCCGTGTACGTCCAGGTCTTTTGTTTCAGGTCGAAAACGTCGGCCATCGGCACGGCAATCGCATCGCTGATGTTGAGAGGCTTGAGACCGAGGATCACTTCCATGGTGCGGACAAAATCCACCGTGTTGTACTCGGTGGAAACCACGGCATGATGTTTGACGTACGGCCCCACGATGAAGGCGTCGCTGCGATGCGTGTCAACGTGATCCGGGCCATCCTGTGAATCGTCTTCGATGACAAAAATCAGGGTGTCTTTCGCGTAGCGGCTGTGTGCGATTTCCTGCACCAGCAGCCCCACGGCGTAGTCGTTATCGGCCTGCTGGCGCTCCGGTGTGTTGATGTGATAAATGGCGGTGCCAAAATCCCCTGTGTGGTCGTGCATCAGGCGAAGGAGGATCAGTGACGGCAGTCTGCCATGCGCGTATCTCGCATCGAAGTCGCGCGCGAACTCCTTGTAGCGGAAGTAATCGGGAAAGGAATTGTCAAAGCCCCGGAAGTAGATATCGGTTACGGGAGCGAGTGCGGCGTTCGCCGGGAAAGCCACCTGCGTCCGGGTCTTGTAAGGATCGGTGAGTTCGGGGATGTCGTACTTCGCCTCCGGGCCCGTCAGGTTGTACCGGCTGGTGTCAATAAAGAAGCCGTAGTTGCGGACCGAGAGTCCCGCCCGCATGGCCTGGTTCCAAAGATAGCCCGTGTTCTCCTGGTCGCCGGGACCATCGGGAGCTGCGACGTCCGCAGTGCCCGGCAGGACGTTGGGGTCGTCCGGAGTCAAAGGGTTTGCTTTCCGGCGCTCGGCCAGCGTCGCCAGCCCGACGTTAATATTTCGGTTATCTCCTTCCGTATCGTAGGAGAGGCCGCGGCCGGCGTAATTCACCACCACCTGCTTTTCGACCACGTCCGGCGCGCGGGCAGAGGTTGACCATGGCCAGCCATCCATGCTTACTTCGCTGCGGTCATAAAAGTTGTCCAGATCCACGAAGTCCAGGGCGAGTTTGTGCAGGTTGGGGGTAATGGCCTGGCCAAACTCGGTGAGCGAAGGATCGCCATTGCCGACGGGCAGGTCGCCGAGCACCTGATCGTAAGTCCGGTTCTCCTTGATGATGTAAATGATGTGCTTGATCTTCTTGCGGAGCTTTGCCATCTTTTTCCAGTCTTGCGCGCTCACCTTGCGCTGATAGTTGTTGTTTTTGGCCACCTGTACGGTAAGCTGCTCAAGCTGGCTCGGACTCGGAATGGGAAAGCTCTGCAACCCGGCCTTGATCATCTGGAGGTCGTATTGGTTTGCAGAGTTGCACGCGGCCGAAGTTTGTCCCTTGACGCCCCGGCCATAGCAGAAGCCCGTGTTTGGCCCCGTCGGCGATTTGGCGTTCACCACGTACATATAACTCCCGTCGCGGCTCAAGCTGACTGAGTCCGGATAGAGGCCGGTCGGGATCAGCCCGATGACCTTCCTATCTTTGAGGCTGACCACGGCCACGTCGTTCGCCGTGCCGTTGGTCACGTAGAGGAATTTCCCGCCGGGAGACAGCGCAACGCTGTTGGTGTTGTCGCCAGTCTCTCCGGATGCAAACAGGGAGAACTGCGGCGGGCCGCCCACGAAAATGTTCTCCAGCACTTTGTCGCTTGCTGTGTCGATTACGGCGACCGAGTCGGACTCGTCCTGGGCAACGTAGAGCCTCGTCCCATCTGCATTGAGGCACATCTTGTTGGGCTGGCCTTTCAAATGAATCCTTGTGGTCAGCTCCGGCTCTCGGCCCAGCTTCACCACGTCGATTTCGCGATCCCGCAGGCTGGAGATATAGGCTGTGTCATTGCCCCTGATCACCACCCAGAACGGGTATTCGCCTCCAGGGACCCCGGCTTGCTCTGGATTGATCTTCCCTGGACGCAGGTCAAGTTCGCCGGTTTTCGTCCAGTTGTTGTCGGAGCCTCGGGTGAGCACTGAGATGGAATCGTTGTAGTAGTCGGCGACCACGATCTGCTTTCCGTTGGCCGTGATGGCGATCCCCGCAGCCTGGGGTTTGACGTCGAGTCCCACACCCTTGCCGTCGTGCCCCAGAGCAACAGGGCTGTCGGCCCGTTCGGACCAGCCGTCCGGGCCAAGGTCAAAGATGTGGACGTTGTCATCCACGCCGCCGGAAACGTAAAACGTTCTTCCGCTGGGATCGAACACGATGCCGCAGTACGTGTTGGGCACCCGGATCGCCTGCGTTTGAACCGGCGTTTTGTGTGAAATATCGAAGACAAATACAAATTGGGTCGAGTCCCGAGCGACGCGCTGGCCGGCGCTGTTGTTCAGCCGGTTGTATCCGGAGGTAAGGACCAGGAGCGTCTTCTTGTCTGGGCTGACGACCGTCGTGACCGCTCCACCGGCGACGTAATTGGGGAAAGCCTTCAATCCGGGATTTAGCGTCTGGAAAGTAGAATCTGGAACGGCCAGAGGAGTGATCCGCACTCCCTGATTGGGAATGTTCATGACCGGAGCGGTGATGTTGACCAGGTTTTGCCCAACAAGGAAGGACGGGAACATTAAGATGCCCAGAAACGTTACACAGGTGATAGGCGACGCACATTTACGCAAATTCAATTCGTACCTCCTCGATTTTTCAACATTCCAACCAGGCAGCGGTTCGTAACCTGGAAGTTAATTTCAATTAAAGAGCGGACCCTGCCGCTTTGCCCTGCTTAAACCGTTGTTCATCACAGCCTGGTCCCGCCTTCAATCAGCGGGCCCAGCTCGACGTCCAGCCGATCTTCCGGCGAAACAACGCGACCACCTCGAATCAGCAATGATGCCACTCGGATCACCTCAGATGGTTAAAGGCGGCCACAAGTATATCATCGGGAAACCGGACAAGCAGGTTCTGAGAAAGACGCGCGGCGGACTAACCAAATCCGCCTGGCAGTAGTGACTCAACTTGATTGTGGTACGGGCGTCCTCGCCCGTGCCGCAATCAAAAAACACGGCCAGGATGGCCGTGCCACAGAACAGGAAACGCGTCACCATCCGCCTGGCAGATGGCTGGCGGTTTGGGCCGTTGTGCGGCATGGCGATCATATGAAGGGGCCAGGAAAGGGGGTCTTTGAGGCCGAAAATAGGCTAGATGACCTCGGTTGCGTTTTTAGGTTCGTTTTCGGTTCGTTTTCGGTTCGTTTTTTCCACAGCTTATTGTTTTCAACGAGATCGGTAGCTTCGTTTTAGGTTCGTTTGGCCGTTTTTTCGGTTCGTTTTTCAGGCCGATCCTTTGTTTTTAATAACTTCTCCGGTTCGTTTTGCAAAAAGAATTCTTTTTGTCTCACATTTTTAATGCCAAACTCCGTGGCCTTGCCTTTTCAGCAACTTAGTGTCGAAATAGCAGTCTGGGCAGACTGTCTATTTCCTGGCCAGCGATTGAAACCAGCCGACCTGCCAAATGTAAAATAGACTAGCACAGTAGCCCTTCGTTGTCAAGCAAATTCGCGTGGAAAATTCCGCGTGGTGGATGGTTGAGACTGAAGCCTCGAATCACATCATCGCTGTAGATATAACTGCCACGCTTGTGGGGTCCCATGGCATCGAAGCCCGTCAATGTATCCGAACTCCATTGGATCATTCCAATGGCATGGTCGCGCCTGGAAAGTTGCTTCCGCTTACTGCGGTACCAACAAAGGGATTGACATCATTCGCCAATGCAGAACGATGACCTGAGATTTTTCGGGTTGGGGGCACAGGTCGTTCGCGACTAAATCCAATCCCGGCTACTCCTCGCTTTGGACAATTTCCAATTGGAGCGTCTGCCCGGGCCCCGGAGTCACGTTGAGTGCGTAGTACCCATTTTCAGAGTTGATAGTCCTGCCGTTCAAAGTTGCCGACGAAGCGCATCCGGGTTTCCAGTGGATATCAACGTCGCCGCCCCCTACTCTGGCTGATATTCGAGTCGACCCGCCTGGTAGATAGTTCCCGCTTCGGATGCCAAAGGCTCATTTTCACAAACTGCTGCTGTTGTGCGAGTCAGGACTGCAAAGAAAAGCGGGCCTTGAGCCCGCCCGCCGAGGTGCCGCCCACGGTTACCTCAAAGTCGCCGGGTTCAGCCACCCAGTGCCCTTCAGCATTCCAGAGTTCGAGCTGTTCCGGAGCAAGATTGAGATTCACGGTCATTCGCTGCCCTGCCTTGAGGTGAATCCTCATAAAATTCTTCAACGACTTGATCGGGGTTTCGACGCTGCTCACCAGATCACGAAGGTAGACCTGCACCACCTCATCGCCGTCGGCTTGCCCGGTGTTGATGACATCCACTGAAATGCGCACTTCCTGGCCTGGCCTCAGGTGCTGGGGCGAGACTTGCAGGTTTTCGTACCCAAAGCTTGTGTAGCTCAAGCCATGGCCGAAGACAAACTGCGGCAGCCGGCTGCCGTCGACGTATTTCCCGATCTTAGACGGATGGGAATCATAATGGACGGGCAACTGGCCGACCCGCCGCGGGAAGCTCATGGGCAGGCGCCCGGCGGGGTTGTTCATGCCGAAGAGCGATTCGGCAATCGCCCGGCCGCCCGATTCGCCGGGATACCAGGCTTCCAGGATGGCCGGAATATGCTCTGCCGCCCATGGGATGGCCAATGGACGGCCGTTCTGCAGGACCAGCACCACGGGCGTGCCAGTCGCGAATACCGCCTCCAGCAGAGCCTGCTGGTTGCCCGGCAGGCCCAGTTCGCACCGGTCGAACCCCTCGCCGGACAGCCCCTCGTGCTCGCCCAGACCGAGGATGGCGACTTCGGCCTGAGATCGGA
>JAKAWN010000335.1 GCA_021827245.1 Acidobacteriota bacterium | reverse complement strand
CGCAAGCGTGAAGGCGAATTCCCGGTCATTCACGTCGAGGATGTGGCTGAGGCCATTGGACGCCTCATTGAAGCCAGCCGGCCGCGGTTCGCGATTTATAACACGCCTTCGGAGAATTGGAGGTGTAACGATTTGGCTGATTACATTCGAAAGCTCAATCGGAATGTTGAGCTAGCGTTTAGCGCTTCAACTGGCCGAGGTGATCCCGACGCGATCCTGGGCTCCCGCTTTCTGGCGGAGTTTGACTTCAACCCGGTCCCGTTGAAAGAACGGTTGCGCTTGGCGGCTGGCAACATGCAGCCAGCTTAATCGCCTGGGCGCATTGCGGTCATAGTGTTGCTCCGGGATTTGGCCGTTTCATCGCTCTTCAGTTCTTTCAGAATTCTTCAAAACGTAACGTAAACGTAACAGCAATTTCATCCTGGAGTGCTTCAATGCACTACAGATGGTTCGGTCAATGTGGCCTAGGTGGGATGTCCCGCCACAATCCGGCAACCGCCGAGAGGGAACGGAAAACGGTCTGGCCCTTCAAGACCTGTCAGGGACTTTTGGCTGCACCACTGCCGGTGTGGTGTCAAGGCCCCGGAAGCATCTGGAGCTTGAGGCGCGGCAGGCCGCCTTCGCCATGACGCCGGCCGCAGCGTCGCGCGTTTCGTTCGTCTATTTCGACGCTGGCGGCGGGCACCGCAGTGCCGTCAGCGCGGTCTGTGCGGCTGCGCGGGAACAGCGTTTACCGTGGGATATTGAATGCCTGAACCTGCAGGAATTGCTCGACCCCCTGGATTTTGTCAGGAAGCTTGCAGGCGTCCGGGTCCAGGACGTCTATAACTTCATGCTTGAGAAGGGATGGACCCTGGGGGCGGCGCAACTTCTGCTGTTTCTCCATTTCATGATTCGCCGTCGTCACCGGCGAATTGTCGGTTTCCTCACTCGATATTGGCAGCAGGCACGCCCGGACCTAGTGGTTTCGCTGATCCCAAATTTCAACCGTCAACTGGCGGAGAGTGTTCGTCAATCCCTGCCTGGCGTCCCATTCGTCACCGTGCTCACTGACCTGGCGGACTACCCACCCCATTTCTGGATCGAGCGCGAATCGGAGTATCTGATTGTTGGGACAGAACGCGCCCTGGAACAGGCGCTCGCCATCGGGCACCCACCGGATCACGTGTTTCTCACTTCCGGCATGATCCTCAATCCGGCTTTCTATTCGATTCCCGAAACGGATTGCCGCACACAGAGGGAATCCCTGGGGCTCCAGCCCGATTGCCTGACAGGCCTGGTGACGTTCGGTGGCCAGGGATCGCCAGCCATGTTGGAGATTGCCGGGCGGCTAAACAAGCTTGACGGGCTGCAACTGATCTTTATCGCCGGGCGAAATCAGAAACTCGAAGCGAAGCTTCGAAAGATCGATTTTCGCATTCCCGTTCACATTGAGGGCTTTACATCCGAGGTGCCCCGCTACATGCAGATGTCCGATTTTTTCATTGGCAAGCCCGGGCCCGGCAGCCTCAGTGAAGCGTTGTTTATGGGCCTGCCCGTCATCGTCGAGAGGAATGTGTGGACGTTGCCCCAGGAGCGATTTAACACAGACTGGGTCATGGAAAAAGAAGTTGGGATGGTCATCCGAAGTTTTCGCCAGGTTGAACATGCAGTGGAGCTTCTACGGGATCCGGCCGTCTTCGCCCGCTGCCGCGCCAATGCTCGGAGAGTGCGCAACAGAGCTGTCTATGAAGTCATCACGATTCTGGAAAGTATTCTTTCCGGGACAAAAGGAGGGGCGCGTCCTCGCGGGCCATGCGGCTGAGTGTGTTCGAATCTGTTCCAGTCGAAAGCCGTGTTCGGCGGGGTTGATGCGCGCTGATTTTGCAAAAGGTTTACAAGCTTGAAGAAGGTAATTGCGACACGCTTATTATTTCCGACCTTCATCTGGGCTCCATTGTCAGCCGGGCGGAAGATGCCCGCCGCATGCTGGAGAGCATGACCTTCCGCAGGCTGATCCTTCTGGGCGATATCTTCTGCGACCTTAATTTTCGCAGGCTGAAAAAGGAGCACTGGGATCTGCTGTCTTACATCCGCAAGCTCTCAAACCCCAAGCGGAAGGTGGAGGTGGTCTGGGTGGAAGGAAATCACGACCGCGGGCTTTCTGAAGTGATGTCTCACTTGGTCGGAATCAAGGTCTACCAGGAGTACGTCTGGACCTATGCCGGCATGCGGTACCTGGCCATCCACGGCCACCAATATGACAGCTTCCTGGTGAGGTACGCGGCACTCAGTGGCGTGGGCGAGTGGATCTACATTCATCTGCAAAAGCTCGATTCGAAGAGCAAGTTTATTTCCCGATTTCTTGACCGCCAGAATTCCAGGTTGATGCGGCTTTCTCCCAAGGTGGCCACGGGCGCGCTGGCTTACGCAAGGCTGCGAGGAACCGACGTGGTTTTTTGCGGCCACACCCACATGGCCATGCAGGCCGAACGTAAAGGCATTCGCTACTTCAATTCCGGCTGCTGGACCACCGAAAGCCCAACCTACATCACTGTAGGCGAGTTCGGAGTCCGAATCCACGACTACGTCTCCGAACAAGCCAGCCGCGAACTCGCCCCGGCCCATGATGCTGGCCTCACACTCGAACAACGCTCCATGGCGACCTGACTCGCGCGCCTCCGGTGCTGCCGCCATGCCGCACGGGGGAGCGCGGCAAGACACGGATTTATCCTTGTCGCAAAGAGAGGCATGATTCCAGCCGGCTATGGCCGCGGGGGTCAGTGGACCGTTAGCGGTCTCACTGGCGCGCCGTGGTTCAAGCAAAGTCCTGATGTGTTACCATTTCAATTTATGGCTCACAGCAGTGGAGAGCGTGTTCCGGGCAAGTTTGCTGCCTATGCCTGGGCGGTGTTAGGCTACAACATCCTGGTGATTTTATGGGGAGCGGTGGTGCGTGCCACCGGTTCCGGAGCAGGTTGTGGCGACCACTGGCCGCTCTGCCAGGGTGTAGTGATTCCGCACGCCGAGCAGATTGCCACGCTGATTGAATTTTCTCATCGCGCCTCCAGTGGCATTGACATTCTATTTGTGATTGCGCTGGTCTGGATGGCTTTCCGGCGATTCGGTCGAGGTCATGCCGTTCGCAGCTACGCCGCCGCCACAGGCTTCTTCACCTTTACGGAAGGCCTGGTCGGAGCGGCGCTGGTGCTGTTCGGCGACGTCGGCAACAACGTCTCCACGGGCCGCGTGGTTGTCCTTTCCTTGCACCTGGTCAACACTTTTCTGCTGCTGGCTTCGTTGGCGCTTACGGCCTGGGCCGCAAGCCGCCAGGTTTCGGCAGATCGCTCTGGAGCGTTGCCACAGCCGGTCGCGGGACAGAAAGGGCTTTACTTCGTTTACGGCGCAGGGCTGCTTGGAGCAATTGTGATCGCCGTTACGGGCACCATCGCTGCTCTTGCCGACACGCTCTTTCCCGCCAAATCACTCGCGGAAGCCTTCCAGTGGGATTTTTCCGGCGCCACTTCCCCCATCTTGCATCTGCGAATCATTCATCCGGTGATTGCCGTGCTGGTAGGCGGCTACCTGCTGGTTGTGGCTGTTATGACCCTCAGCTCGCCCGCCCCCGCTGCCGCCAAGCGGATGGCCCGGCGCCTGGCTGGGCTGGTCCTTCTGCAATTCTGCTTTGGAGCTGTCAACATCGCCCTGCTCACCCCCGTGTGGATGCAAGTCATTCATCTGCTCACCGCCGACCTCATCTGGATTGTTCTCGTGCTGCTCACGGCGGAAGCCCTCGGTTGGCAGGCACAGACCGTTCCTTCCCGGGTCAGTCCCTCGCCCACCACCGCAACTCCTGTTCAACACTTGCCTGTTTTGAGATAACTTTGCAGGTTGCTGAAAAACGTGTAGCGGCGGCTTTATGCCGCCACACGCCGATTGAAAAGGCTGAAGTTATGGCGACCTAAAGTCGCCGCTACGGCTCAGGAACTGGGTTTCCCAGCAACCTGTTTGAGGATTGAAGCCTCTTTTCCGGCTAAGGAACGTACTTCTTGCTTGCGAGAACAATCTTGTGCTGGCTGACTGAGAGTTTCAGGACCGCCGAGCCGCAAGTTGGCCTGTCTGTATCGTCCGTTTGCCGCCAGAGGTTCGCGCGATACGTTAGAGCCGTGCTTCCGATTGTGTCTCCCGGACTTAATCCGCAGCTTGCTGGCACAATCGGTTTCACCAGTTGCTCGATAAGATTGTTGGGCAGTGACAGGGGCACGGGGACCCCCCGCAGGAAAACCCATGAGGCATCGACGTGGTCCCCTCCCCTTCCATTCAACGGGTCGTCGGTTCGCAGAACAGGTCCCCTGGCGCTCGCCTCGAACGTTGCCGGCTTCACCCGAGTGATCTCTCCCGACTGTCCTGCGGGGCCCTGCTCCTGGAAGATCATGCAGAAGTGGTTGACGTGCCGCTCTACCACCAGCCGCTTCATCATAATCACCTCATGGGCGGCCTCTTTCGTGTTCGGATGGATCTGTTGCACCACCTGATACACACGTTCGCCTTCCACTTTGCCAATCAGGCTGGTTCTGGTGCTGTAGGTGAACAGGTTCGGTTTGAACTGAAAGAGAGCATGGCCGTAGTCGAACCGGAGCGGCGATCCCAAAAAATACCCGAGGTTGTGGCACATCGGAGAGCGGTAACGGGTTCCGTCAGCGCTGTAGGTGTAGACCTCCCAGGTGAGTTTAGCAAGCCTGTGCTGGGCCTTGCTGCTCAAAGCCGCAGCCGGCGCACCCAGCATAGCCGCAGCCACCACCAGCATGATAAACCGCATGCGCATAAGCCTCACCCTCGCTTGAAGCATATGAACCCCGAGCAATCATCGCGTGTTAGTGCGCCCCCGATTCCAAGTATAGCATCCCCTGTGCGCGGACCTTTACGGGCCGCGGTTCTTGTGCTTGGGGAAACGCCAGCCTCCATTCGTGACAGAGCGAGGTAGCCGCAACAGTGCCTTTTCCGTCGCGGGCATTTCACCCGAAACCACGACACGCAAACCACTGTTGCGGCCACCTGATAATCGCTCCGTAGCCACGCGACCGGTCTCGTGCCGTGGGCCTTTTCTCAGGGCGACGCGCTTCCGGAACGCTCTTCAGCAATCTGTTACGATAAGGCATGGCCACCAAGCCCGCCATGACGCTTGACCGCGTGCTTTCCCGCTTCGGGATTGCCTCGCGCACCGCCTCGCTCGAGTTCATTCGCGCCGGACGCCTCAAGGTGAACGGCAAGGTCGAACGCGATCCGGAGCGATGGGTCTGGCCGGAGCGCGACCGGGTCGAGCTTGACGGCAAGCGGCTGCGCTCCGTCCCGCGCATCTACCTCCTGCTCTACAAACCCAAAGGCGTGATCACCAGCCACGGCGATCCCGGTGGCCGCAAGACCATCTACGATCTGCTGGGCGCAAGCGGCCGCTGGGTGGCCCCCGTGGGCCGCCTGGACAAAGGCACTTCCGGGCTGCTGCTGCTCACCAACGACACGGAATTCGGCCATGCCGTGATGAGCCCGGAATCGGAGGTTCCCAAAACCTACCGCGCAAAGCTCAACGCCCTCGCCAGCGACGAAGCGATTGCCCAACTCGCCCGCGGCGTGGAAATGAAGCGCGGTGACCGCGCGCTGCCCCTGAGCGTCCGCCGCCTGGAAGACCGCGGAAAATATACCTGGCTCGAAATCGTGCTCACGGAAGGCAAAAACCGAGAAGTGCGCCGCATGGTGGAAGCGGTTGGCTTCAAAGTTCTCAAACTCGTCCGCACCCGCATCGGCCCCTTAACATTGGAAGGACTCGAAGTCGGCAAATACCGCCCCCTGACCCAACGCGAAATCGCCGCCCTCAGCCGGCATTTGTAGCGCGGCCCTTTACGGGCCGCGGTTTTTATGTTTAAGGAAAAGCCGTGACAGTGCTGTTTCCGTCGCGGGCGCTTCGCAAGAACCCGCGACACGCAGATCCGTATCGCGCCTACCAGTTGTCAACCGTCATCGCTCACCTTGAAAATTTCGCGGCCATGGTTAGCACGTTGGCGAATGTGGGCGCTTGACCTTTACAAGGACTATTCCGGCTGGGACTCGTATGGGGCGTCGGGGTCGAATGCCCTTCGAATGATTGTAACGACTTCGCGCATCCGCCTTGCCGAAAGGCTGCGGGGCTGGCGCTCTGCCAGCCTCTGCTTGGGCAAGGTTGTAATGAAGTGGCCTCGCAGGTAGGAGGTCCCGGGCAGGCCGGTTTCTCCAGGTTCCAGGGGCAGGATGGTTGGGGCCTCCGCGGCCCTGCTGCTGAAGGGAACGACAAGAACGGAATCAATCCGGTCGCTTTGGTTGCGGCCATCCAGGGAGACAATCAGCACCCAGTGGCGCTCGCGGCGTTCGCCAAGATGGGCCGTCCATATTTCTCCGCGTCTGGGGGCTGGCAGGGGCATGGCCGTCAGGCATCGAAGTCGATTTCATCCGCCATCCGTCCGAGCGCGGCGCCGAGTTCGGCTTCCTCTCGGGCGGCGCTGGGCGAAAGGGTGTTGAAATACGCGGCCGTGTCGCGCTCGAGCTTCAATCGGTTCTCGGTTCGCCTCATTCGCTCCAGCGCCCGGTCCACCACCTCGGCCACGGTGGACGCCCGCCCACTGGCAATCTGGCGTTCGATATATTCGTAACTCTCGCTGGAAATTGTTGTCGAGAGTTTTTTCTTGTGCGCAGTTCCGGGCATTTCACCGAACCTCTATACAGTCTATGTTGCCGTGGTTGCATCCCACAGTCAAGGGGATAATACGGAAACGATTACGCTGACAATTCATCTCCTTTAGTATCTGGTTTAACACCTGCCCCATAGCGGCGCGGGCGCTTCGCTTAAAGAATCCACGGTTGAATCCAACGGCGACTTCGCGATGGCGGCCATGCGCTCCGGTAGCGCGTTACTTGCGGCTTCCGGCCTTCATCGCCTTTCGGATGAAGTCCTGAATCTCCGGGCGGATCGGGAACCGCTGTTGTTCCGCAGGCCAGTTGGCCTGGTCGGCGTACATGGCGTTGAGACCCTTCTGGATTTCCCGATCGCCGCCCGTAAAGCCTTCCACCAGTTCTTTCCATCGCCCTGCCAGAACCTGAGCCCTGGGGCTGGCCGGATCTTCGCCGAGCGCCGCTTCGATATCCCGGAACAATTCTGACCACGCTTTGCTGACTTTTTCCTGCAGCCGGGGCGACCACAGTTTCTTGCGCGCTTCGATTTTGGAATTCGCTTCCTTGCTGTAGTACTTCTTTGTCCATTCTGTGTCGTGTTGCATCTCAATCTCCTTGATGATTGTCTTAACCAGATCCCAATCCGGCTTGCCGCTCGATTCTATGGCTTGCAAAGCTGCGGAGACGGCTTCAATGGCTCTGCTAAGGTGCCACCGTTTTTCCACCAGCACGCTCTGCTGCCTTTTCAACACCGAGGCCATGGCGGACTCATCCTGGATCAGGTCGCCTATCTGTTTCAGAGGCAGCCCGAGAAATCGCAAGACAAGAATCTGTTCCAGACGGCTGAAATCGCACTCGCTATAGAACCTGTAGCGATTTTCCCGTTGGCGAGCCGGCCGGAGCATTCCGAGGCGGTCATAATGAT
>JAKAWN010000334.1 GCA_021827245.1 Acidobacteriota bacterium | reverse complement strand
GATCTGATTTCCTTCTGGAGCCGGAGCGTGTTCAAAGCCTTGGCCTTGATCTCCTCATTGGCGGTCTCGGAAACGGGCAGCGAGAACTCGACGGAAACCGAGTCGATCCGCCCATCGGGGCTCACGCTGCGCTTGATGAGCATCTGGGCAAAGCCGTTTGTGTGTTTCTGGCTTCGCTTTCTGGGCGGGGCGGCTTGCTCAGCGGGTTCCGGTGAAACGGGAATGGCTTCCGCTTCGCCGTTGCCGGGTTCATAAGGTTCGGGGCCTTCTGGCTCCTTCCACGGGGCGACCGCCAGGATGTGCTTGCAGCGCCAGGTGGTATCCGCCTGGTGATACTCGAAGTCCGGGCAGGTGCAGGTCCAGCGTTCGCCTTCCTGCCGGACGAGGTAGAGGTGGGAAGGATGGTTGACGGAATATACGCGAAAGCCATCTTCCACTTGTGAGACAACCAGCGCTCCGTTTCCGGCGCGCTCTTGCCGTGCTTCAAGCTGCGTTTCAGTCATAACAGCATTTCTCCTTGGTGTGAAATTGGGTTCTCAAAGAACCAATTTCAGCCTAGGAAATGGGCAGGGCCGGAAAAGGCGGGACAAGTTGCCGGTTACGGCAAGTGAAAAAGTGTGCGGATTCGTCGATGAGGTTGTTCGTGCGGCATACCAACCGGGGCCTGAGTTATGCGTTCGGCCGGACAAGCGCGCGCCAGTGTTAACAGGTTGGGCTTCAACTTCAGGCAGAATCTGGAGTTGGTTCACCACCACAAGCTTGCCCCATGCCGCCCACCGCGACTGAGGGACACTAACGCGCCCCGAAATCGGACAAGGTGTGCTATCACTCAGTCGCTGGGCGCTGGCGGACGACACGATCGCCGTCCACAGACCTCCTCCCACGGGAGTTCAAGAAACAAGGAGTTGCAGACCTTTCAACAAACCTCATGCCACATGAGAGCCTTCTTGGGCCGAAGCATGGGAATCAACAAGCCGCTGGTTGATCGCGGCGAGCCGTTGCTCGATAAGAACCCTGTAAAACTTGAGCCTGGATCTGAAACGGAGGAAAGCGAGACCAAACCCAACCGTTCCGCCCGCCGCGAAGGACGGAACCACATAATCCAGAATATGCATATGACGCCTCCTTTACTGCGCCCTGGGGGTGGAGGAGCCTTCACGATAAGAGAGCAACATGATGCCGGATTCCCAGAGACTCAGATGTGAGATGTATCACAGAGTAACGATGCCTGTAAAGTACACTGTCTGCCCGTACTTACATTGCAAGAGCGGCCAGTCTCTGGTCCCTGATTTCTCATCCGAAAAGCCCCGTCCCTCGGAACCGAAACTTGCCGCTTTGCTCAGCGACGAACCTTCCACGCGGCAAAGACAGAAAAGGCGTACGTAGAAGATAATTGCGCGTTGCAATTGGCGGGAGATTGGAAGTATAGTTATTGCCCTGAAGTCGTGAAATGTTCCTCCGGCCCGCGTTGCGCCCAGCGCGGGCCTTTCTCGTTTGCGGGCACCTTCGCCAGCAACTTCGGGTCAGGCAGCTACGGTGTGGAATATTCCTGTGACGCAAAAAAGATGAGCCCCGGGAGAAGCTCAAAAAGAATGGTTAAAAGAGGCTTTCGATGCGCAGCCCTTCGATATTCTCGAAGTGCCTGCGGTTGTTGGTGAGAAGGGTGAGATTGTGTCACAGTGAGGCGGCGGCGATCAGTACATCCATATCACCGGGAAGGTTCCCTTGCTTTCGCAAGGTTCCGCGAATCTGACCGAATTGCTGGCGGGTTTCCTCATCAATGTCGATGACGCGAACGTTATCGACGAACTCGCGGAATATCGTCTCGCTTCGGTGTCTGTCGCGGGAAAAAATCACGCTTTCCCATAGTTCTGCCACAGTGATGATGCTCACTGCCAGTCCTTGAGGTTCCAGTTCTTAAAGCCGTTTGGTGGCTGGGCTGAAGTTGTTCAGGTGATCGATCACCCAGTCGGTGTCAATCAAGTAAGAGGTACCGATCACAGGCGGGGCTCCGGGCGGGTAATTATTGAAGACGCAGGGTAATCCACGCGGCACGTATGGCCATGAAAACCTACAACTTCAAAGCGATTCTGGAACGCGATGAGGATTTCGACGGAAACCCTTCGGGATGGCACGCGTATTGTCCCGTGCTCGAACGGCAAGGCGCGTCCACCTGGGGCAGCACGGAGACCGAGGCGCTCAAGAACATCGACGAGGTCGTCCACATGGTCGTGAAAAGCATGCTGGAACACGGCGACCCTCTCCCGGAGGAACCCGCCGACCAAGTGGAAGTCACCGTCGAACCCCGCGTGGCCGTCACGGTCTGATCGGCGTCCATCCCGTACGAATAGCTTCGGAATCTGAGTGCGCGAGAACTCATTTCGGCCTTGATCCGCGACGGGTTTGCCTTTGATCGCGGCGCTGGTTCCCACCAGGTGTATTATCATCCCGACGGACGCAGAGTCACTGTCATCGTCCACGGCGGCAGCAGCACCTTCCGGCGCAAGACCCTGAAGAGCATGATCGAATCCCAGGCGCGCTGGACCGAAGAGGACCTCAAGCGCCTCAAGCTTGTCCGCTAACGGTCGCGACGATGCAGGAAATTGACTACACCGTCCATATATTCAAGGCGGGCGACACTTACGTTGCCTATGTTCCCGAGCTTAACGTATCAAGCTGCGGCACAAGCGACGGGGAGGCGTGCAAGAACATCCGGGATGCGGTCGAGGGATTGATCGAAACCAGCCGCGCCACGGGGACCCTCTCGGAAATCCTCGAAGAGTCCGGTTACGCCCGCGAGGGCGATGCATGGCGAGCGCTGCAATTCGTGTCGTTTGGCCGGATGAAGGTCAGTGTAGACGGCTTGGGTTAACCGAAAGAACCGCCGTGAAAGGAATCATCCGTGGATTATTTCCGCCTGCAAAGGCGAAGAAAAGGCCCGCTTCGCGGAGCGGGCCTGCGGTTGCCGTTGCTGTCTTATTCCAACTCGGCAGCCAGAATGACAAGGAACTGTCGCGGACGGATGATCTTGATCCCTTGGAATTCCTCTGGAAAGTGGCGGGCGTTCCCGGTGACGACATATGCCGCTCCGCCAGCGAGCGCGCAGTCCAGCACCATATCGTCGGCCGGATCGTAGGCGGCGTGGGCCGATTGCTCGCGAGGACGGGCCAACGTTGCCTGCTTCCGGAAGGCCCCCAATTCCTCTCGGACCCTCTGGGGATCGAATCCAAAGCCGGTTCTGCCGAGAACTCTTTTGTATTCGCCGAGAAGAGCTTCTGAGATGACCGGAACGAAGGCTCCCGACCTACCCAAGCGGAAGACGAGGGCCTCGCGTCCCCCTGCCTTCAAGAAGGCGGAAATGACGACGTTCGTGTCGAGCACCGCTTTAACGGGCGGCACGGCGGCGCTCCTCGCGTACCCGCTTGATCACCAGGTTGATCTCCCGGAGCGAAAGCTTGTCGAGCCCTCTTCGCTTGGCCTCGCGTTGTATGGCGGTCAGGACCGCGGACGGACGGTCCGCGAACTTTTCCAGATATTCCTCCAGGCTCATGATGATGGCTTGCGGCTCCCCGCGACGATCCACCACAAACCGTTCTTTGTTTTGCTTCACCCGCCGCAGGATCTGTCCGAACTGCGTCCGGGCGGTGAGTGCGGGCACGACTTTGGTCGTGGTTTTGGTTGTGGGCATGAGGTTTTTCCCTCCCTTCGGCCTTGAAATGAACTGATTAATCAGTTCATCTTCAGTCTAGCAGAGGGCTAGCAATTGTCAAATTTCCCGCCGCATGGCAAACATACCCGTTCTTGGGTTTGGAGGGAACTTCTTGTTGCAGACCGGCAAATATACACCCCTTGCCCTTTGTCTGTTCATGGCCACCATGGAGGCAATGGCCTGCAGGAACGACAATCCCGTCACGTTTTTGGGCCGCACCAACTTCCGGAACCAGGGAAAGATTTTCGGCATCCGCCAGGCCGACCGCCGCGCACATATGTACATCATTGGGAAGACCGGCACAGGAAAATCCACACTGCTCGAAACCATGATCCGGCTGGATATCAATGCCGGCAGGGGAGTGGCGCTCTTTGATCCGCATGGCGATCTTGTCGAGCGCGTGGTAGCTTTCGCGCAGGAAAAGAGGAAAGATGACCTGATTTACTTCAACGTGCCGGACGGGCGACAGCCGCTCGGTTTCAATCCGCTCGAAAGCGTGCCGATCGCAAAAAGGGCAGTCGGCGCGTCGGGAATACTGGAGGTGTTCAAGAAGATCTGGTCCGAGTCATGGGGGCCGCGCCTCGAACATATTTTACGGAATGCGCTCCTGGCGTTGCTCGACCAGCCTCAGGCGACCCTGGCCGATATCCTGCGCCTCTTGGACGAACCTGCCTTCCGGAGAATTGTCGCCTCTAGGGTCCGCAACGTGCAGGTACGCAGATTTTGGCTTCAAGAATATGAGAGCTATCCGGCCCGCTTCCGCGCCGAAGTGATCGCGCCAGCCCAAAACAAGGTAGGCGCATTTTTGGCCGATCCCGTTTTGAATGCCATCCTGACGCAACCGAAAAGCAGCTTCGATCTGCGGCGCATTATGGACGAGGGCAGGATTCTTTTGGTGAACCTCGCCAAGGGAAAGATAGGGGAAGACAGCGCCGCGCTGCTCGGAGCG
The DNA here is from genome assembly GCA_021827245.1 of Acidobacteriota bacterium. Next base: position 2,959 of record JAKAWN010000334.1, on the reverse strand, counting down.
TTGCTGGTTTCCCGGATCGGCTTGGCGGGCCTGAGCCGGGCAGATGTTCCAGAAGAGGAGCGGAGAGATTTCCACGTCTACCTTGACGAGTTCCACTCGTTCGCCACGCTGAGCTTGGCGAACATGCTTTCAGAACTACGCAAGTATCGTGTGAATTTGGTTTTGGCCCATCAGTATCTCTCGCAGGTTGACGTCGAGGTCCACGACGCCGTTCTCGGGAATGCCGGAACGATCATCAGTTTTCGGCTGGGCCTGGCCGACGCGGAAATCATCGGGAAGGAATTCTGGCCGGAATTCTCCAAAGAAGATTTGATTTGCCTCCCCAATTATTCGATCTACATCAAGCTGATGGTCAACGGCGCGGTCACGCGGCCATTCAGCGCGGAGACGCTGCGGCCCGGCGAGTGAATTTGAGCGGCGTGGATTAAGCCTCGCCGCGAAGCGGAGACGCCTTTCCCTCCACCTCTGCTTTCAGCCGTTTCCAAAGCTCGTGGCAGTATTGCCGCCAGTAAATGATGTCGCCGTCCGCTTCGAATTGGTCGATGAGCGCCTTGATCTCCGGCTCTCGCGCTAACTTGTCCGCCCGCATCATGCGGACCCAGCGGCGGTCCCGCTTCTCGTCCCAGTGAGCCACCTGATAGTCACTCCTTCTCAACGACGGGCGGCTGCGGCCCTCTCCTCTCTTCGAGTTCCTGGCTGTTTTCTGCAAATAGAAGCCCGTTAACCCGCTGCCGTGACGACGAACTTCCGCCGAAGTAGAAGCATCACAGCCACTCCGCTGTTCACGATGGAAATCGTTATGGGGTAGAGCCATGTTGCCAACGAATATGATCCCAGCGCGAACACGGCAACGAGAAATTTCGCGCCGTTCAGGGCAAAAGATGTCGCGCTATCCTTATGCGGTTCATTCCATCCTTTTATGATCGTGGGATAGTACCCGACAACATCAGCAGTGGTAGCCAGGATTGCCGCCCACGTGGGATTTCTGGCCAAAACGTATAGTCCGAGAGCAATGAACCCCACCACCAGTACCAACTTATCCAATGCATAAATCCGCCACTCGTACTTCCGGAACGTCACGCCGCTAATTAGAAAGCAGACAACGAAAGTGAAGAAGGTCACCCAGCTTCCTGCACGGCCACCTTCTGAATGTTGCACCAGCCAGGCGACGAACGTTACCCAGCCCCACAAGAACCAGGATATCGGATGCGGTTCCACTTCCGTTCGTAAGGTCTGTGCAATATAAATTGAGTAGGCGACCGCACCGATCACGACGGAGAGAGCGCCGAGTGCTGTTGGATTCATTCTTCGCGCTCTGCGCTCCTCTTCTGGCCAAACCAGAGTGGCCGTCCCCACGGGAGCGTGAACACTTCCGAATTAGTTCGGACGGCTGCAAATTCGGGTTCTCTGTCTTTCATAACTCTCTTTAAAGGCTCGAAAAAAACGAAGCACACGAATTCGATTCTTGCCCTTGCCCCCAATAGCATGTGAAAGTGCGGCCGCAAACACGCGAGAACTGCACCCGACATGATCACGTCATCTATTACGGCCAATCGGAGAGGTCTAGAAGCATGTTTTGCAAATTGAATCAATGCATCCGGAACAAGAATAACAACTCCTTCTCCACGCACAGGCGTGCATCCACAGAACTCCGGCGGTTTTCTCTTGGAATCGGATGATGGCCAATCTCTTTGCTGTGCCAAGAAGACAGGCATCTGAAGCAGAGCGCTTCGATCCAAGCACATGGCGAGTACGAGATTCGCAAAAATTGCGCTGTGTCCCGCGAAGGTCAATACCGCGTTTGCCTTGAACGATCCAAACACGTGCTGGCCGACTTTCGCTGCACCTTTACAGATCTCGGCAAACGAATATTCACACTCCGCTTTTTCAATAAGGTCCTTCAACTTATAGCCCTTGTCCCTCACTGCTCTTATTCCGCCATTAAGCACCCCATTTAATTTGCTCACGTGCACCGAGATAGCATGATCATCGAAATGTTCGTTCGCCGGCCAGACCTTCCTGCGTAAGTCGTCGCGAGAAATATAGCTCGGATACGATTCCACAAGAGCATTAAGGATGTCAGCATGCTTGCCTGTCAGTGCAATCTTCTTTCTACCGATCGAAAGCTCCCCCCGCTCGCTGTTGTACAAGAACGATCCTATCCCAAACCAACCGTTTTTCATTTCGGCCTTGACCTTTCTTGACCAAATTTAATCTTGCGAAAAAAGCGTCAACGCGCTGGTGACGCTCCCTGACACTTTAGACCCTGACTTAACGTGACTTTGAATTTAAGGGCTTGGACAATCGGCGTGGATGCGGTGGTCAGACCGCATCCACGCCCAGCCGCAGAAAGCGGCCGGGCTGAATGGAGAGTAGATCCATGCAGCCCCACGCCTTCGAAGCGTCCGTGTCGCCCAACAAGCAGCGCCGTAATCATAGGGCAATCAAAGACTTAGCGCAACACCTCAGTTCGTACCCAAAGCTCACACTCACCCTTAGTAGTTTCGCAGTCGAAATCGGCGGGTCACCGACCTACGAGCGCCTGCCGTCCCGTGGATGGCGTGACCTGGTTGTGTCAAGCGGCACCGAAAACACCACCGGGAGGAAAAGCTCATGAAACGTTGCGAAAGCAAGCTTTCGAGGAAGGCATGTCGAATCTGTTATCAACACCGCGCACTCTTTCGCTACCGGGGCTGCGTGAAATGGGATCGCGAGCATGATCTCTGTATGAGATGTTACCGATCGATATGGGATCGGAACCGAACGATTGATTTAGCTCATGGACACGGCGTTCTGCCCTTGGATGATTCTGACTCCGTGCGCATCCCAGCGATCGCAATTTTCCTCGGTCTTGATGACGATGCGGCACTTTCCATCTCTTTCGGTCCCGTCGCAGATCTTGTTGCACGACCAAGTGATTCACGGGAGGTCAGTTATGAAGCGAATTAATGAAGAGTAT
>JAKAWN010000333.1 GCA_021827245.1 Acidobacteriota bacterium | reverse complement strand
TAATCAGGATGCGCGTCTCGCCACTTCTTGCGGCTCTCTCGTACGACCTGGGCGTAGAGGGGATCGGAACGAATTTTTCGCCGGTGATAATCCCGCTGTCGTTGACGCTGACAGGAGGGCTGGCTGCAAACCTGTTGTTGGGGATGGTAAGGGGCAGGTTGAAAGACTTGCTGGCAATAACGGCAACGACGCAAATTCATCGGGGCGGCTCCGGATCAGAATGGGATTCGCTCATTCTCTCCGGAAGCCTCGCTCAACCCGAAAGCACCGATCAAAAATTCAGCCTATATAGAATCTCGTGTAGAGTTTTTGCCGCCTCCTCGCGGATGGGGCTGCTGACCATCAAACCGGCAGAACTGATGCTCCTTTATTCCGGCGCGGAGACTGGTGGAATGGCCCGAAGCCGAAAAGCAGCCCACCAAGTACTGGCTGGCCGAACTGGGTCCGCAGCCGCTGGGTTTGCGCAGATTGGTCCGCATCGCCAAGGCCCGCTGGCGGATTGAACAGGACTATCGCGAGTTGAAAGGAGAACTGGGTCTGGACCATTACGAAGGTCGCCAATGGCTCGGCTGGCATCATCACGTCTGTTTGGTGAAGATGGCCTACGCCTTTGTTCGCTTCGAGGAGGCGAGACTTAAAAAAAACTCCTGGTACGACGTGGAGCCTGCCCAGAGTCCGCCAGCAGCTCCTCGCGCTGCTGATTAGGCTCAGCGGACGTTGTGCATGGTGCCTTACAGAGTTCACGACACCTTATAGCACTTAACCTAGTATTATTAGGGAAGAAGTCCGCGGGAGCCCCAAGAATTCCCCAACCTGTTCTGCAGGCGGGGTCGCCTCCAGGTCCGAATCGACCCCTCGAACACCCGCGACCGGAAAGACTGCCCCTGCACCGGGGGAAGGTCGTTTCCAGGCATAAACCTGGCGTGAGCCGGGTCACAGGCGCGGGTGATGCGGCTCATTGCTGATTTTTGTCAGATAGGGCAGTCTTGGACCAGCTTGATGAAATTTGCATCGGAACCTGATGCTAAGGCGTTGCCGGAAGATAGCCTCTGGAGAATCCATCGCGGAATCATCAGGAAGTCGCTTTATGAAGCGATGTGATTTCTGTCAGGGCTTGACTGATATTTCTTCAACCGGCTTAGTAGGCTGGCGATGTGAGGTTCCTGCCGCAATACACCGCAGAGCGACCATCCCTGCAGACCTGCGCCGGGAGGTCTCCCATGTCCAAAGCTATTCTGTACGACGCAACGACATGCACTGACTGCAAGATGTGCGAGAAGGCGTGCGCAGACCAGAATCACCTTCCTTACGACGACAAGATTGCCGCTGAAGAGACGATGTCGACGTACAAACTCACTTATGTGAAGGCCTGGGGGGACAAATTCATGCGGCGGCTCTGCATGAATTGTGAAGATTCCACGTGTGTATCGGTCTGTCCGGTGGCGGCCTTGCGCAAGACGCCCGAGGGGCCCGTGACCTGCGAAGCCGAGCGCTGTATTGGCTGCCGGTACTGCACGCGGGCCTGCCCGTTCGAGGTACCCAAGTCCAAGTGGAGCTCGCTGCTGCCGCAGGCTTCGCGATCTTTGCTCTGGCCGTCAAGTATCTGCCGATTTTCCCTGAGGCAGCCCGCGAACATGCACCCATTCCGGCGACCGGGCCAGTGGATGAAGAAGGTTTAGGAGTGGCATCGGTGTGGATTGTAGCCACGGCACAGTTTCTTTGCCGTGTGTTCGCACCGGCCGCAATGATCGCAGACAAGGCGACCCATGCGCAACCCGAGAATGACGCGGATCTGAGATGAATCATGAGCCATTCTGACGCAAGCGCGGTGATTTCAAGAGGCTGGGTGCGCGTGGCCCACAGCATCAGCGCCAAGCTGGTGATCCTGCTGGTGGCCCTGATGGCCGTGGTTTTCGGTTTTCTCGGCTATCTCAACATCCGGTTGCAGCGGCAGCAGCTTGAGCAAAGCACCCTGGCCAGCGCTGAACGGGTGAGTGATGTCATCAAGAATAGTGCATCCTATTACATGCTCCGCAATGAGCGCGAAGGGCTCTACAACACGATTTTGGATATTGCCAATGAGCCCGGTATCGTGCGGATTCGCATCTTTAACAAGGAAGGACGCATCAGCTTTTCCTCGGACACGTCTGAGATTGACACCTTGGTCGACAAACGCGCCGAGGCCTGTTACGGGTGCCATAGCCGGACCGCGCCATTGACGCGTCTCGATCGTCCGGATCGTTTTCGTACTTACCGTCTGGCCAGCGGCCAGCGCGTGCTCGGAATCATCAATCCGATTGAGAACTCTCCAGAGTGTTCGAATGCCTCCTGCCATGTGCATCCCGCAAACGTAAGAGTCCTTGGCGTGCTGGATACAGACCTTTCGCTCGCCGCCGCAGATGCCAGCGTTGCTAAAGGCACCCGCTGGATGCTGTTCTACACGCTGCTTGCCATCGCGATCATCACCTCACTGAGCGCGGCGTTTGTGTGGCGTGTCGTGAACCGCCCACTGAAAGTTCTAGGTGAAGGGACCGAACACCTGGCCGCCGGGCGGCTGGGCTATCAGCTTGACGTCCGGTCGCACGACGAGATCGCCGACCTGGCGCGCTCTTTCAATACCATGAGCCGGCAGTTAAAGGACGCGCGGGAGGAAATCACCGAGTGGGGACGGACCCTGGAAGAGCGTGTGAACCAGAAAACCGAGGAGTTGAACCGCGCGCACGAAGAGATGCTGCGCGTCGAGAAGATGGCCTCAATCGGGAAGCTGGCGGCCATCGTCGCGCATGAAATCAACAACCCGCTGGCGGGCATCCTGACCTACGCGAAGCTTCTGAAGAAGCAGTTTGCGAGAGAGAATGACAGGAAATACGATGAGGCGATTGCCTCGCTCGACCTTATGGAATCGGAAAGCCGGCGGTGCGGCGAGATTATCAAGAACCTGCTCACTTTTTCACGCGCCACTTCCATGAGCCATGACCCGGCGGACCTGAATGGGGTGGTCGAGCGCTGCGTGCGACTGGTCCAGCATCAGCTTGACTTGCAGAATATTCAGTCGCACCTCGAACTGGCGCGCGATCTGCCGCCAGTCAGGTGTGATCCGGCGCAGATCGAGCAGGTGATCCTGGCGCTGGTGATGAACGCCATCGCCGCGATGCCGAAAGGCGGCAATTTAAGCTTGCGCAGCCGGAAAGCCGAAGGCAAACCGCAGGTCCAGATCGAAGTGGGAGACGACGGAACAGGGATTCCGCCCGAACTGATGTCCCAGATGTTTGAGCCGTTCTTTACGACCAAAGAGCGCGGGCACGGGCTGGGCCTGGGGCTCGCAATGAGCGGGAGGATCGTCGAGCGCCATCAGGGACGCATTGATGTGCAATCCGAGCTTGGACGTGGAACACTATTTACGGTCACGCTTCCGGTGGAGGGTGCAGTCTCGGTGGCGACAGCGAAGCAAGCGCGCTGTAGCGGCGGGGATGACGCCTCTATTAACAACCGCGGGCCGCAAGGGCCCGCGCTACGAAGGGAACGATGAACAAAAAGGGAAACATTCTGACTGTTGACGACGAGCTGATCGTACGGGACTCGCTGTCGAAATGGTTTCGTGAGGAAGGCTACGAGGTAGGCACGGCGGAGAGCGCCAGGGAAGCGCTAGCCTTGCTGGCCCAGCAGGACTGTGACATCGCGCTGGTGGATATCAAGATGCCGGACGTGGACGGGATCGAACTCCAGAGCCGCTTTCGCGAAGTGAAACCGAACCTGACGGTGATCATCATGACGGGCTATGCGTCGGTCGAAACAGCGGTTGCTGCACTCAAGAACGGCGCCTACGATTATGTCGTGAAGCCTTTCGATCCCGAAGAGATGGCTCATACGGTCCGTAACGCGCTCGCCCATAAGCGGGCCGAGCAGGAAAATGCCGCGCTGAAGCAGAGAATGGCGGAATCCGCTCTTCCGCAGGAACTGGTGGGCCAGAGCGCGGGGATGCGGGCGGTTTTCGAAGCCATTGAAACCGTTGGGCCTACGGAGGCTACAGTCCTGATCAGCGGCGAGAGCGGGACGGGCAAAGAGCTGGTGGCGCGCGCCGTGCATGCCGCCAGTCCTCGCCGCTACAACCGGATGGTAGTGAGCCACTGCGGGGCGCTCGCCGAGACACTGCTTGAAAGCGAACTGTTCGGCCACGAAAGGGGAGCCTTCACCGGCGCCCAATACCGCAAGAAGGGCATTTTCGAAGTGGCCGACGGGGGCACGGTGTTTCTGGATGAAATCGGTGACATCAGCCTGAAGACGCAGACAGACCTGCTGCGTGTGCTGCAGGAGCGCGAGATTACCCGCGTGGGCAGCAGCCAGCCCATTCACGTCGATTTCCGCTGCATTGCGGCGACGAACAAGAACGTGGAGAAGCTGGTGGAAGAAAGAACCTTCCGGCCGGACCTCTATTACCGCCTCAACGTGTTTCGGATTGACCTGCCGCCGTTGCGCCAGCGCCGGGAAGATATCCCACTGCTGGTGAACCACTTTATCCGCAAGTTTGCATCATCGATGAACAAGCCGGTGGAGGGTGTTTCTCGCGACGCCGTAAAGCTATTGCAGCAACACGACTGGCCTGGAAATGTTCGGGAGCTGGAAAACGCTGTCGAGCGCGCCATGGTGGTGGCCCAGGAGCCGCTTCTCCATGAGAAAGACTTCACTCTGCGGCTGCTAACCTCGGAGCGCGGCGGCATGTCACTCGAAGAGGTACAGCGGGAGCACATCCTGGATGTCATAGACTTGTGCGGCGGCAATCAGACTCTGGCGGCGCAAATTCTTGGCATTGACCGCGTGACTCTCCACGTCAAGCTGAAGAAATACGGATGGACAAAGCCCACGGTTGACAAATCATGAACTGCATTCAACTGCTGGCCGTTGGGGAAACCGATCCCGTTTTGTTGGAAGCGCTGGGTCCGGCCTTCGATGCGGAGCTTGGCTCGCGCTGCGAAATCCTGGAAGCCGGGTTTGATCCCATGCCTTCGCTCCATCTGGAGCGGCGGCAACCCGCCTGCCTTTCCCGTGTTGTATTCTTGTCGTGTCTGCCACAACAGAAAACCCACCGGGCCAGACGCGGCAAGGAAGCATTCATACCGGTTGAACCCTCCTGGCATGACTCCGAGTAGAGCCCTTCCGCAACCTCCTGCCGTGAAACAGGTTGCACACCCCGTGCAAGAAAGTGCGCAAGTAACCTGCTGCGAGGAACCAATTTGGAACAGCCGCTGGAACCTTCTGCAAGTAATGGGACTATCCATGGCGGTTTCGATGGCCTACGCTTTTGGGCTTGCCTTTTGCCAGGCAGCAAGCTACGATGGGGCGATTTTTGTCTCCTTTCGCAATGCCAATTTACGCAAACATTGACGTCTGGCTGATGATCGGTTTTGGGTTCGGGCTGTTCCTGTTTTTTCGGGGATTACGCACTTTTCGCAGAAGTTTGATGGTAGCAGATACCCCGACGATCCCGATCCGAAGCGTCGCCATGGGAATAACCCAGGTGCACGGCCGCGCGGAGGGCGCGGAGGCATTCCCCAGCCCGGTCAGCGGCACTTCCTGTTATGCCTTTAAGGTAAAAATCGAGCGCTGGGATAACCGCGGCTGGGGGCATCACCGGACGGACCAGAACGGCAGACGCTTTTTAATAGCCGATGACAGCGGCCGCATTCGGGTAGACCCTCTCGAAGCCGATTTCGACCTGCCAGTGAATTGCCGGCGAACGGTGGGCGCGTCGCAGACCTCTATCTATCCCGCTATCATGGACCTGATCCGCCCCACGTCTACGGCTGTGGACGACGATGTCTCGCTGGAGGTCCGGACGGACGAGCAGCTCCTGGAATATGCCGGCGTCGGTTACGGCTATCAGAATGCGCTTCACTTCCTCGAGTACTGCATCCGTCCGGGCCACGAATACGACGTGCTGGGAACCTGTGTAGAGAATCCCCGGCCGCGGGGCGATGACGACAAGAATCTGATTACCAAGGGCGACCATAACGGCACTTTTCTGATTTCTTCCAAATCGGCGGAACAATTGAAGCAAGGCATGGGCTGGCGATCCACCGTGATGGTGATTGGCGGCGCTACGCTAACGGTCTTTTGCGCAGCGCTGTTTATGGCCAGGCATGGCCTGTTCTAAATTTCGATCAGGAGGATGACGATGGGCCTGGAAATTCTGGTGTTTTTGGTCATTGTTCTGGCGGCTGTCGCCGTCGTGGTCTATACGGTTAGCATCTATAACAGCCTGGTGCGGCTGAAGAATGATATCGACAAGGCCTGGGCGAATATCGATGTCCTGCTGAAAGAGCGGCACGATGAGCTGCCCAAATTGATTGATACGTGCAAAGGCTACATGCAGTATGAGCAGAAGACTTTCCAACTCGTGACCGAAGCACGCAGCGCGTATCAGAAAGCCACGACGGGTCCGGAGAAGGCCCAGGCTGACAACATGATGACCGGGGCGCTGAAGACCCTTTTCGCAGTCGCGGAAAACTATCCCGACCTGAAGGCCGATAACAATTTTATGCAGTTGCAGGGACGGATCTCGGAGCTCGAAGAAAGAATCGCCGACCGCCGCGAATTCCTGAACGACAGCGTCAACACCTACAACATTCGCATTCAGCAGTTCCCCGACATGATGCTGGCGGGGCTGATGAACCTGCAGCCACGGGAATTCTTCAGGGCTACGGAAGAAGATCGGCAGGATGTGCAGGTGAAATTCGCCTGATAGCAAGCGAAGCGGGGTATTATAAAGGGTAGGTCCTGTGTTGAGGGCCTAACGGGGACCGTCATTCAGTGGGGGCGCTCAGTTTCTGACACCAATACGTGACGCTATACCATCAGAAAGTGACGAAAACCGGAAATGTTTTTCCGGCCAGAGGCGGAGGAACGCTTGGCCGCGAAAGATTGGTTATTGAAAAACAAGGAGTTAACGGCGTGAACGCCGGCTTGGTTTTATGCCAGGATTGGCACGCCGTTTGCTCGGTTTAGCGATGGAGATCCGGGAGGGAGACGCTGGCCATGATGGACCAAGACGATCTTCACAAACTTCAGGAAGAAATGGCAGTTGACGATACGTGGCGGAAGATCTCACGCCATGTGGTTGCCGATCTGCTTGAGGGATGCTCCACGTGCGGCATGGTAAGAGAGCGGAATGTGCTTTTGCGCTGCCCGTGGTGCGAGGACGTTTATTTGTGTCCGGGGAAGTGCATGCACGAGCACAATATGCACCTGCACCCGACGGTCACTTTCTGGTCGAAATAGGCGGAGCCGCCTCGTGTTTTAGGCCGGTCCCGCTGCACTACCTTGGCACGGCGGTAGGCCGGTAGGTGGCGCAGGTGGTGTCCGTTTCCCACACGGTCACGTTGTTGACGCTTAGCCCCCCTTTTTCAATCTTCCGCTCGAGCTCATTCCCCAGGTAGTACGCAAGATTTTCAGCGGAAGGGTTTGTTTCCCTGAAAGGTTCAAGGTCGTTCAGGAACTGGTGGTCAAAACGCTCCAATAATCCTTTCACCGCCGCGCGCAGATCTGCAAAATCCATCAGCAGCCCGATCGAATTCAGCTTCTCGCCCTGCACCGTGACCTTCACCTTGTAGTTGTGCCCATGGACGT
>JAKAWN010000332.1 GCA_021827245.1 Acidobacteriota bacterium | reverse complement strand
CCGATCTCAGTCCTGAAAGGTCGCGGGATGTGGAGAGCCTCTGCAGTAATTCTGTGATGGTCCTCTCCCCTTCGCCGATAGCCACAACGTCGAAGCCTGCGCGCAATGTTTGCTCCGGCTCCGCCGTCGCGTGAACGCCGCCAACAATATGCACCACACGCGGATCACGAATTCGAGCTTTGACCGCGGATAGCTCTGTCGCCATCGCCCGGAAGTCGGGAGAGAAAAAGGACCAAAGCACTACTACGGTATCGGCAGCGTCAGCCGACTCACGGACGATCGACGGGAGGTCGTCCCCTTGGCGGGTTAAGCGAATGAAAGGAACAGCGGAGGAATGACTCTCGATAGCTCCGAGGATTACGTTGAGGGCATACGTACTCGTAGCCCTATAATTTATGATAACTTGTGTTCGGGAGTCCGTCATAGCTGCTTCGCTCCTCGCCCACACACGGGACAAGGGCCCAGCGAGACCCTTCAGATCTCAGTTTTCGCTATTTATATTAGCCCGCGGCGAGGATAATGTCAAATGTCTAGGGACTTCCGGAATTGGGTTCGAATCGCTCCTTGAAGCAAATCAGCTCGTCATGCCGCGGGATGCCTATCCAGAAACGGGCGGGGGGTATTATCCCCGCATGTACCCAGTCCCTAATGATTTATCGAGCTTGGCGATTGGCTTCTTGCAGGTGTATCTTGATCAAACTAAGCACGTCCTACTCGTGGAAGTTATCGGTCTTGAGCCAATGCTGTTGTGTCCAATATTTACCTCTAGCTGGTCTCGCTATTGCGGGGCATTTGGAATCCGGTTTTGAATCCTGTGGTAACTACACACACCAGGGCCGAAATCTCATCTGGAAACGCGGCGAAACGAAATCCTGAGTCCAGGAGGGCGTATGGAAAGAGACATGCCGAGATTGGCAGTCCTCATTGATGCAGAGAATGCACAGCTTACGATTCTCAGCGGTCTGCTGGCTGAAATCGCAAAGTTCGGTACTGCCAGTGTAAAGCGAGTGTATGGAGACTTCACCAGTCCCACTCTTGCGTCATGGCGTGACCAACTGCTTGCGCATTCCATTCAGCCAATCCAACAGTTCAGGAACACGGTACACAAGAACGCGAGCGACAGTGCCCTGATAATAGACGCAATGGATCTTTTGCACTCCAAAAAGTTCGACGGCTTCTGTATCGTCTCGAGCGATAGCGACTTTACACGGCTAGCCAGCAGAATAAGGGAGGAGGGATTGTCGGTTTACGGTTTCGGCGAACAAAAGACACCAAATTCGTTCATCGCAGCATGTGACAAGTTCACTTATACGGAGGTACTGAGGCCGCCGGAACCATCGGCGTCAGGGCCCGCTGTGGTCCGGAGTGATGCGGTAGGTAAAGATACAGAGATTGCTCGCCATCTAAAGGACGCTGTTGAATCCTGCGCAGACGACGATGGCTGGGCGTCCCTTGGCGCAGTAGGTTCAGTCGTAACCAATCATCTCCCTGTCTTCGATCCAAGGCATTATGGATTCAAAAAGCTTTCAGCACTTGTCGAAGCAACCGGATTATTCGACCTACAAAAGCGGGGTGGCGAAGGTGCCGCATCGTTATTCGTCAAACTGAAGCCGGAATCAGCGTAGGATTTCGCTCCGGTCCGATTGCACATCGGGCAGGTCACAGCGCCCTTTCCATCGTACCCTGGCCATTCAGCCATGGCTCAAACTTCCTTCGCCCGACCAAGACAGCACGTGACTCACGCTCGCGTTGCGGCAATAGTCCCCGCATGGTCACTTTAGTATGACCCTGTAATTCCGCCATTCCTCTCCGGCACGCCGCACGTAGAACTCACATTGCCCGGCCGGCAAGTGGCTCAGGTCCATCTTCACATGAAGTATTGGTTCGTGGTTTTCAATTCGCACCGTCCCCGAAGCGGTGGCGAACACCTTCCCGTTTTGTTGCACCGATACATCATACGGACCGGGCTGATATCCAAATTCAAGGTGGATGGCGAGATTCCACCGCCCGCGCGGGATGACCGCCGGCGGAACCGGCGGAGCGCTCGATTCTCCACGCAGCAAGAGCTGATTGCTGAAATTGACTGCGTACGCCTCGTAGGTCTGGGGCGGCAGCGGCCCTTTTGTGTGAATCCTGACGATCCAAATTATCGCCACGAGAATCACCACGGTCACGGCAGCTGCTGCAATCGCCCACGGTTGCGTGAGCGTGAATCTTGGCTTCCGGGCATGCTGCTCACGAAATGCTATCAGCAGTTCCTGTTTGGCTTTCGCGGACAGTGGAGCGGGATCGGGCAGTTTGCCCAGGGTGGCCGTCAGTTGCCGCGAATTCTCGAAGAAGGCATGGCAATTGTCGCAGGTTGCGAGGTGGGCTTGGATCTCCTGGGCTTCGGATGGCGAAAGAACGCCTTCGTAATAGTCCGTAATTCGACTGACAGCCTCTTTGCACGTCATGACGTTGGTTCCTCGCTTCCCGAAGCTGCCGGCGACTTTCGGCGTTTGCCGAAATACTCGTCAAGCATATGCTGCAATCTGGATTTCGCGAGGTGCAGCAGCACACGCCGATTGGTGCTGCTGATCTTCATTAGGTCACAAACTTCTTCTGGCGTCCAGCCTTCGATTGCGGTGAGGACGAATGCGGCTCGCTGTTTTTCCGGCAATGAGGCGATGGCATCGTAAATATTATCGACGGCTTCTCTGGACAGGAGTTCCGATTCGGGATTCGAAGTCCAGACCACTGGTTTAGATCGCCACTCCCCTGCATCGTCAAACCAATCCGAAGACTCGTCGTCATCTTCCCGGCCTTGGCTTTTATCCGGTAATTCTTTAGGCCGCCGCGCCGCCTGCTTCCTGGCCTGGTTGAGCAGGATGCCGAACAGCCAGGTTTTGACGGAAGAGCGACGTTTGAATTTCCTGATCGTCCTGACGATGGCCAGCCAGGTTTCCTGAACCACCTCTTCCGCCACGGTCGGGTCTCCAAGGCAGGCTCGCGCCGTTTTAAGCATCCCGAGTTCGTAACGAGTCACCAACTCTGAAAAGGCAGACTCGTCGCCCGCGAGTATTGCGTCGAGCAGCGTGTCGTCGTCCCGAACATCCCGTGGTTCCGTCATGACTGGCGAACTTTCCGTCGCACGACCATCCCTCCTGCTATCAATCAGATGCTATTACAAATCCGGAAACCACGTCCAGAATCCCACTTTCAACGCAAAAATTTCTGCCGCGCCAATTTAACGTTTGAGGGGGGTAAAGGTACTAATACAGTAGAGCCCTGATTCAGGGCTCAGGGACCGAGCCGATACTCAGGGCAGCCGCAGGGCTACGACGGCACTCATTCATCGGCGCTATTAATTCGCGCTGACCTCACTCTCTCTCCTGCACTGCCTCGGTCCCAAATCTGGTCAATGAGATTCCCCGCTCAGTGTGTCCCTCGACGCACTCGCGGAGGTGTGTCTCGACGGAGGGCTTCCATTGGGCAGCGCACCGCAGTTACTTGAACAGGCTCGGCAACCAGACCTAGCCCCTGGCGATGCGCGACAGGCACGGCGGAGAGGGACGAGGAAGCTCGATCTCGACGAAATCCTCAAAGCTGGTGCGGCGGGCGGACCATCGAGACTTCGTAAGGCCATCGAGCGTATCAGGCGGCTCGACCCGAATCTGGGTGAGGGGGAAATCCTAAAACGGACGGCGGAGTTAAAGCTGACCAATTGGCATCGCCCATGGGCTCCGGAGGAGAAGAATTACATCCTTGAGCATGCCCGCGAGTTTTCGGTCGTCGAGATGGCACGAAACCTGGGGCGGACGCCGCAGGCAGTGTATCAAATGCTCTGGCGGAACAAAGAAAGCGCACGGGTCCGGGACGGGTACACGCAGCGGGATCTCGCTCAGATTTTTCACGTGGCGCCAAAAAAAGTGCGCGAGTGGGTCAGGCTCGGCTGGCTCACGCCTTGCCAAGGGCGTATCAAAGATCGCGGCCTCAATCGTTTCCTGGAAGAACACCGCGACGCGGTTGATGCCGCACGGATTGATAAGGAGTACCGCCTTTGGTTTCTCGACGCTGGTTTGCGGGACAATGGAACTCGTCACTCCGAAGCGGCGAAGCCGCCGGAGCAGGGCTTGAAGGAACGTGTCGAATCCGCGATGCAAGCGCCAAGCAGTCAATGCTAATGAATACGGGGCCTCTGGCGGGTGAACGACTTTTGTCGCCTTTCACAAAAGCGATTCTTTCGAACCCCCTCGTTAACGGAGCTGTTCACAATGACAAAAGTAAAGACCAAACAAGCCTGGCGTCCGAGCCGGCTCGAGCGGCAAGTCTCCACAATTGCACGCCGCGATGCTGAAGGAGAAGCCGCGCGAATCCCTTGGCCGGTTTTGCACGAGGCTCGTGAAAAGTACATCGCTTGGGAAGCCTTCTCCCTTTGGGTGAACGCTAGAACCTAGTTCATAACAGCGCATTACTTATCGGCATGTGGCCGAGTCCTGCAGGCTATAGTGCCCCAAAACCGCATTCAAGCCCTGAGAGGCTTCTTTGGTCTATACGCCTTTATCCACTGGTTGGCGCCGCGGCAGGGCTCTTGCCAAGTTACGTGCCCGATTAAGTATTGAGGCAGATCACAGCTATTCCGAGTGCCCGCGCTTGTTCTTCCTGTGCCTGTGTGAGCGTCGGCGACACAAGGAAGAGCCGATTCCTAGCTCGACTGGCTCCGACGTATGTGATTCGGAGTTCCTCGTCACTGGGCGCAGTGGGATTGAGAATGTGGTTGATTCGAATTTGGGTTTCGCCGTCATCACGTCCTTCTAGGGAAACGAGAACGCTTGGACGTTCTGTCGCCTTTGCTTGATGGATGGTTCGGGCGTCCCGGACCTCTTCGTTGTTTGCGAGCTTTGTTGCACACAAGAGGATATCGCAGGTATATCGTTCCGACGCATCGTGGATTGCACCTCGAGTGATCTGTTTGAGGCTCAAGCCTTTGAAGCTGTTGGTAAGTGTACGTCGGCAGTGGTCGTAGGCACTACGTAACGTCATCGAATCGAGTGCGGGTCCAAGTCGGATGACAGCTTCCAGGAGGGTGATGGCGATGGCGCGTCGTTGTAAAGCCGTCGTTCTCGTTGTGCACTGAAGCGGTTCTTTGAGTCTGCCGTCCGTGTGCCGGATGCCGCGCAGGATCGTTCTGACCGCGGTGTCGTAGCGGTGTTGGCGGGCGAGCACGACGCCAGCGAAGAGCTGATGCAGGAAGATCCTACGGTTAACATCAGCAGCGTCGATAGAATCCCAGGGGTTCGCGGGCGTTCCCGCGCCCGGGAGTTGTGCGTGTTGGACAAGCGTTGCGGTTCGCGCGAGGATCAGCAATGCCTCTTCTTGGTGTATCGCTTGCTTAGCATATTGCACTGCTGCGGGTGTTGTCCCCACGATCATTTGTACGGGTTCCCCTTCCTCTTCTCGTATTCCGCGCTGGGTGAGGCCGTCGGTTCTGACATGGTTGAGTAAGTTGATGATTCGATCGGTGCTCCGCCGGTTGTCTGGAATAGTGTATTGGTCAATGTCAGGAAGTGTAAATTCGCGGAAGTGCGCCGGTTGCGCGCCTGCAAATGTGAAAATGGACTGTTCGGCGTCCCCGATCACAACAACGGTCGTTCCTTGTGCAGCCAGTAGCCGAACGATGTTGGTCTGTGCCGGGACGGTGTCTTGGAATTCATCGATGAATAGAAACGGATAGCGGGCACTCAGGCACGAAACGATAAGCGGGTAATCGTGAAGGATTCTTGTGGCAAAGTACAAGACGTCATCGTGATCAATGATGCCGTCCGCCCAGTAGAGCGTTTTGTAAGCAATGAAGTTCTCTTGCGTGAGCAGGGCTTTGACTGGGCGCCAGAGTTGCCGTGCAAGCCATTGGGGCGGGTTAACGTCCAGCGTCCACTGGTCAGGGTTATCGTTTTGCTTCCAGCAGATGGTTGCGAGGCAGCCTTTGAGGACATTAACTTGGTCCTGGTCCCGGAGGATTTGCCGGTAGTTCACGCTGCGAAGCCAGGCGTCTAGCTTCCCATGACTCACGTGGTGTTCGTCGTGACCCTCCATGAGCGTGGTTTCCACAATGGGCTTTCCGCTGCTGTCCTTAATCAGATAGAGGTATGGTTTGATGATATTAGCGTAAAGGAAGCTGTGAATGGTACCACTGGTTGCTCGCGTGGCACTGCTCCCCAGTTTCTCCTTAAGTTCGTCGGCGGCGATGTTGGTGTACGAAATGATGCTGATCCTCGCGTGAGAGTGGAGTTTCTTAGATCGCCTGATGACGTTCTTCGTGTGCTCTGCGAGCCAGTAAGTTTTGCCGGCACCCGGCCCAGCAGTAACGCGAGCATGTCGGTCAGTGTAAAGTAAGAGCGAATCTGAACTGATCGTGGTCATGGGGCTGAAGGGGGCGGTGTTATAGGTTCTGGTTGTTGCGTTGCCCAACGGATGACCTTCGCTATGGCGGTCGGGACTGCAAACCCAGCGATGGCTGCTGTGCCTCTCGCATCTTTGAGCGCTTTTGCGAGCGCAAGCGCGTGCTCGCCTTTCGCCTTGCCTATGCATGCGAGGTAGCATGTGGCAACGACGTGCGGCGCTCGTTCTTGGGCGGACAGGTGGTCAGTGGCGGTTCTCGCTTCCTCGAAGGTTTCTGTTAATTCCTCGGGCGTCGTCGTTGGGGTCGCGATAATCGCACGTAGTGCCGTCGCGTGGACACAGGCATCAGTTACAATAAGGCCTCTCGTATGGTTGTTGAGCGCCAGGTCGTATTCCAGCGTCATCACACCATGCTCGATAAGAATGTTATCTCGCCCCGTCTTGAGGGTTTGGAGAATACCAATCGTGTCAGACAGGGACTTGTACGTGTAATCCGGGTCTCGGTTCACCTCGTAGGGAAAGCAGGTCCGGAATTTCTCGCTTGTCCCGTTCCGTTTCTTGCTCGGGTCCGCATCAATGAGACACGCGACGGGCCGCTCAAGCGCGTTTGGAAGTTGGTCAGCAGGCAGTCCTGCCCCAAAGAGTGGGAGGAAATGCCTGAAAGTAAGGCCACCGATCGGGACAAGTGCGACGTGGTGTTCTTCGAGGGAACAATCTATGTATTCTGCAAGTACAGGCAAAAGGAGTTGTTCGGCGATACCCTCCACTAGGATGATCCCTTTAGAAAACAACAGATTGGATTTTGTCGCGTCCAGGTAACGTTCGACGTACGCTTTCGAAGCCTTCCCTTCCCTGTCATTGGAGAAGCACTTCCCTGGGTACGCGACTTTGGGCGTTCTCGGATTGCCTGAAAGTGTGCACACTATAAGCTGATCCAACGGCGAGGCGCTAGTGATATGGGTGGAATGGGTTGTGACGAAGACCTGACGGTTGCGCTTGGTTTCCCGTACTCGCTTCTCGATGTACCTGAGAAGCTTGAACTGCAGAGCAGGATGGAGGTGGGCTTCCGGTTCCTCAATGCTCAGGATCGGAAACAGGCTTGCGTTCGACCCCTGCCTCGTCGGGTCTGCTTGATGGTCGAGACTGGCAAGGACCAAGCTCATGTATAGAAGGTTGTTGTATCCCAGCCCGTTAAGTTCCGCTGGAATCTGGACCCCGTTGGATTCGACGTACATCCGCAGGGCGTACAAAAGGTCTTCTTCATTCAGGTCGTCCGCGAGCCGTGGG
>JAKAWN010000011.1 GCA_021827245.1 Acidobacteriota bacterium | reverse complement strand
AGAACGTCCGGCTGGCGTCTGTTCTGAAGGTGAATATGAGCTCCATCCGATTGGCGAAGTGCTCGGCCTGGAACTTCGCGAGGTGAACTCGAGTGTGGTGCCGCTGGTTGAGACCCTGCGCCATGTGGCGGTGGCCGGTTCGCTCAACGGACAGATCGATGTCAGCTCCTTCCGGGCCGGAGATCTGGACGATTACTGCCGGTTTGTCTTCAAAAATGGGGAGATTTGGCTCCTCCGCCCATCGCTGTGGAGCGACGCCTCAGCGGACCGCGTGCCGGCGAAAGCGGCATAGCAGGTTGCTGAAAGAGTTTGTAGCGGCGGCTTTACGCCGCCAGCCTGGACTGAAAGCGGCGAAGTTTAGGCGGGATGAACCCGCCGCTACACCCTCTCTGAGGGGCTTTTCAGCGGCGGCATAGGATATGTTTAGGAATTTGGGCCGATGATTTGTGAGAAGTGATTTGGGATTGCCCTTTAGATTCTGGTGACCGGCATCGAACAATCACAAATCAGAGATCACAAATACTTGACGGAGTGTACTCATGATGGACTACGGCTTCACCGAATATCAGTCCGCAATTCGCGAATTGTCTCGTGAGATTGCCGACAAGGAAATCCGCCCGGTGGCGGCGGAATATGACCGGGAAGGGAAGTTCCCGTGGCCTATCGTGGAGGTTCTCGCCAAGACCGATCTGTTCCGAGTGTTCATTGAGGAGGAATTCGGCGGATTGACCGAGGGAACGCCTATCATGAACATGGTGATCGTGACGGAGGAGCTGTCGAAGGCGTGCGGCGGCATTGCTCTCAGTTTTGCCGGCACGGCGTTGGGCACCATCCCCATCATCCTGGCCGGCAGCGCCGAGCAGAAGCAGCGATGGTTGCCGGATATTGCAGCGGGAAAGAAGCTCGCGGCCTTCGCCCTGACTGAGCCGCAGGCAGGCTCGGACGCCGGGGCAGTGCGCACAACGGCGCTCCGCGACGGCGACCATTATGTTTTGAATGGCACCAAGCAATGGATCACCAATGGTGGTGAGGGTGAGATTTACAGCGTCATCGCCCTCACCAATCCCGCCAAAGGGCCGCGGGGCGCGTCGTGCATCGTGGTAGAAAAAGGCACTCCGGGATTCACTTTTGGCAAGAAGGAAGATAAGCTGGGCATTCGTGCCTCCGCCACTCGCGAGCTGATCTTCCAGGATTGCCGGGTGCCGGTGGAGAATTGCTTGGGCCGCGAGGGCACAGGCTTTATCACGGCCATGAAGACTTTTGACGCATCGCGGCCGGGCGTGGGCGCGCAGGCGCTGGGAATCGCGCAGGGAGCGTTGGACCTAGCCATCGAGTACGCTTGCACGCGCCGCCAATTTGACTCGCCCATTAGTTCCTTCCAGGGCATGCGCTTTCTGCTGGCCGACATGGCGATGAAAGTGGAGGCAGCGCGCGCCCTGGTTTACGCGACGGCGCGCCACATTGACAAACAGCCCAAGGAACGGCCCACGCTATACTCCGCCATGTCGAAATGCTTTGCTTCGGATGTGGCCATGCAAGTGACCACCGACGCTGTGCAGGTCTTCGGGGGTTACGGCTACATGCACGATTATCCGATTGAGAAATATATGCGCGACGCCAAAATCACCCAGATCTACGAAGGCACCAACCAGATTCAGCGGGAAGAAATGTCAAAGGTGCTCATCAGCAGCTACCACGGACGACCCACCTCCGCTGCCGCCCGCGCGGCATGAATTGATCCCGCCACAGCTCCGGCCGCTGCGATAGAAACATATTTGCTTACATGTCTAAGGGAGGTGAACCCTAAAACGGGATATCGTCGTCCGTGATTTCGCCTTCCGGTGGAAGCTCGGGGGGAGTGCCAGCTTGTTCTTCGGAAGGTGTGGGCGCCGGACGTCCGGAGCCTGCTGCAACCCGCTCAGTATCAGCCTTAGAGCCGAGCATCTGCATGTTGCGAGCAATAATTTCATAGGTCGTACGCTTGTTGCCTGATTGGTCTTGCCATTGATTGCTCCGTATGCTTCCCTCGATGTAAACCAATTTCCCTTTCGTGAGATACTCCCCACAGATCTCCGCCAGCTTGCTCCAAGCAACGATTCTGTGCCATTCGGTATGCTGCTTCTGTTCTCCGGTCCGGTCTTTGAAGGATTCATCGGTGGCAACGGAGAAGTGGGCCACTGGGCTACCATTGGAGGTATAGCGAATCTCGGGGTCCTGGCCGACGCGGCCAATCAGGATAACTTTATTCACAGTCCCGGCCATACTATCCTCGCTGTCTTGTGAGATGTGCCACCGGCCGTTGTCTTGTGCTCTATCCGCTGCGCCGGGCGCGAATGATAATCCCCAGACGTCGCAATCGCTGCGCCGCGAGCTCCGATTCCTGGGCCGAAGGATGCTGTTCCACAAGTGCGCGCAGTTCGTTAATGCCCGCCGCCCTCTGGCCATTGGCGAGCAGGGCATATCCTTTCTTGAGGCGCGCCGAGAGTGCTTTGTTGCTCTTGGGATAACGCTCGATTACCTTGTCGTAGGCTGCAATGGCGTGCGGATAATCGCCATTATTGTAATAGCACTCTCCGATGTAATACTGGGCACTTGAGGCAGAAGGTGTGTTCCCGTAATACTGCAGGAACTCCTGGAAGCCTTGAATGGCCAGGGCGTACTGCCCGCTGTTGAAGCTAGTCATCGCGGAATTGTAAAGTGAAGTCGGACCAGGAACGTTGGCAGCCGCGCTCCCGGCGGTGTCAGGCGTGCCGGGCGGAACAGGGCTATTGGCAGTTCCCGGAGTGGACCCATTCGCGCTCTGCCCGGGCACGATTGGGGTCGCGCCGGCCGTAGAAGGCGGAGCGGTGTTCAATGTCTGAATAATGTTCTGAGTGTGGGCCACTTGCTCACTGACCTTGGTCAGTTGTGCCTGAGTCTGCTCCAAGCTGGAACTGAGGGCCTGAATCTGGCTCGTCAAGGAGTCCAGCTTGTTCGACGAAGAAGCCATGTTCTGCTCTGTGTGCTGCTGCAGATCCGCCATATTGGATTTGATCAGGCTGACGTCGTGAGCAGTCTGCTCAATCAGAGTGCGCAAGATTGCTGTCTGGTTCGTAACTGTATTCTGGAGATTCTGAACAGTTTGCTGCAGGGTATCCAGTTGCTGCATCATCTGGATGATTTCGCGGCTCACGCCAAAGGCCGGGGAAGCTGTGGCAACTGACAACAACACTATCGATGCTAAGGTAAGGCCATACTTTCTCATCGTCAGTTCAACCTCCCGTAACAAGATACGAACTGTAGTCAGTCTATCCTCAGGATGACGATCTGGTCAACTGGCATGGAAACGCAATGGAGAACGGCCGAATGGAAACCGGGAATCCACAGGCCGCGGGCAGCGCCGTGGCGTGTGACCGGCTTACAAGGCTCCGTTTCCCCCTGGCCCGTTGGCAAGATCGCTTTTCGGATAATTAGGTAGAGCCGGGAGCCCGCTTTGTCTTTCCCCGACGGGTTTTCGGGCTCCCGGTGGACCCTGACTATTCGCTGCCCATAACCAGGTGGGCACGCCGGTTCTCCTGCCAACAAACCTCGTTGTTCTCGGTGCAGAACGGGCGGTCTTTGCCGTAAGAAATAGTGGTGATCCGGGACGCGCCTATTCCGAGATTTACCAGGAAATTCTTGGCGGCATTTGCTCTTCGGTCGCCTAAACCGAGGTTGTATTCCTCGCTCCCGCGGTTATCACAATGCCCCTCGATCGTGAAGTTAATGCTCGGGTGCTCTTTCAGGAAATTCGCATCCGCTGTCAGAGCTTGAGCAGCGTCAGGGCGAATATTGGACTTGTTAAAGTCAAAGAAAGCATCCTTGATATTTTGCTGAAACAAGGTTTCTTCCGAGACGGCGGGTGGCGCTGGTGGCGGTGGCGGCGGTGGCGGAGCGGTAACCGTCACTCGAGCCGTGGCCGTGGCGGTTCCACCAGGTCCATTGGCAGTCAACGTATAAGTAGTTGACTCTGTTGGTGAAACGCTGGTTGACCCGCTGGACTGGACGGCGCCAATGTCGGGTTGCAAGTCAAGGCTCGTAGCATTTTCCGATGTCCAACTCAGTGTGACTGACTGGCCACTCTGGATGGTGCTCGGCACAGCAGTGAGGTTGACTGTGGGTTTGGCTGCTGCCGGTGGCGGTGGTGGCGGCGGTGGTGGTGCAACTGCCTTTTTGTGGCAAGACGCCGCGAAAAGAACTATTCCCAGGGTACCGACGAGAAGCGCGAGACTGCGTTTCTTCTGTCGCATATTGAATCCTCCTTGATAGGTGGGCACTTTCGCTTTCCCGAAGATGTACAAGATAATGAGATCGAACACAAAATCGCGAAACAACTAACTTAATAAATTCGTTTGAAACCGAAGCGAACAGCAAGAGAAACGACGAAATTCAAAGACTTGAATCCTAGCATCAAACAAAAACAAAAAACAACCCCCATTTTTTTTAATCGGAGGAATTCTCGGGCTCAGTTGTAAGCTGATTGGAGTACTACCGGCTGGTTCATCAAATCTGAAAACCTTCCCCATCATGCTTCCGTTTCGCAACTCACAGGCGGCCGAAAGATTGTTTCAGTTCACTCAAGACCCTTCAATTCGGCCGGTCTGGTGGAGTCTGGGACGGACCAACAGGAACACATCAAGATTCAAAAATCAGTTGGACCAATTCGGGTTCCAATTGCTTCCTTTTGTTGTCAGCTCATGTGGGTCTGAGCCATCGGCCAGCATGGTCCAGACTTCCCGCCTGCCGGTGCGGGTTGACTCAAACACGATGTGCCGGCCGTCCGGCGCCCATGAGGGGTGCTCGTTTCTTGCTTCGTTGTGGGTGAGCTGCACAATGCGTCCGGTGGCAATCTCTATCACATAAATATCCCAATGGCCCGTTTCCCGGACGTCCCACGAGAAAGCTATAAAGAGGCCGTTGGGAGACCATGAGGGCGCCTCGGCGTCGCCCCCGGCCGTGATCAGACGCCGCAAATTCGTGCCGTCTGAATTGATAATATAAATCTGTGGGGAGCCACTGCGGTCGGAAACGAAGGCAATTTCGTTGCCCGTCTTGGGATTCCAGACAGGCGAGATGTTGACACCCGGCGCGAAGGTCAGCCGCTGCAGGTCCATGCCGTTAGCGGCGGAAACATAGATTTCCGGATTGCCGCTCATGCTGGAACAGAACGCGATTTTCTTTCCATTCGGCGACCACGCGGGAGTGGTGTTGAGCCCCTTATAGGTCGGGAAAAAAATTCGCCGGTTTGTAAGGAGGGAAAAGAGGTAGATTTCCGGATTGCCACTCGCGTAGCTGGTGAACGCCAGTTCGGAATTGTCGGGGGACCAGCGCGGTGTCAGGTTCAGCGAGGGATAGTTAGTGACCCGGTGCTGATTGTATCCGTCGTAATCCATCACCCAGATTTCAGTATTGCCGGTCCTGTTGCTGACGAAGGCGATTTTTGTCAGGTTAATCCCGGGTATTCCCCCACCCAGCGTCTGAATGATTTCATTGGCGAACCGATGAGCGGCATCGCGGGCGGAAATCACGTTCATGTCGGCCACATAGCGCTTGGCCAGCACGCTCGGGTTGGAAGGGTTCTGGACGTCAAACAGGCGCGCCGTGATTACCAGGTTGTTGTCCCTGACTTCCGTGTAGCCGAAAGCCAGCATCTGTGCTGAGGCAGGCGGACTGCTCCAGGCATTGAAGTCAACATCCTTGGGTTCCTGAGGAGTGTTGAGAGGATAGAGGCTCTTGCTGATGACGTCCAGGATCCCTGAATTGTTCAGGTCATCCCGCAGCACGTGGTTGAAAACCTCTGTAAGGCTGACCAGTCGCGGGTCCGACGAGCGAGCTGGGAAATCCGTCACCGCGATCCGAGCCGTGGACTGTCCCATGTTGATTCCGGTGCGGAACCACCCCTGGCTTTTCGCCATGCGTGTCAGGCCCAGGAACACGGCGAGAGGAATTGCAAGCAGAGCAAGATATTTCAAATGTCGATATTTCATCGCTAGAATGATGCGTCATCACCCCGAATAGATGTCTTATATGGGCTTCCGAAATCGGACACCCAGTGAATTCAGCGCTTCAGATCAAAGTAAAACTCAACGGAAACCTTATTTCCTGAATAGTTGGACGGAAGTGGCGCCAGTGGACTGGACGCCAGAACCGCCCTCAAAGCTGACCGGTCGACCTCCGGGATCCCGCTGGACTGTGCAATCCTGGCATTGCTGATGGTGCCGTCCCGATTGATGTCAAAATCAATGTAAACCCGTGGGGCGCTCAGAATGCTGGGACTGACCGTTGAGATCAGCCAGTTGTTGCTGATCCGGTTCCGTACCGCCTGGACGTACCAGCCAAATTGCTCACCAAAATCCTCCTGGCCAACGGCAACGCCGGCTTCGCCGGCCGCAGTTGCGACGGAGCTGTAGCTCATTGTCGGCCTGCCACCCTCGCCATAAGGAATGGCATTAGGAGGCGGCTGAACATGCTCCTTCTGAATGCGGGGGTTCGCGAGCATCTTTTTCTTTGGAATCTTGACAGCTTCTTTGAACTTGGGGATTTCTTGCGCCAGCATCGATGGCGGTGGCTTTGGAACCGGTTCGTTCTTGTAAAGGCCCGGATTCTGAACTGCTACGGTGTTTGGCGTGGTGAGTTTGGGCATAGGCAGAGGAACGCCCGGCAGGGAAGCTACGGCGTTTACATGGACAGCGCTGCCAGAATTCAATGAGTTCCCCCATCCCTTGCCAACTCTACTACCCCAGATTGTATAGATGACTGCAAACACCACGAGCAGCACATGGAAAATAATCGACGCCAGAAGAGGGCCCCGAAGGCTCTCGCGATGGTCGAATACTGGAAATGCTGCAGCGCCCATGCCTCAATCACTTCGCAAGGATGATCCCCATGAAGTTACGTCCGCCCCTTGGTGTTCAAAGGCCGAGTCACGATATTTATATTGTTCAGCTTGGCCTGTTTCAGCGCGTCAATGACTTCCGCAAAAGCCCCGAATGAGACTGCCTGGTCACAACGAATGTAAACGGGCGATTTTGCTGAGCCTTTCAGTTGCTTGAGAATAACGTCACCAAGCTTGTGAATGTTGACCGGATTGTTTCCAACGTAAATGGTTTGCTGCTTGTCGATGGTCACGACGACGCGTTCCTGGGAGATCACCTTCACCGTCTTAGTCTTCGGCAAATCCACTTCAATTCCCGATTCGAGCAGTGGTGCCGTGAGCATGAAGATCACCAGCAGGACCAGCATCACATCCACAAAGGGGGTTACGTTGATGTCGGCCATCGACGTTTGGGTTCTTCCCCTGGGAGTTGTAAAGGCCATCATTTACCTCACTGACCGATCGTGTGACGCCCCGCTTGCGAATTTGAAAAACTGCAAAACAGGTCGCAGGAGTGCGGCAGGACCGCAGCCTCCTACGTGAAGTAGCGCTCCGTCAGGTTGAGGAATTCGAGCGTAAAATCGTCCAGCATCGAGCCGAACTCCTTCAGTCGTTGCAGAAACTGGTTATAAGCGATCAAGGCCGGAATCGCCGCAAACAGTCCCGCTGCCGTTGTAATCAGGGCCTCGGAAATTCCCGGCGCAACACTTCGGAGGCTGGCGGCCCCAGCCATCCCAAGGCCGTGAAACGCGTCCATGATGCCCCAGACGGTCCCAAAGAGTCCAATAAACGGCGCCGCCGCGGCTGTTGTTGCGAGCCATGGCATCCATCTCTCCATGCGAGTGAGTTCCGTTGTTGATCCGATTTGCAACGAGCGCCGAACGGACTCCAGGCTGCGGATGATCGGCTTTCCGGGATTCTCGCTGATGGTCGCCTGACTTTCGATTTCGCGGTAGCCCGCCTGAAAAACTTCCGGCAGAGGGCTGTCCTTCAACATCGAACAGGAGGAACGAATCTCAGACAGCTTTTTGCTCTGGCGAAATATCTGCAGGAATTCTAGCGAATCGCGGAGGCCACGCTTGAAAGTCCGATACTTATGGAAGATGATAGCCCAGGAAAAGACTGAGAAAAAAAGCAGGATCAGGAGAACAAGGCGTGCGACAAGACCAGTGCTTGACAGATATTGCCAGAAAGGACCCTGGACAAAAAACAGTAGGGCTGCGACCAACTCCACCTCCTTCGAAGCCACAAATCATAGAAAAAAATCATTCCTCGAACCTAACATAGGGCGTCAAATTCCGTCAATCGCACAGAATCATTTTGGAGGTTTTTTGGCCTGCAGTCAAAATTTCCTGGCTATTTTCTATCTGGACATTCCGGGTTATGATCGGCTATCCCTGGTTGCAAAAGGGAAGATATCGCCTGCGGCTTACGGCAGACTCGCAAGCGAGTTCTTATGCTCCACGAAATCCATATCCAGAATTACGCAGTCATTGACGATCTCACGGTAGAGTTCCGCCCGGGGCTGAATCTTCTTTCGGGCGAGACGGGCTCGGGGAAATCCATTGTCGTTGATGCGCTCGGTTTGGCTCTCGGTGGAAGAGCTGCAATGGACCTGATTCGTACCGGCTGTGACCAGGCAACTGTCACAGCCGTCTTCCGCTCGCCGATGCAGCCAGCCTGGAAGCAATGGCTCGAAGAATATGGCTTGGCAGCATCCGATGATCCGGAAATCATTTTGCGCCGGGCGGTCCATTCCAATGGCCGGAGCCGGCTGCTGGTGAATGATCAACCTGTCACTCTAGCCGCGGTTAAGGCGCTCGCCGATCTGCTGGTCGAGGTTCACGGGCAAAATGAACAAGTTTCGTTGTTCTCGCATGAATCGCAGCTCGAATTGCTTGACCGGTTTGCAGGTGCGGACGAACTGCGCGATCAGGTGGCGGAACTGTACGCTTGCCACCAGCAGCTTAGAACCGAATTTGAGGGTCTCAACCAGAATGAGCAGGATCGCCTGAGGACTATTGACCTGCTCAGCTTCCAGCTCCGGGATCTGGAACAGGCTGCGCTGGAGCCGGGCGAAGATGCCAGGCTCGAAGAGGAAAGGCGCGTTCTCGCCCATCGCGAGAAAATTCAGGCGGCGGCTTCGGCCGCATACGGTGCGTTATACGAGGACGAAAACTCTGCCTGCGAAAGGGTCTCGATTGCAGCCCGCGCGCTTGATGAATTGCGAGCTTATGACTCGTCACTCGAACCCCATCTTGGCTCTCTTCGCGAGACGAAGGCACAGCTTGAAGACGTTGCGTTGACGCTTCGCGATTACGTGAAGAACCTTGACGCCAGCCCGCACCGCCTGGAGGAAGTCGAAGACCGGCTGGCGCTCCTCGATCGAATCAAAAGGAAATATGGCAGGACCATCGAGGACGCGCTCGCTTACCGGGAGCAGATCCGGCAGCAGCTTTCCAGCCTCGAGCGCTCCGATGAGCGCCGCGAGGAACTGGCGCGTGAACTGAAGCTGGCCGCATCGAAATACCGGAAAGCAGCGGAGCAACTCTCCCAAATGCGGCGGGAAGCGGCGGAACGGCTGGAAAGACTGGTCCGAAAAGAACTCGCCGACCTGAGCATGGAAAAAACCCGCTTTGTTGTTCACTTTGAGACGATGCCGGCTGCGGATTCAGATATCGGAGGGCCGAACGGCATCGACTCAATTGAGTTTCGGATTTCGCCGAATCCCGGCGAGGACCTCCGCCCGCTTGGCAGAATTGCCTCCGGCGGTGAGCTTTCGCGGATCATGCTGGCGCTCAAGACGGTGCTCGGGACAGCGCGGCTGAGCCAGGCTGGGGCTGCGATGACAACAACAAATCCAACCTTCATATTTGATGAGGTCGATACGGGCATCGGAGGCCGCGTGGCGGAGCGCGTTGGACAGCGGCTGAAGCGCCTGGCAAAGTCGTCCCAGGTGATTTGCGTCACTCACCTTGCTCAAATCGCCTGCTTTGCCGACCACCATTATTACGTCGAGAAATTCGAACGCGGCGGACGTTCGCATACACGGGTCGAGTATCTGGCCGGCGAAAAAGAGCGGGCCGGTGAACTCGCGCGGATGCTTTCCGGCACGCACGTGACGGACGCCGTCTTGAAACATGCCGCCGCAATGCTGAAGCACGCGTCCGCTTAAATTGGAATTCGCTTCCCATCTCGTGGCAGAATAAGAACCGGCGGTAGAACCTCATGGCTACACAAAGGCAGCCGTCTCAAGATATACTGGACCGAGTGAGGCGAATATTCCCCGATGAGCAGTAATCCTTTTCGAATCCTGCCCGGCGGTGATCAGCACGTAGCAGGCCTGGAGGGGAAAGGTGACTTTGCAGCCAGATACGGCGCCGAAGGAAAGCCGTTCTATATTGAGACTTTTGGCTGCCAGATGAATGTTCATGATTCCGAGAAAGTCGCCGGCGTGCTGATGGCGCGCGGCTACCGGCCGGTTTCAACTCCTGACGAAGCCGAAATCATTTTTTATAACACCTGCAGCATTCGCGAGAAGGCCGCGCAAAAGGTCTTTTCGCGCCTGGGAACATTCCGCAAAGGCCGGAGCGGCGCGCGCAAGCTGTTCGGCGTTCTTGGTTGCGTGGCCCAGCAGGAAGCCGAGAATATTTTTGAGCGTGCGCCCCATGTGAGCCTCGTTTGCGGCTCCGCGAGTTATCCGAAGCTTCCGGAGCTGCTGGCCGAGCTTGAAAACGGCCAGCGGCGCGTTACCGGACTGGGGCTGGAAACCGAAGACTGTTTTGAAACGGAGATGACGCGGCGCGACAATCGCTTTCGCGCGTACATCACCATCATCGAGGGTTGTGACAAGGCATGTACCTATTGCGTGGTCCCCATGACGCGCGGCCCGGAGCGTAGTCGGCCTGCAGACAAGATTCTGGCAGAAAGCCGGCGCCTGGCCGGCGCGGGTTTCACGGAGATCCAGCTTCTTGGCCAGACCGTCAACTCGTATCGTGATCCTTCGCCGTTGCGGATGAGTTTTCCGGAACTGCTTGGGCGGGTGGCGGAAGTCAAGGGCATCCGGCGCGTCCGTTTCACCACCTCTCACCCGCGTGATTTTACTCCTGAAATCGTGGAAGCCATTGACGCCCATCCGGCTCTTTGCGACCAGATTCACTTGCCCGTGCAATCGGGCTCGAATTCGGTTCTAAAACGCATGCTGCGAACCTATACTCGCGAAGAGTATCTTGAAAAAATCAATTGCATCCGCCGCGCCAGGCGCGCTATTAGTATTTCGACGGACATCATCGTGGGGTTCTGCGGTGAGACGCTTGGTGACTTTGAACAAACGCTCAGCCTCCTCGACGAAGTCGGCTACGATCAGGTGTTTTCATTCAAGTACTCTCCTCGTCCCAGAACCGCTGCGGGCCAATTCGAGGATACCGTGCCGGAGGAAGAGAAGGGCCGGCGGTTGCTGGTCCTTCAGAACAGGCAGCGGGAAATCCAGATTCAGAGAAATCAGGACTGCCTTGGGCGCGAATATGAAGTGCTGGTCGAGGGTTACCATCCCCGGCTGGGGCAGGCCGTGGGGCGGACAACCAACAATCGGGTCATCAACTTTTCTGGTAAGCCCTCCTGGGTAGGGCATTACATGAAGGTGCGAGTGACAGCGTCGGGACCAAACAGCTTGGTCGGACAGCGGGTAGCAGAGACTGCTTCTGGTCAGGCCTAGCGCTGAGTGCATTTCAGCCAGTTGCAGCCAAGCAGATGCGGGCAAGGCTGCGGAGAGGAATCACAATGGAAGTCGAGGTTAAAATTCGCGGTCTGATGATGGACCCAGTCACCAATATGCCGATCGTTATTTTGAAGGATATCGAGGGAGCCTCTGTGCTCCCGATCTGGGTAGGGATTTATGAGGCCAATGCCATCGCACTCGAAATCGAAAAAGTCACCACGCCCCGACCCATGACCCATGATCTCCTGAAGAACCTGCTCCTCGGCCTCGAGACGCGTGTCCGGAAGGTGGTTGTGAACGAACTGAAGGACGACACCTTCTATGCACTGATCTGGCTTGAGAAGGACGGTGAAACTTTTTCGGTCGATTCCCGCCCCAGCGACGCACTCGCTCTCGCTTTGCGCGTGGATTGCCCTATCTTTGTCGAGGATGAAGTCCTCAAGAATTCCAAGGTTTCCGGCAGCGGGGCGGATAAGGTGAATAACGACGAACTCCGCAAATGGCTGGAAAACCTTAACGACGAAGATATCGGCCGTTATAAAATGTAGCACCTGATGGCAGCCATGGCCGTTTCCGTGGGCGAAACGGGCCGCCATTACTCCAAGCTGCCTCAGCCGGAGTTACGGAGTGGCAAGAGTTATAGCTGTGGCCAACCAGAAGGGTGGCGTGGGCAAAACCACAACCGCAATCAACCTCGCGGCCGCTTTGGCAATGCACAATCAGCGGACCCTCCTGATTGACCTGGACCCGCAGGCCAACAGCACACTGACCCTGATCAATCCAGAAGATGTCTCCAACTCAGTCTACGACGTTCTTACCGACCACAAAATGAAGCTGGCCGAGGTGGTCAAGCCCACTCGATGGCTGAACCTGTCACTCGCGCCATCAAGAATTGCGCTGGCCAAGCTCGAGGGTCAACTGGTGGGACAGTTTGACGCGCCCTTCCGCCTGAAAGACGCCATTGCTTCCTGCCGCGACAATTTCGACATGATCGTCATCGATACGCCGCCGGCCCTCGGCATCATTACGGTGAATGCCCTGGTGGCCGCTTCGTTTCTGATTGTTCCCATCCAGGCCTCCTACTACGCCCTCGAGGGCACCGACGATCTGCTTGAAACGCTGGAACGCATCCGCGCCCGGCCGAATCCTGAACTCCAGTTGCTTGGCGTCCTGATCACGCTCTATGACAAGCGAACGAACCTGGCCCGCGACATCCACAAGCAGGTTCGGGAGGTTTTCGGCCCCAAGGTTTTCAAGACGGTGATTGGCAAGAACGTCCGATTGGAAGAGAGCCCGGCCTATCGTGAAACGATTTTCAGTTTCGCGCCAACATCTTCCGGTGCAGAGGAGTATGCCAGCCTGGCGAAGGAGGTACTGCAACGTGTCGGTTAGACGCGCAGGACTGCCGCTATCTATCCAGATGCGCCACAGTTCGCATTACGTGGAAGATATGATTTCCCGCAGTGGCGCCGCTATCGGGCGGATGCTCGCGATTGAAGACATCCAGCCGTATGCTGATCAGCCTCGCAAGGAAAGGGGAGATTTGAGCGGGCTGGCGGAGTCGGTCCGCCAGAAGGGCGTGCTGGAACCTTTGCTTGTCCGCAAGCATCCGGATTCGGGCAAGTACCTGATCATTTCCGGGGAACGCCGCTATCATGCTGCGCGTATGGCGGGGCTCGCGGAAGTTCCCTGCATCGAAAAGACTGTTGATGACGGTGAGACTTTGGAACTGGCTCTGATTGAGAACATGCAGCGCAAAGACCTCACGCCGTTCGAAGAGGCTGATGGAGTTCAGGCGTTGGGGGATCGTTTTGGCCTGACCCATGAGGAAATCGCCGTTAAAATTGGGAAGTCACGCTCATCAGTCACCGAACTTCTGACTCTTCGAATTATTCCGGACGAGATCAAAGCCGCCTGCATTGAGGGTGGAGTCATTTCCAAGTCGCAGCTTCTCCAGGTGGCCCGCCAGCCGACCGAAGCCAGGATGCGCGATGCCGTTCGGCGCTTTGCCCAGGGCACGCTGAACCGCGACCAGGCCCGCGAGGAGCGCAATCCGGGCAAAAAAACCCGCAACGGATCATTCCGCTATGTTCCCCCTACCAAGGATTTCAAGCTGACCTTGCAATTCAGCAAGGGCAACGCCAAACGCGAGCAGGTCATTGCGGTGCTGCGCCGCGTACTGGAAGAACTCGAAAGAGAAGTCTGAACCGCTGGGAACTCTGTGCGCCCGGGTTAGTGACTTTTCGCAGTCCTCCCATTACAATCTCTCGTGTGCGTTTTGGTGTAGCCGATTGCCTTGGCTGCCCATAACAGGGGTGATATTGAATTCACATCGAGGCTGAGGTTTTGCCTGTTGTCCTTGTCTCGGACGGCGGATTGAGTCCTATCCATGCCAGGAATAGAACCTCGGGCCCCGGCGCCACGAACTTGAAAGCTGAAAATAACGAAATCTCGGAGTGGGGAAGTGCTGCGTTTTTTTCCGGGGTCGCAGGCCTGGCACAGGACTGCATTTTTCTGGCAATCGTTGAAATTATTTCGCTGATTTCCTATGCACCTCGCATAGGGTTTTATACGGACGACTGGGCTTTCCTTTCGTATTTCAATAGTTGTCATAGCCAATCCTTTTATGGACTGTTCGGATGCCTCTATTCACAGGCGCCGAACACGCGAGATCGTCCTTTGCAGATTTTTCTCCTCACAGCGCTTTACAAAACTGCCGGAGTCCACCCAATTGGGTCGCAGGTCTGCATTGCATTACTGCTCATAGCAACGGTGTCGATGTTTTATGTAGTCCTTCGGAAGCTGCACGCTCCCAGGCTGATTGCCCTCAGTCTGCCCCTGATTTACGGCCTTCTGCCCCAATATTCAACCGACCGCTTCTGGATGGCCTCATCGCAATCTCTCGTGTCCATGTTTTTTGGCTTTCTTTGTTTCTATTGTGTGGTGCGCTCGGCATCGGCAAATCCAAATTCCCGCTGGCGGTGGTACATGGGCGCCGCTATCGCCTTATTGGTAAGCGCTTCTGCCTATGAGATCTTCGTGCCGCTGTTTGTGCTTATTCCATTCGTGTACTGGTACAGCGCCAGATACCAGCCTGGCGAGAAAGTGCCTGGCAACCGTCAATTCGACAAGGGCACCATTGTGTTTCTGTTTGTAGCAGGCTTTCTGGTGATAGGGGTGACGGTCTACAAGTTGGTGGCTGTGCTTGGCACTTTCCATTTCAGGTTCCTGCATCATATTCCCCAGGTCATTGAGCTGGGGCTGGTTCGGGCATTCAACTTCAACTACGGTTATTACGGCCTTGGCCTGCCGGCCATCGCCTGGAATGCCGTGCGGTTTTACGCGAACAATGAAATCCTCATTCTCGCCGGAATTCTGGCTTGCCTGATCGTAACCTACTTCCTCCGCGTCGCGCGATTGTCCGCGCAGCCTTTTCCGGAAGCAGGCGCTTTGGTCAGGCTGCTGGGGCTGGGCCTTGTGATATACGGGCTGGGGTATTCGCCTTTCTTCGCCGGGATTCACATTGATTTCACGACCATGGGCCCTGAAAATCGCATTGGACTGGCGGCGGCGGTGGGTTCCGCAGTCACAATTGTCAGCCTGCTCGGATTGGCCAGCACCATGGCCCCATCAAACCTTATGCGCACCAGAACATTCACAGTCCTGGTCACTATTTTCGCCGTGTCCGGCTTTGTGATTGTCAACGCTCTGGGATGTTTCTGGGTTGCTGCCTACCGGCGGCAAAATGAGGTTGTCGCTTCCATCCGGCGGAAGTTTCCGGTGTTTCCGCAGGGAAGCGTGCTGATCCTGGACGGTCTTTGTCCCAGCATCGGCCCGGCACCAGTTTTCGAATTTGATTACGATCTTCAGGGCGTTCTCAGGATCGATTACGGCAATCCTGGCCTGCGCGCAGATGTTGTAAGCCCCGTCATGAAAGTTGGTGAAAACGGACTGACCTCCGTAACGTATGGGTACCTGGATCATTACGCTTACGCCAATAACCTTATCCTTTTCAACCTGAAAGAAGGAGTCATCGAGCACCTGACGAGTGCAGAAGTTGCGCGCCAGTATTTCCAACTGCACGATCCGGATTTTAACGGTGATTGCCGGCCGGCGCGGTTGGCGCCCAGCATTTATCCTTTCAAGAAGAGCGGTTTCGTCAAAGGCGCTTGCTCAGGCCATCGTGGAACAAGTTAAAATGACGAATGAAGATCGGATAGAAAATTCCACGGGCGCTAACTTATTCGTTTACGGCACTCTGCGCAAGGGATTTCCTTCTCACGAGCTGCTGCAAAGGTTGCGCGCGCGATTCGTTGCAACCGCGTATCTTCGCGGGCAACTTTATGACCTTGGGGAATATCCTGGGGCGGTGGAGAGCGCGGACGCTCGGGACCGCATCTACGGCGAGGTTTATTGGCTCCCGCACTCCGCAAGGGCCTTCAGTGTTCTGGACAAATTCGAAGGCTTCGATCCGTTGAGACCGCGCTTCAATCTGTTCGAACGCAAGAAAACAAGGGTGACACTTGCCGGCGGCGCCGAGACGGAGGCCTGGATTTACTGGCTGCATGGTTTTCGGCGGTCTGGACGCCGAGTGCCGTCCGGCGACTATATGAAGTGTCGAGCATGAGCGCCCCGGCATCTAATACTTTTCGCCGGTTCATAAATCGAGATCTTTTCAGAAAGGACAAGCTGGAATGGAAGACGTTTTGGATGTGCTGGTCGTGGGTGCGGGGCCTACGGGCCTGGCCTGCGCGATTGAAGCTCTGCGCGGTGGTTTTGATGTGCTGGTAGTTGAGAAAGGCTGCCTGGTCAACTCGCTATTCAGCTATCCGCCCGGCATGACTTTCTTCACTACGCGCGAGCGGCTGGAAATCGGCGACATTCCATTTACGAGTGTGAACGTGAAGCCGACCCGCGCTGAAGCACTCGAATATTATCGCGGAGTTGCCGAGTTCTACCGCGTGCCCGTCCATTTCCAGGAACGCGTTGTGTGTGTCAGCGGCTCTGACGGAAATTTCGAAATTCAGAGTCGGACGAGCGAAGGAAAAGAAAATTGCTACCGCACGCGCAAGGTAATCATTGCCACCGGTTACTACGACATTCCCAACCTGATGGATGTCCCCGGCGAAAACCTGCCGAAGGTCTCGCATTACTATGGCGAGGCACACGAGTTCTATCAGAGGAAAGTTGCAGTGATTGGCGGAGCGAACTCGGCGGCCATTGCGGCTCTGGACCTCTTCCGGCACGGCGCTCAGGTCACCCTCATTCACTGCGAGCCCGAACTGAGCCGGCACATCAAATACTGGATTCGTCCCGACATTGAAAACCGCATCAAGGAAGGTTCCATCAAGGCATACATGAACACAACCGTCAAAGAATGCACCCCGGATGGAATCTGGATCGAAACAGCCCAGGGCGAACGGATCCACATCGAGAATGATTTTGTTTTTGCCTTGACAGGATACCATCCCGACTTCGATTTCCTCCGCAGAGTGGGCGTCGAAATCGATCCAAAAACTTCGCGCCCCAACTGCAACGCCACCACGCGTGAGAGCAACGTTCCGGGCGTTTATCTTGCGGGTGTAGTCATTTCCGGCCGCCACACGAATGAGATTTTCATTGAAAACGGCCGCTTCCACGGAAAGCAGATCGTGGCGGACATTCGCAAGCGGCTCGGCGCCCGGACAGCCAAAAACCAGGCTGGCGAGTAACCGAGACTCCGGAACTGGTCCTTAATCGGTTCGTGCCGATCGAGCATTCAGGATTGCGCCTCCCGCCAGATTCGCCCTCTCGCTCCTGCACCCAGAATCATTTGAAGGACATCCCTGTTGCAAACGCCGCTTTCGGCTGGTACAGTCGGTGGAAGCAGCAACTCTGACCCCAGGTAGGATGATTTTCAATTTCCGTGTATGAGGTGATTTTATGAAACGACGTGAGTTTCTCACTCGGGCCGCAAGTGGAGTCGGTGCATTGTGGCTGGGATCCAGGGCAGCTGGAGCAGCCACGCTCCTTGACGTGCCGGCAAGAACCTTCCATGCTTCTGACACGATCACTCTGGGCCGCACGGGCATCAAGACCAGCCGCCTGGCATGCGGTACGGGCACCATGGGTTACGGTGGCCATTCACAGCAGACGAGTCTCGGCGTGCAAGGCCTCGCGGACCTCCTGGTCCACGGCTACGATCACGGTTTGCGTTTTTTTGACACGGCTGGCGGCTACGGGTCGCACCCCGCCGTTGGTGCAGCGCTCAAGCGGTTGCCGCGCGAAAAAGTCACTGTCCTTACCAAGTCAGACAAACGCGATCCCGAAGGCATGCGGCGGGATATCGACCGTTTTCGGCGCGAGCTTCAAACCGACTACATCGATGTGCTTCTGATGCATAACATGCAGGCATCTGACTGGACCACGCGCTATCGCCGGACCATGGACGTGCTTTCGGAAGCAAAACAAAAAGGGATCATCCATGCCCACGGCTGTTCCTGCCACACCATCGGCGCCTTGCGCGCAGCCGCCGCTTCGCCCTGGGTGGAAGTGGACCTTGCCAGAATCAACCCGATTGGCGCGCACATGGACGCCGATCCGGCCACCGTCGTCAGCGTCCTGGGCCAGATGAAAAATTCCGGCAAAGGCGTTGTGGGAATGAAGATCCTCGGCCAGGGTGCTATGCGCACTCGTCAGGATGAGGCTCTCTCCTATGCGCTCTCACTCGGTGCGCTCGACGCGATGACCATCGGCGCCATAGATATCAGTGAGCAAAATGATCTGATCCGGCGT
Organism: Acidobacteriota bacterium; assembly: GCA_021827245.1. Next base: position 21,778 of record JAKAWN010000011.1, on the reverse strand, counting down.
ATTTCTGAGGTCAGAGTCTGACAGGTTGCCGCATAATGCTTGATGATGCTTAGGGTAAACTTTTCGCCGATTAACCCTTCGGCATTGTTCCGCAAGAGTATGCTGCCCGTCTGTTGTGCAGCGGCAGGCAGGAAATGTTCTCTCGCGTATGTAGTTCCAGCCCTTGAAATAAAGATCTCGGATCCTCCCACGCTCACCAGGTTCATCGCAGGAAATAGCAAGGTCAGATAGCGATTGGACGTAATGTACCATCGAGAAATTCCTGGAACGCCTGAAGGCAGGAATTGGCTTGTCAAAAATACGGGAGACGCCGGCAGAAAAATCGGCGCACAACTTTTCATACTTTGAATCGCGCGGGCTGAACGGCAAGAAATTAGCCGGTTACTTTTGTATTATTAGAATTGCTCTTTCAAAGGGGCTCGGCTTTTGAAATAATCTCGCGAGTTAAACAAATCGCCTGCTCCTCAGCAGGACCAGCCTGTGTTCTCGCAGGATGTTACTGACACAACTTCAGGAGGCTTGAATGGATTACCGGACTCTGCCCAACACGGACTTGAAAGTTTCGCGCGTTTCTTTTGGCGTCATGACCTTCGGCTCTCAGGCGGATGAAGCAACGGCGCGCCGCATGATCGACCGCTGCATCGATTCCGGAGTCAATTTCTTTGATACCGCCAATGTTTATAACGAGGGACTGTCTGAAACGATCGTCGGCAAGCTCCTCAAGGGACGGCGCGACAAGGTTGTTCTCACCACCAAAGTAAGAGGCAAAATGGGCGACGGCCCTGATGAGTCCGGCCTCTCTCGCGCGGCCATCCTCAAGGCAATTGACGGCAGCCTGCAACGGCTCCAGACCGACTACGTTGACGTCTATTACCTGCACCAGCCTGATTACGACGTGCGCATCGAAGAGACGCTGGCCGCCATGGATGAACTGGTCAAGGCAGGGAAGGTGCGTTACCCGGCGGTCTCGAACTTTGCCGCTTGGCAGGTGGCGGAGATGCATTGCATCTCGCAGAAGAACGGTTACAAGCCACCCTTCGTCTCTCAGCCCATGTACAATCTGCTGGCGCGCGCCATTGAGGATGAATACCTGCCGTTCTGCAAACGGTATGGCGTGGCCGTGGTTCCTTACAATCCCCTGGCCGGCGGGCTATTGACGGGCAAACAGGCGCGGGAGAGCAAGCCGATCCCCGGCACCCGGTTCGATGGCAACAAGATGTACATGGATCGTTACTGGCACGAGGACGATTTTGCTGCCGTTGAGGAACTCAAGGGGATTGCCCGCGACGCGCAGAAGACGATTGTCGAGCTGGCTTTGCAGTGGATCTTGAGCCACGACCAGGTCGATTCCGTCATCCTGGGAGCTTCGCGCCTGGAGCAGTTGCAGGAAAATCTGAAGGCGTGTGCCGGACTTAAGCTGTCGAGCGACGTTCTTGAGCGGTGCGATGCCGTCTGGAGGCGCCTCCGCGGAGTCACGCCCAAATACAACCGTTGATCCATTGCCTGGGTAGCCGCGACGGTGCATTCCCCGTCGCGGGCCTTTGCTCAGGAGCAACCCGCTACACACAAAACTGTGTCACGGCTGCCAGCCTTACGCCGCTACCCATTTTGCCGGATGTGTGCTGTGGTCCAGCTTTGCGCGGCCTTGTTGTTCCAGGCGGTCCATGTGTCCCTTGACAGGAAACATGGCAAGGAAGACGCCTTCTTCGGGCCAATCGCCCACCGCTTCCGCAACAGTCTCGATCAGTTGCTTCATCGTCAAGCCGGAGGGATGTTTCTCCAGGCTTCGCAGAATGACCCGATCGACAAACTCCACCGTCCGGCGCGATTCGGCAAGGAAGTCCCGAATCTCTTCGCCGCGCATCACAGGCCAGTGGCCGGAATAAAGGACTTCGATGGGCAGGTGCTCGAAATAGCGGATCGTGGAAAGGTAGGTGTCCACGTGGTAGTACGTGACGGGAATGGCCATGCCTCCCGCGGCCTTTGGGCAGCCGCGTCCATGAACGGCATCACCGGCAAACAAGGCGCAGTATTGTGGATCATAAAGCGCCAGGTGGCCATGCGAATGCCCCGGAACGTGCAGCACTTCCAGCCACCAGCCGTCAGCCAGATGAATCCTTTCGCCGCCCGTAAAGCTCAGATCCATATGCCGGTGGCTACCCGCGTCGGGTGAAGGCTCAGGATCGAATCCCACGTCGTGCTCTTCTTTCAGGTGGTTGTAGCGCTTCGAGTACAGGGTTGCCGGACTTTCGATCAACTCGCGGTCGCCCTCGCCACAGCTCAGCATGGTTCGAGGCGAAATGCGCTTGATGGCGTCATTGCCGCCCTGGTGGTCAAGGTCCGCATGAGTAGTGACCGCCATCGTCAATTCTTCAGGTTTTACTTTAACTTTGTCAAAGTAGGGGAAAATGGTCTTTTCGGGTGTCGTCGCGGTTCCCGTGTCCACCAGCACGACGTTGTCGCCGACAAAGAGGTACTGGAAAAGGTTCCGCCCGCCGTAAATCGATTGAATCTGGTAAACCTTGGGATAGAGTTCCATCTCGCACCCCGTATGCGTGAGATCGGGCAGTCGCGATGGCGCTGTGCGTCCGCCGGCCCATTGACTGCAGACAGCCCGGAGAAAGAAAGTCTCGTGTCGCGCCGAGCCAAAGGAAAAGTCTATTCGCAGGAACCGCTTGGGTCAATGGTAGACCCGGCCGGAGATTGCCTCCTGGCCGTTCACTCCATTAACTCCTCAAGCGCCGGCTCCTGGATGGGTGGCGGCAGGAAGTCATGGGTCTTGATCATCCACCGGCTCAGCAATTCCTGCAGCCGCAGCAATTGAGCCTTGTAATTTGGATCTTTCGCCAGATTATTCATCTCGCCCGGATCTTTCTCCAGGTCGTAAAACTCTTCCTCCGGACGCGGTTTCTGAAAATAGCGCCGGTACAGCGCCGGGGAAAGCTTCCCATGGCGCTCCAGTTCCTCAATGGAACGCCAGCTCGGTGACCGCGCAATATCGCTCAAAGGCCGATAGGGAATTTCCGCCAGGTAATTTTGAATCAGTTTGTAGCGATTGGTTCGCACGCACCGGATCAGGTCCAGATGCGTGTGGAAGTTTCGTTCGGCGTAGATAGCTTCGCGGGGCCGGTAATTCCTGCCCAGCAGAAGCGGCAGGAAACTCTTGCCGTCCATGACCTCGGGTACGCGCACTCCGGCAGCCTCAAGCCAGGTTGGCGCCAGATCCTCCAGCGAAATCAGATCGGATGATACCCGGCCCGGTTTGATCTTGCCCGGCCAGCGCGCAATCAGGGGAACGTGAAGCCCCGGATCGTACAGCGTCCCCTTAGCTCCCGGAAACGACATGCCCTGATCGCTGGTGAAAATGACCAGGGTGTTTTCCACCAGCTCATGCTTCTCAAGAAGTTCCAGGAGCTTTCCCACTTTCACGTCCAGCCGCTCGATGGCCTCGTAATAGTGGGCAAGATCTTTTCGAACCCCTGGAGTATTCGGCAGAAAGCTCGGAACAATCACCGAAGTACGCGGGTTCTCCTCGGGATAGCGTTCTCCCGGCAGGTAAGGCCGGTGTGGATCGTGGTAGCCGATGTGCAGAAAAAACGGGCGGTCTTTGGGCCGCACTTCAAAAAACTCAGTGATTGGCTTCTGCTCGCCGTTGAAATCCCATCGCTTCCAGAACTCGATTCCCTGGTGAACTTTCTTGAAAGCTGCGGTGAAGTAATTCGCGCTCTCCAGGTAATCCACAATCGTTTTCTGCGATTCGGGCATGGGCGACCGGAAACGCGAAGTCCCGGTTTCGTGCGCGGGTTCGCCCGTCAAGATTGACGAGCGGCTGGGGCTGCAGGAAGGTGCCGCGGCGAATCCCCGCCTGAAGCGGATTCCTTCCCGCGCCAGGCGATCGATATTTGGCGTGTTGATCGCCGAGTTTCCATCGCACTGCGTGCCCGAGTAACTTTGATCATCGGAGATCAGGAACACAAAGTTAGGATGAGATTTCCGCCCTGCAGCCGCAGCATCGGGCAGGGAATTGGCGAGCCCGGAGGAGCTGGCAATGCCTGCCATGCCCAAACCTGCGCTCAAGTTCCTGATAAAACGCCTGCGATTCATCGTGTCTCGCTTTCACCGTCCAGTCTGAGTCGAGGCCGTATATGGCAGCGAACCCGTCAAGAAAAAACTCTGAGTAGCCCCATACGCACCGGATTAGGCGACGGATCGATATTCCGCCGAACCTGAAGCCAAGCTACCAACTTATGACATGTAGGAAAAAGATGGAAGGATTTTATTGGGAAATCAGCCGCAATCCGCGTTGGCGCGCTCCAATCCCCCGCAAAAGTCCTATCGGTCATCCTGCCTGCTCCATGGTACGGATGCGAAATGGCTGGTGGTTCACCGGTCCCCATAAATCATTAATGCAAAGTGATTTAATTGATCTTTTTCTACTCTCAATCGCCCTTCTTGATTCTCCTACATGGCCACCGTTTTAGGTTGCTGAGGGGTGCGGTGAATCGTTAAACTGTTTATAGAATTGAAAATTACGCGGCCCGGCGGGGCGAAAGGAGGACTGGTGGTGGTCCTTAAAGGACTCGGATCTGTCCCGCGTGGTTGTTGCGTACTCTCTTGCCTTAATATTCGTCCACGTTGGAACGCTGCCAAATCGGCACGCCGAAACGAACCTCGAGGAGGAATACTTCGATGGTCACCCGGCAAGCATCCACCAGCCCTGATCTCTCATCGCTGAAGATCGATGACCGTGCCCGGCGGAAGAGCAGTCCGGGGCGGCGTGCGGCGATTTACGCGGCTGCCCTGGCTGCGCTGATCGCCGCGCTTGGAGTCTTCTTCGCTTTCAATGGAAGCAGGGCTACGGTCGACGTCGTTCTGGCGCAAAACCCTGAAAATCAGCAGGCGACCATCCTGAATGCCAGTGGATACGTCACGCCTCGCCGCCGCGCCACGGTTGCCGCCAAGATAACCGGACAGGTCATTGCAGTTTACGCCGAGGAAGGAATGCAGGTGAAAGCCGGTCAGGTGCTTGCCCGGCTGGATGATTCCGACGCACGCGTGCGACTGCAATCGGCCAAAGCTGAGCGTGACGCCATCGCAGCGGCCATTGCGGATTTGGAAGTGAACCTGGCAAATGCTCAGCGTGATCTTGCGCGCACTGAAGGATTGCAGGCTGCCGGCGTCCGCAGCGCTGAAGCCTTGGACCAGGCACGGACCTCTGTTGAAAGCCTGCAAGCCCGCCTGGTCCTGGCACGCAAGCAGGTTGATGCCGCTGAAGCACAGATCCGCGTGGCCCAGCAGGATTTGGACAATTGCACGGTCCGCGCACCCTTCGAAGGGTTGGTCGTTTCAAAGGACGCGCAGGTCGGCGAAATGGTGTCACCGATCAGCGCTGGTGGCGGTTTTACGCGGACCGGCATTGCGACGGTCGTGGATATGAAGTCGCTCGAAATCGAAGTGGATGTCAATGAATCCAACATCGCCCTGGTCAGGCCCGGGCAAAGCGTTGTCGCCGCGCTGGACGCCTATCCAAGCTGGAGCATTCCCGCACGCGTCCGAACCATCATCCCTACAGCCGATCGTCAGAAGGCTACCGTGAAGGTGCGGATTTCCTTCCTCAGACTTGATCCCAGAATTCTGCCCGACATGGGCGTCAAAGTAGCCTTCCTGGAAGATCGAACCGCGCAGGGCGACTCTGCGGCGCGGGCGTTGATTCCCAGCGAAGCGGTGCGGCGGGAGGGCGGCGAGGCCGTGGTGTTCCTCGTGCGTGATGGACGTGTGGAAAAACGCACTGTGCACCTGGGCGCCACCCGGGGGACGAGCGTTGAGGTTCTGGCGGGGCTGATACAGGGCGACCGCGTGGTGGTGCGGGGTCCGGAAGACCTTCACGCAGGCCAGGCCGTGGAGGTCAGACAGTGAGGATGAGCTTCCATGGTTCGAATAGACGGTACAGGAAATGGTGAGTGCCTCATATGCGCTCGCGACCTCGACAAGAAGTACCTGCGCGGCAGCGAAGAAATTCACGTCCTTCAGGGTCTCAACCTGGAAGTCGGGGAAGGCGAGTTTGTGGCATTCATGGGGCCCAGCGGTTCCGGTAAGACGACCTTGCTGAACCTTCTGGGTGGGCTGGACGTGCCGAGCGCAGGCACCATCACCGTCGCAGGCGAGTCCATCACCAGTATGTCGGCGCAAAAACTAACGGCCTGGCGGGCGCGCCACGTGGGCTTTGTTTTCCAGATGTACAACTTGATTCCCGTTCTCAACGCCTTTGAGAACGTCGAACTGCCGCTGTTGCTGACCGGTCTTTCCAAAGCCGAGCGCCGCAAGCACGTGGAAACCGCACTGGCCGTCGTCAGCCTCACTCATCGGATGCGCCATTATCCGCGCCAGCTTTCCGGAGGCGAAGAGCAGCGGGTCGGTATTGCGCGTGCCATTGTTTCTGATCCCACCTTCCTGCTGTGCGACGAACCCACCGGCGATCTCGATCGCAAGAGCGCCGATGAAGTGATGGCCATCATCAGCAGCCTGGTCCAGGATTACGGCAAGACCGTGCTGCTGGTTACGCACGATCCGCGTGTGTCCGAATGCGCGCAGATTGTTCTACATCTCGAAAAGGGCGTCCTGGTTGAAAGCGCCCGGGTCGGGACCTAGACATGAAATTCCACCGGCTGCTTATCGCTAACCTGTTTCGAAAGAAGGTCCGAACCATCCTCACTCTCGGATCGTTCGCGGTGGCGCTTTTCCTTTTCGGACTGCTGTCCGTAGTTCGTGAAGCGTTCAGCCAGGGTGTGGACGTGGCGGTGACGGATCGTCTGGTCGTCATCAACCGTGTGTCCCTCATCCAGCCCTTGCCGTTTGCTTACAAAGAACGTTTGAAGAGAATTCCAGGTTTAAAGGTTGTCGGCTTTGCCTCCTGGTTTGGCGGCGTCTATCAGGAAGAGAAAAACTTCTTTCCGCAGATAGCCATCGATGTTGAAAACCAGCGCGCTGTCTATCCGGAGTTTGTGATTCCCGACGAGCAGTGGAAAGCATTTATCAATGATCGCGAGGGCGCGGTGGCGGGAGAGACTCTGGTGCAGCGATTCAACTGGAAAATCGGTGACCGCATTCCGATCAAAGGCGCTGTTTACGGTGGCGTCTGGGAATTTAACCTTCGGGCAATCTACAGCGGCAGGCGTCCGCAGGATGACACAAGCCAGTTCTGGTTTCATTGGAAGCTTCTGGACGAACGCGCGCGTTTCTTCAAGGGTATGGTGGGCTGGTATGTGCTGCGAGTTGAAAATCCGGATAATGCCGTCCAACTGGCCAAAACCATCGACGAGCAATTCGCCAATTCACCCTGGGAAACCAAGACTGAAACCGAAAAGGCTTTCGCGGCTTCCTGGGTCAAGCAGATGGGGAACATCGAGTTTCTGATCCTGACGATTGGCGCCGTGGTGTTCTTCACGCTGCTGCTTGTCACCGGCAACACCATGGCCATTTCCGTCAGAGAGCGGACGGGCGAATTTGCAGTCCTCAAGGCGCTGGGTTTTTCGGATGTCTTTGTCCTCGGCCTGGTGATGGTGGAGTCTCTGATCATTGCACTCATCGGGGGCGGCGTGGGCCTCGTGCTGGCCAAGATTTACACGCTCAGCGGTGACCCGACCGGCGGCCTGCTGCCCTATTTCTACCTGGCGCCCTCGGGTATGCTGTATGGCCTGGGGATCGCCCTGCTGGTGGGTGTGGTCGCCGGATTCCTGCCTGCCTGGGGAGCCATGCGCCTGCGCGTGGTGGATGCCCTGCGGAGGGTGTAGGGAATGGCAATTCCGCTGGCCTACAATTTGCGGAGCGTCCGGGTGCGCTGGACTTCCACGCTGGTGGCCGTGCTGGGGATCGCCGGTACCGTTGGCGTGTTTGTGGCCATGCTTTCGCTGGCGCGCGGATTCAAAGTGACCGTGGCTTCATCCGGCTCGCCCGGCAACGCCATCCTCCGGCGTGCTGGCGCCACGGCGGAAGTGGATGGAGCCTTGCCGCTGGCGCAGGTCCGCGTGATTGAGGTTGCGCCGGGCGTGGCGAGATCGAGCCTGGGTCCGCTGGTCAGTCCGGAAGTCGTTGTCATCTTTCCCCTCAAGATGCGAACCACAGGCACTGAGGCGAATGTGCAGGTGCGCGGCGTTTCACCCAGGGCGCTGGAAGTTCGCGACACAATCAAAATCATCCGAGGGCGATTTTTGAAGCCGGCACTCACCGAACTCGTGGTGGGCAAGAATGCGGCGGTCACCTATTCCGGTCTCACTCTGGGCAATACGGTTCGTTTTGGGGGCAGCGCCTGGAAAGTGGTGGGCATTTTCGATGCCGGCGGCAGCGCTTTTGATTCCGAGGTATGGGGAGACGCTGACGTCCTCAACCAGATTTACCACCGGCCACGGAACATTTTCCAGTCGGTGACGGTTCGTCTTTCTTCTCCGGCCGCGTTCGATCGCTTCAGGGAAGCGCTGATCAATGATCCGCGCCTCACCGTCCAGGTGGATCGCGAAGTGGATTATTACGAGAAGCAGTCGCGCATGGTGACCACCCTGATTGTGGTTCTGGGCTCGCTTATTGCCGTGGTGATGGGCGTTGGCGCGGTCTTTTGCGCCCTCAACACCATGTATTCCGCCGTAGCTGAACGTTCGCGCGAAATTGCCACCATGCGGGCGCTGGGCTTCAGCGCGTTGAGCGTGGTTACATCTTTCCTGGTCGAAGCCATTCTGGTGGCTCTCCTGGGCGGCGTGCTCGGCTGCCTGGCAGTGCTGCCGCTCAACGGCTTCACCACGGGCACCGTCAACTGGCAGACGTTCTCCCACCTGGCTTTCGCCTTCCGCATCACGCCGCTGCTCCTCGGCGCCGGGCTGGTTTTTGCCGCGCTGATGGGAATCTTCGGTGGCGTACCCCCGGCCATCCGGGCCGCGCGCCGGCCCGTTGCTCAGGCTCTGCGCGCATTGTAAATTCTCGGGGCGCAGGACGGATTTCTCCGCGTTTCGTGATATAACTCCTCGCATGGGAACAGCCCGCCTTCATCTTTCGATTGCCTCATCGCAAGCAAGCAGGATTTATTCTCAACAACGCCTGCGGCTCTTGACAATGATTCGGACACCCACGGCGCTCCTTAGAAACATGCGCGCCTGAAGGGCGCCAGCGGATATAATCTACCAGCCGCCTTTCACGATCGGGGACGTGCCTTGCGGGGCGGGCAAGAGTTCACATGGGCGGCACAAGTCGTGACTCCACAGAGAGTCATTCGGGCCCCAACGCAGACAGGGGGGTAGGGAAGATGGAAGAGAAAAAAATGCTCAGCCGGAGGGAAAGCCTCCATTTGCTGGCTGGAACGGGCGCTCTTGGCGTTTTTCTGGATCGGGGCCGCGACCCCAAGGGCCCGCAGAAAGATGAGTGCTTCACAGGCCCGGATGGTACCGAGCGCGTCACGCGCGTGGTTCCGGTTCCAGGAACCATCAGCCCACAGGCACAGAAGTTCATCTCGCAGCCGATCCCGTCCACGCCTCCGCCGTCGCTGGCCGTGCAGCGCAAGGAGACGGACAAGTTTCGCATCGGCCGGGCTGCTGAGGCCAAAAGACTTTTCCCCGTCAACGTCCAGCCTAAAACCATTGGCGGCGTTCGTTGCGACATCATCACGCCGCTCTCGACACCCGCGGCCAAGCGTGACCGCATACTCATCAACGTTCACGGCGGAGGATTTGTCACGGACTCCGGCTCCCTCGTCGAGGGCATTCCGATCGCCCATCTCGCCAGGACGACGGTCGTTTCGGTTTACTACCGCCTCGCGCCCGAGCATCCTTTCCCCGCGGCCGTGGACGATACGGTTGCCGTCTACAAAGAATTGCTCAAGACCCACAAACCGAAAAACATGGGCCTGTTCGGCACCTCGGCCGGAGCTATCCTCACCGCTGAAGTTGGTTCGGCCCTCAAGCAACGCGGCCTGCCCCTGCCCGGCGCGCTGGGAGTCTTTTCCGGCACGGGAGACATGAGCCAGCCGGGCGACACGCAAGCGCTCTTCACCATCTGGGGATTCCGCGGTTACCTCAAGCCGCCCGAGCATCGGCCCATCGGCCGGGAATACGTTGGCCGCACCAACCCGCGCGATCCGGTCCTGTCACCACTCTATTCCGATCTGCACGGCATGCCGCCCACGCTGTTCGTCTCCAGCACGCGCGACCTGCTGCTGAGCGGCACTTCAATTCTTCACCGCGCCTATCTGCGCGTCGGCAATCACGCCGAGATCGTCGTCTTTGAGGCGTTGCCCCATGCCTTCTGGTACGATTACCACCTGCCGGAAACCACGGAGGCTCTGCACCTGATGTCCAGCTTCTTCGACACCCACGTCGGCGTCTGATGCGCGCCGTTTGCTGTACCGGCGGTCTATGCCCGCCGGCCTTTTCTTTGCGGGAAAGCGGCGGGTGGCGACATTGGCTTTTTATGTCTGCGGTCAGCGAAGCTGATAGGTTAGAAGCGTGGCGGCGGGTGGCGCATCATGGTGTATGCGATGTGTACAATCAGATGGTAGCCACGGCATCGCCTTCAATACCGTGAGTTTGTCTGATGTGCAAAAACCAACGGCACTTTCTCGCTTCGCGAGATCGCAGACTTTCAACGCAAGCTTCTGCGCCACCCGCCTGATTATCTCCGGATGGCCGCCCGGACTGACTACCGCATTCTTTCTGCATCCCGCAGCAATGCCCGGACAGTTTGAAAAAGAGCCAAAAAAACGCCTGTCATTGCACAGGCCCAATAAGCAGCGATGTTGAGGGGAATAAAGAATTGTTGGGCATTCCACTCGACAGTGAATACCGGTGAGCCGGGTAAGGTGGCCTTCACCACATAGGCCAGACCCGCTAATCCAGCGATGGTCACAATGACGCTGGTTGCAGTACGCATGACTACCTCCTGCGTCCCCCGTCAAGTATTATAATGCTATTACATAAGAAGTAAAGACATTATTGCACAAATCCAGCGGTTTTTGCCACCCACTCTGAAGAGAAATGTCTTGACATCCGGGCGGGGATAATGTAGACTACAAAAGTAACTTTTGGCTGGACATTTCGAGCAATGTCCACCCGGAAGAGCAAAAAACGATGCCCTCCGCTACTCCAGTCAGCCCAACCTTTATGTGTCAGTTAAGTAATTGTTTTCAGGATGTTTATTAACATGATCCTGCCGTGAAGTGGGATTTTTAGGACAAAAAATATTGATTTTTCAAAAACGAACCGGAGAAGTGATTGAAAACACAGGATCGGGGCACAAAAACGAACCGGAACGAACCGAAAAACGAAGCGGAGAAGTTGTTGAAAACATTGGAGTGCATAAAAAACGAACCGGAACGAACCTAAAAACGAACCGGAGACTACATCAGCCCGCCGGGGGCTAGACGGGGCAAAGAAATCCTGCAAAACACGCGATCCGGGTCGCCTTGCGCTATTTCTTCGAGACTCGCCAGATCACGTTGCCGACATCGTCAGACACCAGCAAGGAGCCGTCTTTGGCCACAGCCACGCCCACGGGCCGGCCATCAACTGCCTTGGCGTGGGGGTTCGGGTCAAAGCCATTCAGGAAGCTGACAGGCGGGCCGGAGGGTTCGCCGTTGTGGAAGGGAACAAACGCCACCGCATAGCCCGAATGGATGCTGCGGTTCCAGGAGCCGTGTTCGGCGATAAACGCGCCATGCCAATACCGGGCAGGAAACTGTTTGCCCGTGTAGAACACCGATTCCAGCGGCGCCACGTGCGGCCCCAGCAGCACGTCAGGAATAATGGCTTTGGCCACCAGGTCAGGACGCTTCTCCGTCACCAGTGGATCGAGGTTTTTCCCGATATAGCTGTAAGGCCATCCGTAGAAGCCACCCGGTTCAATGTGGGTGAAGTAATCGGGTGGCAGGTTGTCGCCCATCATGTCGCGCTCATTCACATCCGCCCAAAGCTGGCCGGTGTCGGGATTCACCGCCAGGCCGGCGGCGTTGCGCAGGCCGCTGGCGTAAATCGATACGTTCTTGCCCTCGGGATCGGCAACCTGGATCGCCGCGCGGCGCGGATCGGACTCAACACAGACATTGCAGTCGGAGCCGACGGAAACGAACATTTTGCTCCCGTCCAGGCCGAACGCCACGGTCCTGGTGAAATGCATTCCGCCGCCGGGAAGGCTTAGAACGTGTTCCTGCTTGCCACGACGTTCGGACGTCTTCGCATCGTAGCGGAAGCGGATCACCTCGTCGGTGTCACCGATATAAACGTAGTTGCCATGAAACGCGATTCCAAAGGGTTCATTCAGTTTGCTGGCGAAGGTGGCACGGCCGTCCGAGGGCTTGCCGTTGCCGGGGTCGTGCAGCACATAAACCTTTCCGGCGCGGGTGTCCGCCACAAAGACATCGCCATTGGGCGCCACAGCAAGGTAGCGAGACTCCTCAAATCCTCGGGCAAAGACGGAAACCTGAAAACCCGGCAGCGCCTTGGGCATGAAGCCGGGAGAAGGCCGGCCGTGCGGCGGATTGGCCACAACCGGGCCGGTAAACGGCTTGGGCAGCGAGGGTGGCTGGCCGTGGGTCACTTTCACGACCTGCCCAAAGCCGTAAGACGCCGCTGCCAGAAAGGTCAAGATCAGCAGATTGATGATCTTCATGCTTTCTCCTCGCGACTCACGATGTTGAAGGGAATTCCCGTCATTTACTCTACCAGATCGCGAGGGCCCAGCTTTTCCAGCGCCTCTCGCAACGCGAAGATCGCAAGCATGCTGGCGTGGCGGGAGGCCGGAGGCAGGCCACCCAGTCCTTTTTCGATCTGTTCCGCTTTCATCGATGTCAACTCTGACACAGGCTTACCTTTGATGGCTTCGGTCAGCCAGGAGCCGCAGGCAACAGCCGGAACACATCCCTGGACCTTGAATTTCGCCTCGCAAACGCTTCCCTCGCGCACCAGAATCCAAAGCTTCATCAAATCTCCGCATATGGGATTGCTGGCCTCCGCCACGGCGGTTGGGCTGCTGATTTCGCCTACGTTGCGCGGATGGTGGAAATGGTCGAGAACTTGTTCGGAATACATGATGGCCTACGCAAAGAAAATCTTCAGCAATACAACCATAGCGACCCCGGCCCCGACTGTCAGGGCGATCTTGATGCCCGGACTCTTGTTGACCTCGGGAATCAGATCGGAGGCTGCAACATACAGAGTGGCCCCGGCGGAAAGCGCCAGGCCGAGGGCCACCCATTCGTGCGCAAGGCTCATGGTCAGGATGCCCGCAATTCTGGATGCACCAAGCGCTCCGGCAGACTCCATGCCCTTGCGCCGGCTCTTGCCTGCTGTAACCATCACCGAGGATATCGTGAAACCCTCAGGAATATTATGAAGCACCATTGCGCCGAAAATAAGTGTGCCGAGCAACTTCGAAACCATAAAGCCCGAGGCGATGGCGACCCCGCCCAAGAAAGTATGTACGAGCAGCCCGCCCAGCGCCGTGTATGCCACCCTGCCGTCCAGAAACTCCTCGGGATGGGTTTCTTCGCCGAAATGGAAGTGGCCGGGCGCAACATGCTCGAAAACGTGAACAATCAGATAGCCCACAAGAATCAGGACCGGGGCTTCGGAAGGAGCAAGGTGGAGGCTTTCCGGTATCATCTCGGTCACAGCGGTGGCCAGCATAAAGCCGGACCCGAGCGCTATGAAACAAGTGAGAAACGAACGGCTCCAGGCTCTGGCGGATACGATCGAGGCGCCAAAAAGGTTGGCGAGTCCTGCGACCACCCCGAGCAGAAGGCTGATCTCAATGGCTGACATGATAGTGATTGAACTGCGCGTTCAGCCGGAGTGCCGGAAGTGCACGATCTCTCCGTCATGAACGATATAATCCTTGCCTTCCAGCCTCAGCGAGCCGCGGCCGCGTGCCTCGGCAAAACTGCCGGCGTCAATCAGATCCTGATAGGGAATGACTTCCGCGCGGATGAAGCCGCGCTGAATGTCCGAATGGATTTCACCAGCCGCGTCAAGCGCCGTCATCCCTTCGTGGATGGTCCACGCGCGGCACTCGTCTTCGCCAACGGTGAAAAACGAGATCAGTCCCAACAACCGGTAGCTGGAACGAATCAGGCGCGCGATGGCCGACTCCTTCAATCCGTAGCTGGCCAGGAATTCACCCGCTTCGGCCTCGCTCAATTCGGAGAGTTCTTCTTCGATCTTGCCGCAGACGGCGCTCACGGCAGTTCGGGGACGTTGCTTCAGCCCGGCTTCGTGTGCGAATTCATCCGCGGCATCGGTTCGGGGCGCATCCTTCTCACCAAGGTTCAGGACGTAAAGCATGGGCTTGATCGAGAGAAAAGTGAACCCGCGCAGCGCGCGCTCTTCTTCCGGCGTGAAGTCGAGCTCGCGCAACGGCTTCTGTGCCTCGAGCGCCTCCTTCGCCTTTCCGAGGGCCTGGTTTTCTTTTTCAAGTGCAGGATTCTTTTGCTTCTTGAGATCCTTCTCCAGGCGCTCCAATCGCTTCTCAATAATGGCAAGGTCCGAAAGAACCAGTTCAAGCTCAACAGATTCGATATCGCGTTTGGGGTCCACCACATCTCCCTCAACCGGAATGGCCTCATCCTCAAAGGCCCGCACCATGTGGATCAGGGCGTTCATCTCCTTCAAAGCCGCGGCTTGTGTTCCCGTGCGCGCCAACTGGATCACACTCGCAGGCGTATCGACGTATTCGATGCTGGCGTGTATCGTCTTCTGCGGATGGAACATTTCAGCAAGACGGTCGAGGCGCGCGTCGGGAACCTTGACAACTCCCAAATGCGCTTCGGGTTTGCCACTGGCGACCTTGCCGCCGTGGGCGTGAGTGAGGATTTTGAACAGCGTGGTCTTGCCAACCATGTTGAGGCCAACGATGCCGATCTTGAGCACAATAACCTTTCTGCTTTGCGAATAAGGTGAGGGCTCCCGAGGAGCTTCAATTTCAGATACTAACACATCGGCGAATGTGTGTAGAGGGTGGGCCGCCAATCTTGATCGGTTTCTGGAGGTCTGACAGGGGAGGAAACTGCAGGTAGCGAATCGGGCCCGGCGTGCGGCAGAGAAGTGAACAGGCTCAAGCGATGTTCCTTCTCTCCAAAGCCCTGCGGGATGATCTCAATACGAACTCATCAAAAAGAAAAAGGGGGGGCCGGCGGCCCGATTTCCTTTCGGCCAAGGGATCCGCCGGTCCCCGCTACGTTGCACGGAAGAGGATTAATCAGGCGGCTCTCGTTTCGTGAGCCACTTGAGCCTCTGGCGTGGCAGGCGCCGCCGTTGTTACCGGTTCAGTGCCGGCGGCTCTCATTTTTGCGACGGCCTTGCATACCGCAGTCGTCATAAACGCACCTGAAAACGCCCCTATAAATGCCGGAATGATGTACTGGTTGCCGACAGATACTCCGCCGAACCAGTATCCCAGCACCGGCGAGGCGATCCAGGCTCCAACCCAGCCGATGATCCACTTCGCAAGGAACCCGTCGATTCCACTCAGAAAGCGATAGCGGAAACCGCTATGCACGACAATCGCCGCTACAAAACTAATCGCGAGCAGTGTCACAAAAGCCAGAAATCCCATGCCAATCATGTTTTCACCCTCCAAAGTTGCAATTGCCTATGTGCCCAGATTCCGCCTAAGGCAGAACCCGGAACTAAAAGGCCTCGCATCTCCGCCGAGGTCAAGGGGGAATATAAACAACCTCATCTGCGGTTTCCCCCCTTAAATAAGAATTCCTGCTATTGCGGGAAGGTTGCCCCTGTCGGTCTAGTTGAAGGTATTTTACGGGAAGCAGGCACAGCACCTGGCGTGTTCGAACCCTTGCGGCGTGAAAAGCGTCGTCAGAGCGATTGAACCGAGAATGTGCGCCCAGCCAGGTGAGACCCATTGCCTGTCTCCGGTGCGAGCATCGGTTCGCTCGTGTCTCTCTTACAGCCCAATTATCTCACCCAAGGGTATGGTCGTCAACCCGCCGTAGCCTCGTACCGAGGCTAACCACGGCAGGAAGAAGCGGCCGCCACGAATCAGAATCGGCCGCGGGCACGTTCTTTGTGAGGCAGCACTTCCAGGCAGGTGGTCCACCAGCCGGTGGCGATGGTTTCTATGAACTCCTGCGGCAAGGCTTCGGCTGCCATTTCAGCCGCCAGCTTTCGGAAGTTGTATTGAACAGGGATGAATTCCACCTTCACATCGCCGTTGCCGATGGTGAGCAGCGTATACCAGACGTTGGTCCTGCCATCGTTTTCGGGCCGGCCCAGGACTCCCGCGTTGACAAAGTGCCGCCCGCATGCAAGCGGCCGATGCCATTTGATGCCGGAATGGGTGGCGCAAACGATATCGGCATCCGCCTGGTTCAGCAGATACTCCAGGAAAGGATCGGGGCTGGTTGATTCCCACAGGAATTCATTCATCTTGCGCGGCGACCCATGGCAAAGCAAGACGCGGTGGCCACCGATTTCAACGCGAAGCGTTCGTGGCAGCGTGCGAAGCCACGTCTTATTTTCTTCGGATGTGTTCTTGAACGTGTAGTTGTAACTGATGCGCGCAAAGTGGTTGTCGCGCGGGTCGGTGTATCCGCACTGGCAATCCTCGAGGCCGCCAGCCAGCGAATTGTCGTAGTTCCCTTGGATGCAACGGACGCCATTCGCTCGCAAGAGCGGATAGACGAGGTCAGGGTAAGGTCCGAAGGCGCCCAGATCGCCCAGGCAGTAAATGCTGTCGACTTTGCGCCCGCGCGCATCTTCCAGCGCGGTTTGCAGTGCCTCATGGTTGCTGTAGATTCCGCCAAATAACGCGACGCGTGTCATTTCGCTTTATCCCTGCTCGTCTCCGCTTGCGCTGCCGGACGTTCGATCAGCGAGCTGACGTTGCCGCAGATGGTTCCATATTGGTAGCAGGCAACGCAGGCGTTGTGCTGGAGCTCATAGCTTGGGCGAGCGTCCGCCAGGCTCGAGCCCAGCCGCGCGTCGGACTTCTCCACCAGCAGCGGGCAGACCCAGACCCCTCGGTCGGTAACCAGCCGGGAATTTGAGCACATCAGCAAATCATGGTCAAATCCCTCCAGCATCTCGCGCGTCAGCAGAGCGTCGGCAGGTGTTTGGGCCCTACGTTCGAGTTCGCGCCCGAGGGGCAGGGCGGGGAGCACTTTGATTCGCGGGCGCGCGTATCCTGCTGCGCGCAGTGTGCTGGAAAAAGCGGCCAAAGCGGAAAGCTCATCCTGGTCTCTCCAGGTACGAACTATGGTGACCAGGGGCAGCAGACCTTGCCGGCTGAGCCGGACGATGGCTGCCAGCGCCTGGCGGAACACTCCCTGGCCGCGAATCGCATCGTTCATCTCTTCCTCGTAACCATCCAGGCTGACGCGAATCTCAAGCGAATACTTTCGTGACCGCTCAATTCGCGCCAGCCGTTCGGCCATGCGATCGTTGATGAGCATGCCGTTCGTCAGGACGGTAGTTGGCGCATGTTCGAGTGAAAAGGAAAGCATTTCCGGCAAGCTTGGATGCAGAAAAGGTTCTCCGCCCGTAAAGAAGATTTCTCTTACTCCGCAGCGCGCCGCGCTCTCAATCTCCCGGCCTACTCTTTCAACGCTGAGGAAACCGAAGGTTCTAACGTTCGGCCCGCTGTTGTTGAAGCAGTGCGCGCAGGCGATATTGCACAGCGTCCCGCTCACCTGGAACCAGAGATTGTCGAGATGGGTGAGGGTGACTTCAGGAAACTTCATGCTCCGAGACTTTCCCCTCCTAGAATTTCAAGCGCCTTTCCTCGTCCCTCGGGGCCGTAAAGAATCCACGGAACCATGACCATTGCGCCAACCAAATAGAATCCACCCAAAACAGCGAACGCATCCATGACGGAAGCATGCTCGGCCAGCGCAACCAGGATCAGCGGCGAGATGGCCGCCCCGATCCTGCCGAAGGCTACAGAAAATCCTATGCCCGTTGAGCGCAAGCACGTGGGAAAGATTTCAGAAAAGGTCGGATAGGCCGATACCCAGCTCCCCGTTGCGGAGAAGTTCACCACTACGAATGACGCCAGCACCCATCCGGGGCTCTGACGGAGGGTCGCCAGCCCCATCACAATCATGGAAAGAGCGGCCAGCAAATAGAATGAAGTCACCGTCCACTTGCGTCCTGCTTTGTCCAGGAGTGTTGCCGCCAGCGCGCCGCCGGCAACCGCGCCCAGGTTTCCAATGAGAAAAAACCACGGCACTTTCTCTTCCGTAATGTTAACGCGCGGCAAAACCACCAGTGGGAGGAAGGCAAAGATGCCGTAATAGCCGGCAGCCTCCGTAAAATCAAGCAGGGAACCGAGCGCCAGGCGGCCGGGATGATTCCGAATCAGAACCAGGACCTGTTTGAAAAAACCGGGCGCAGAGGATTCCTCCTGGCCCGGATGCAGCTCCGAGAGATCGAAATGGCTGGAGCGTGACTCGATGTGCTGCATCACCTCAAGCGCCTCTTCCCGCCTGCCACGCTCCGCCAGCCAGCGCGGTGATTCCGGCAGTGCTCTCCGGGCCCAGATGGTGAAAAGAGCCACAACGGCTCCCAGGCCGAAGGCAAACCGCCAGCCCACCGATGGCGGGAGCAGATTGATAAAGTAAAGACTGAGAAGTGCGGCAGCGATCGCGCCAACCGGCCAGAAATTCATGACCGTTGCATTAGCGCGCCCGCGAAACCGCGCCGGGATAATCTCTCCGATTGCTGCGTTGATGGCAGAGTACTCAGCTCCCACGCCGATGGCCGTGAGAAACCGGAAGACCATGAAAAAGTAGTAGCCGGGCGAAATTGCGGAAATTACGGTGAAGCTCGCGTAGAGCAGCAAGGTCAGGATGAAGAGCTTGCGGCGGCCAAAGCGGTCAGCGAGATAGCCGAAAAGCAGCGCTCCCACCATGATGCCAACCAGCCAGACCGTGACCAAAGCCGAGGCTTGCACATCGGTGACTTGCCAAAGTTTTTTCAGGATTCCAAGCACGTTGCCAATGACGTTGACTTCAAATGAATCGAGCAGCCACCCGATTCCAAGTGCCAGAGTCACGCGCGAATGAAAGTTCGTCCATGGCATCTGGTCGAGCCGCTCGCCGATGTTGGCTTTTACTTCTCCTTTCCGGGTAGATGGAATCGGCATCTTTTTCTTATAGCTCTTTCTAAGGCGGAAATCCGCTGAAGTTGTGTGGCGCCAAAAATCGTACTGCAAAACCATGTTCTGGCTGCGATGCAGGGTTACGGGGTTCGCCGCTGAAACTTCCCTCCCAGCAGGTTGCTGAAAAACGTGTAGCGGCAGCTTTAAGCCGCCACACACGGATTGAAAAGGCCGAACTTATGGCGACCTAAAGTCGCCGCTACGGCTCAGGCACGGGGCTTTCCAGCAACCTGCCTGAAATCGAATTCCTAAAGGTAGTTATTTCCGCCCTTTGCATGACTAGCTCCGCACATGAGAAATTTGCGGCGATTGAAGGGTCTGATGGTACTACATTGTAAGGATTTGTGCCGGGGCGGGACGTCTTTCCAGAATTGCGAGAACCGGAACTGCCGGCGACTTCAGGCAGCCTGCGAAACCGACTGAGCGGAAAGTGATATTGGTAATGAGACTAAAGGGAAGTTCTCTCAGAACAGGCGGAATTGGACTTCGACCATCACTCTGACCGGTACAGGAGCCCCATTGCGCATCGCGGGTTTGAATTTCCACGTCTTGACGGTGTTAAGCGCGTTTTGGTCCAGCCCCATCCCCAGCGGCTTAACAACCTGCGCGTCGGTCACATTCCCCTGTGTATCCACGACAATCCAGAGGACGCAAGTGCCCTGATACTTCGCTTTGCGCGCCTGTTCGGAATAGGGAGGTTCGGGCTTATAGATCGGGATGGGAGCACTGACGTTGCCGCCCACGCTGAAGACCCCACCGCCGGTCCCTGCGCCCTGGCCCGGGCCCAAGCCTCCACCCTTGCCGGAACCGATGCCGGTCCCTTCTCCCGTGCCAATTCCCCCACCGAAGCCTGGACCCGCCGAAGGCGGTCCCGGAATTCCTTCCAGGGGATCACCGAAATTAGCTGAGGCCATCTGCGGCAGCTTAAGCTGCGGCGGACCCAGCAGGGTTGGGGTAACGGGCAGAAGAGGCTTCATTTTGGGCATTACTTCCGGAGGGGCAAATTGGTTTACAGCAAATTGCGGAGCCTTGCCTTTCGACGGCGGTGTCGGGGTGCGGGCGCCACCGCCGCCTCCGCCACCCGCCTTGTTGGCAGAGGGTGGAAGTTCCGGCAGATAGGGTGAAATGTCGACCACCACGGTCTTGGTTGGGTTCACCGGGTTCAGCATCTGGCTGATGTAGTAAGGCAGAATCAATGCCAGAATTGCGAGAACATGAACCAGGACGGAATTCATGTACGAAGCTCGCTGCAGCTGATAATCCTGCCAGATATCAGGCGGGTACTCACGCTTTTTGAACGCAAAGACGCCGATGGTCTCGCCGACGGCATACCCTCCGATGACGCCGAGAATAATCATCACCGGTCCGACCAGCGCCCAGACCACTCCGGCGCCTGCTATAGCAACGCCGGCGCCGCACAGGGCTCGCTTCTTCTCCTGCGCGCGATTGAAAATCCCGATCGGCTCAGTCGGCTTCTCGAAAAGTGTTTTGATCTGGCTGGTGAAGTCGCGGTACCACGGCCGCATTTCCGTGACTGGAAGGATCGCCTCACCGCGATAGTGGTCGTCCGGAACTTTAATACGCGAGACACGGCGCCATTCCCGGAAGCCGTCCCTCAGCGAAGCGAACAGCCCGAGCGACTCCGGGATTGTAAGCTTAAACTCATTCTGCGGAGGTTGGCCGTTGCCGCTGGTTGTCTGGCGGCTCCCGGAGCCAACATTGGTATCAATCATGGGCATCAATCCCCTTTAACCGGGTTCCCGATTTAGCCTCCGGATAATCTCGTAATCGTATGATGTGACGACCAAGCCCGGAGTTGTACCACCTCTGAACAAACCCGACGCCATAACGACAATGAATCCATTTTACCACAATGACCCGGCAGCAAGTCTATTGCCACCAAGAATCCTTTTCACCCCTGCCAGATCTATTTTATCTCACTTCCATAGACGATTTTTCAAAGAATTCGGTTTCCCGACGCCAGAGTTGAATTCACACCAGGCATGAGGATCATCCAAAAGACTGTGCTAACATAGTGATATCACGGCGTAAAATCGAGGGTCCGGCAAAATGGGCAGCAATGTCAACGAAGCTAGAATGAGAAATTTTGCCGTCAACCGGCAGGCGGCACATTACTATCACTTCCTTGAGAAATTTGAGGCGGGCATGGAGTTGAAAGGCACCGAAGTCAAATCCATCAGGGAAGGGAAGGTAAATTTGAAAGACAGCTATGCAATTGTGAAAGGCGGAGAAGTCTGGCTGGTTAACTGCCACGTCAGCACCTACAGTTCAGGGAGCTATTTGAATCATGACCCTCTTCGTGACCGCCGATTGCTGCTGCACCAGCAGGAGATCAACAAGCTGACGTCCAGGACCCAGGAAAAAGGCCTGACACTCGTTCCTATGCGCCTTTATTTGAAAGGCAATAAGATCAAGTGTGAGCTCGCGCTTGCCAAAGGCAAGAAAGTTTACGACCGGCGCGAGACTGAGAGGCGTCGTACCATCAAGCGCGAGGCCGACCAGGCTATCCAGGATTATCGGCGCCATTCCCGCTAATTTCCAAGGGAGTTCCCCCGGCTCTGCCGGGGTGGCAGTAGAAGTTTGACATTTGCAGGAGTCCATCGCGGAAACTCCT
>JAKAWN010000331.1 GCA_021827245.1 Acidobacteriota bacterium | reverse complement strand
ATCCCTGCGGGCTTCGCCCACGGCTTCCAAACCTTGACCGACAATTCCGAGGTCTTTTACCAAATGTCTGAATTCTACCACCCAGAGTCGGCTCGCGGCGTGCGGTGGAACGATCCAGCGTTCCGGATCGTGTGGCCGTCAGAAAACCCTACCATATCCCCCAAGGACCGGAATATTTTGGACTTTCACGTATGAGCCGTGTGCTGGTAACCGGGGCTGGTGGGTTCATCGGCTCTCACCTGACTCGTAAACTCGCCGATGAAGGCCAGACAGTCTGGGCGACGGTGCGGCCGGGCGGCTCAAGGGCTCGCTTAGCCGATCTGGCAGACCGTATCCACGTGGTCGAGGCCGACCTGCGCGATCCCACCGCGGTCCGAGAGCTTGCCCAGAGCGCGCGCCCGGAATGCGCCATTCATCTGGCGTGGTACGCGGTGCCCGGCAAATACCTCTCTTCGCTCGAAAACCTCAACGACGTCGCCGCGAGTCTTTCGCTGGCGAAGGCTCTGGCCGGCGCGGGCTGCGAGCGCCTCGTTGGCGCCGGGACTTGCTTCGAGTATGACCTGGACTGCGGTGTGCTGTCTGAAGCAAGCACGCCGCTCCGGCCCCGGACGCTTTACGCCGTCTGCAAAAACGCTACACGACAGCTCTTAGAGGCTTACTGCGCCCAGGTCTCGATGCCCTTCGCCTGGGCTCGGTTTTTCTACCTGTACGGGCCTGGCGAAGCTGGGGCGCGGCTGGTTCCATCCGTGATTATTTCTTTGCTCGCGGGCCAATCCGCCCGCACCAGTCACGGCCGGCAGATCCGCGATTATCTGCACGTCGAAGACGTCGCCTCGGCACTGTCCGCGCTAGCACGAAGCGACGTAACGGGGCCAGTAAACATCGCCTCCGGCGAACCGGTTCGTGTCCGCGAGGTGGCCGGCAAGATTGGCGAGATTATCGGCAATCCGGAAGAAATCATGTTCGGGGCTTTCCCATTGCGGCCCGACGAGCCTCCCGTCATCCTTGGCGATGTCAAGCGGTTGACGACTGAAGTGGGTTGGCAGCCCTCCATTTCGCTCGACGACGGCCTTCGCCAAACCGTGGCCTGGTGGCGGGCAAGCGCCCCTCTGCCGGAGCGTCCCGACTGAATGTCATCCATCGGAGTAGTTCACCTCGTAAGGGCGAAGAACGGGCTCGCGCCTTTCAGGAAGTTCCTGGAGTCGTATGCCAGAAATTCCGCCGGCTTAAAGCATGACCTAATTATTATATTCAAAGGTTTTCGTGGGGAAATGGAAGTGAGGGAGCACGAGCGATTGCTTGAAGGTTTTCCCCACAGGCGCTTGTTTGTTGGTGACCGGGGTTACGATGTCGGGCCCTATTTCGTGGCCGCCAGCACCTTTCCTTGCGACTACTTCTGTTTCCTCAATTCGCACAGTGTTATTTTGGATGAGGGCTGGCTGGCGAAATTGTACCGGCATTGCTCAGCGAAGGGAGTGGGTTTGGTCGGGGCAACAGGGTCGCACGGAAGTTGGTTCTCCTACCTGTCGGACATCTTGAACGCATCAAGGTCTGGACCGCGCTACAGGAGGCTGGTTCGGAATCTGCGGCTCAGGGTACGGCTGTGGACCTTCGCGCGGCATTTTGACCCCTTCCCGAATCACCACATTCGCACCAACGGATTTATGATTTCGGGTGTTCTTATGGGAAGGATAAGCCGCCCGAGGATCATCTCGAAGTGGGATGCGTACAAGTTCGAGAGCGCAAAAGACGGCCTGACGAAACAGATCACGGGCATGCATCTGATCACCTTGGTGGTCGGCAAGGACGGCGAGGCCTACGAAAAAGAAGAATGGTTTAGGAGCAACACTTTTTGGCAGCTAGACCAAGGTAACTTGCTGATAGCTGACAATCAAACGGAGCGCTATCTGGCCGGCGACAACGACTTGAAGCAGCACCTCTCCCGGAGTGCCTGGGGAGACCAGGCGAACCCCATCCTCAAATGAGCACCACCCAGCGACATGAGATGAGGCTGCGTGAAACCACCACCGGAACGGCCACCTCAGCCACTGTTGTCCGTAACATCATCGCAAACTTCATGGGCGGGACTTGGACCGGCGTTTTGGGCCTCGCCCTCACGCCCCTTTACATTAAACTCATCGGCATCGAATCCTACGGGCTTATAGGATTCTATTTATCGTTGCGGGCTCTGTCGGCCGTCTTGGACATGGGACTCAGCACAACCCTGAACCGCGAGCTGGCGCGGGTGTCCGCGCTGAAGGGCAGGAACCAAGAAGCCAGGGATATGGTGCGCACTTTTGAGCTGATTTACTGGGGGATAGGGATCGTAATAGGAGGGGCGCTGGTCGGGTTAGCCCCGCTGATCGCCGGGCACTGGTTGCGTGCCCAAGGAATGCCGGCCCACACGGTTGCGCAAGCCGTCATGATAATGGGCCTTGTCTTCGCCTTCGATTGGCCAGTCTCGCTATATTTCGGAGGCTTAGTGGGATTGCAGCGGCAGGTCCTGCTCAACGGCGCCAGGGCGACCATGGGGACCCTGCGAAGCGGCGGCGCTGTTTTGGTTCTGTGGCTCATTTCGCCTACCATTCAAGCTTATTTTATTTGGCAGTTGATTGTGACGGCGGCGCAGACGCTCGTTATGGCCGGATGTCTTTGGACCTCGCTGCCCGCAGGCGACAAACGCCCAACCTTCCGGAAGGAGCTATGGCTTAATAACTGGAGGTTCGCAGCAGGGATCGCTGGGATATCGCTCCTCTCAACCATTCTGATGCAATCTGACAAAATCATCCTAAGCAAACTGCTCGCGCTTCAACTATTCGGATGCTACATGGTCGCTTGGACCGTTGCCGGCGGCCTGAACTACATCTCGAACCCAGTATTCACTGCCTTGTTCCCCAGGCTCACGCAAGCCGTCGCTCAGGGGAATGAGCCGGATCTCGCGCGGCTCTACCACAAGGGATGTCAGCTTGTGTCCGCCGTAGTTCTGCCAGCATGGATCATCGTTGCGCTGTTTTCAAAAGACATTCTCTCTCTCTGGATTCGTAATCGCTTCGTAGTCAAAAACGCCTATTTGTTGGTCAGCCTGCTCACCACCGGAACAGCGTTCAACTCCCTCATGCTGCTTCCCCTCGCTCTGCAATTAGCTCACGGTTGGACCAAGTTGTCATTTTACAAGAACGTGGTTTGCGTGATCTTCTTCGTCCCGACGCTCATCTGGCTCATCAGGCACTATGGCTCCGCCGGCGCGGCGATAGCCTGGATCGCTATCAATGCGGGATACATCTTAATTGAGATCCCGCTGATGCATCGGCGCTTACTCAAAGGGGAGATGTGGCGATGGTATTCGGTTGACGTGGGGCTGCCGCTGCTCGTCAGCTTGTGCGCCGGCATTGGCGCGCGTGCGCTCATGCCTGCGGGCCGCTCCGGTTACGCGACTTTGCTCTACATCGCCGCCGCATCCTCGGTCGCCCTGCTGTCTTCGGTCATGGCCACGCCATTTACACGGGAATGGTTACAAAAGGCCTTTCGTAGATCAATGGGTTTGGGCTATCTGATATGAGCGTGTACTGCCCGCAGTGTAGCCGCGAATCGCGTCGTTACTTCCGAACTAGAGACTACAATCACCGGATTTCCGCTGAAGACTTCGACTATTATTTTTGCCCAGGCTGTGGCGTGATTTGTCTGTTCCCCCTGCCAATTAACCTGGAAGAATACTATCGAGGTCAATACGGGCCATACGCACTCCCGGCCTCGCCCGAACGATTGGCGTCCGAGGCCGATAAGGTACGCTTCAGAATCGAGCTCGTTCAAAGATTTGTACTCAATGGACGGCTTCTGGAGATTGGCCCCTCCTACGGCGCCTTTGCATTCCTGGCTAAGCGAGCGGGCTTTGAGGTTGAGACGATTGAAATGGATGCTCGGTGCTGCGAGTTCTTAAGGGATGTGGTGGGCGTGCGCTGCGTCCACACTAGTGATGTAATCGCGGCGCTCAAAACAGTAGCCTGTTACGATGTGATTGCGCTTTGGCACACCATCGAACACTTGCCTGATCCGTGGACGACCCTTCAGATGCTTTCGGAGCGGCTGTTGCCGGGCGGTATCTTAGTCATTTCTACTCCGAATCCTGAGGCCTTGCAGTTCAGCGTATTCGGACGTTTCTGGGTCAACGTGGATGCACCGCGCCACCTAGAACTGATTCCCGCGCAGCCGCTCATTCGATTCATGCAGGACCGGGGATTAAGGGTCGCGTTGGCCACGACAACCGACAAGGACGGCTTGACCTTGAACAGATATGGATGGCATGCATCCATGGTCAATATTTTCGTTTTTCTACGCACTCTCGGTGTGTGGCCGCTGAAAACCGTATTCTCGACGAGAACCGTCAAGGCTGACCCGGCGCCGAACGGAGCTGGATTGTCACGTGATTCGATGAAATCGTCCCTTTCTTCGTTGTCGAGACTCATCAGGCCCCTTATGCGTCGCGTGATCACTTCGGTGTTGAACCCTATGGAGCGAAAGGGTTGGCGCGGGAGTGCCTACACAATAGTGTTTAGAAAACCTCAATCGGATTAGAAGGCGCAGCCGCGAAATATCCCACGCAGGCCGCACTTGTTAGGTTCTGCAATTCGATCGGTTCGCCGATTGTCGGCGCTTAAGCCGAAGTTCCAGCGGAAATTATGGCAGGCTTAAAGCTAACCAGTTCATTTAGCGTAAGTTATTATGATGCCAACCTTTCTTCCTGTTCCCACGTAAATGCTAACTT
The DNA here is from genome assembly GCA_021827245.1 of Acidobacteriota bacterium. The sequence continues at coordinate 3,002 of JAKAWN010000331.1, read as the reverse complement.
TTACCTTGACTTATGGCCATTTTCCGGCAAAATCGAGCCGGAGGGCGGAAAAGCTGAACTTGCCCCTCGGAAGACAAACTGGAGCAATGCCCTCGTAAATTCAAGAGTTACGCGCAGAATCGGCCGTTCCCAGTAAACTGAAATTGGATTCCAGAGTATCTCATTTGGAATCAATTTATTACCTCACAATGTCTCGTGGAACTTCTGCTTAAGCAAGGATGCTGCGGTTGTCGATCTGCTTACCTAATATGTGGCCAAAAGTAAGGGAAAATGGAGACACGTGAGCCAACCATCCCCAGAAGCGCTTGTTACCACCGTAATACCGACGTACCGCCGGCCCAAACTACTTCGGCGCGCGATTCGGAGCGTGTTGCGGCAAACGTACCCTCACTTCCAGGTTTGCGTTTATGACAACGCTTCAGGCGATGAGACGGCCGCCGTGGTTCAGGAACTAGCCGCCACCGACCCGCGCGTTCGCTACCACTGTCACGAGCGGAACATTGGCGGCATGGCGAATTATCGCTATGGCTTTGATCATGTCACCACACCCTTCTTTTGCACGCTCGGCGACGATGACGCGCTGCTGCCGAATTTCTTTGAGATGGCTTTGGCGGGGTTCGATAAGTTTCCAGAAGCCGCCTGTTCGGCCTGCGGCTCCATGGTGGTGGATGGTCGTGGCCGGGTGTTGCAAGTGGTCTCCTGGCCCTCGGGCCTATACCCTCCCCCCCAGGCGATGTTCGCCATGCTCAAGCACTGGTTCGCCTGGCAAGGTTATCTGTTCCGGCAGGAGGCTATCCAAATCACCGGCGGCCTCGACGAGAAAGTCGGCGGACCCGCTGACTTCGATTTCCTGCTCCGTCTGGCCGCCCTGCGGCCCTTCGCGGCTCAGGCATGTCCCGCCGCGCTGGTTCGGCATGGAGACGACTCGCTGTCTTCGATCTTCCGCTTTAGTGACTACTGGCCGCAGACGGTCCGAATGATTCGAAAGATCGAAGCGGATGAGCGAATCCCGCCCGCGGTCCGCGCGGAACTCGTCCGTTTGCTCCGAGACTGGCAGAAGTTCTTTCTCTTCCGCACCATTGGGCTCCGATCAATCCTGGATGAGTGCTGGGAGGATGTCACGGCCTGCGCGACTGCCCTGGAAAAGGAACTTGGTTGCCGCCGCGCCGGATTCTTGAAAACCCTGGGAGGCTTGTGCAGACGTTTCCCTGCCGCCCGCTATGGCTTGCAGTTGATCCGTGGCGCCAGAAGGGTCAGCGCCCGGATCGGGAATCTGCCGGCGCAATGGAAGTACCGGCGCTTGATCAAGGCTGCTGGAATGTAGGCGCGGCGGGCTCGCGAGGCGCGGCGCCAAGGCTGGAGGAAAGTGCGAATCACTTTTGTGATGGGGAGTTTTCCCTGGCGGCCGGTGGGTGGACCGCGCGTCGTTTACGAATACGCCAACCGCCTTGCCGCACGCGGACATCGGGTCAGCGTGGTTCACGCCCGGCGGTTGCTCAATTTGCCTCCGCCACCGTCGTTCTACCACTGGATGCGGAAAAATGGGCGGGAGCTTAGAAGCGCGCTTCTCACCTCAGGGCTCTTCGGCCCGCCGCGCATCCGTTGGCAGCACATTGATCCGAGAGTGCGAATGCTTATTGTCCCCGACCTGAGCGCCCGGTATGCTCCTGACGGCGACGCCGTTATCGCCACCGGCTGGTACACTGCCGAAGCCGTGGCTTCATACTCGGATCAAAAGGGGAGAAAGCTTTATATCGTCATGCCGAATTACACCGAGGTCGGCGAGGTAAAGGAGCGCGCCGAGGCGACCTGGAGAGCCCCGCTCCACAAGATTGTTATCGCCGAATTCCTTTTCGAGCACGGATTGAAGTTGGGATGCAAGGAAAGCGAAATGACCTATATCCCGAGCGGCCTTGACCAGAGCCGCTTTCGCCTTCTGAAGCCTATCCAACCACGGCCCAAGAGAGTAGCGATGTTTTTTTCCTACCAACCCTGGAAGGGCTCTGCCGAAGGCCTCGCGGCGCTTGAAGCCGCCCGAAAGGTTCATCCCGATCTCGAAGCCGTTCTGTTCGGCCCCACCTGGCGCCGCGCCTGGATCCCCAGATGGATTGAGTACCGGCGGAACGTAGCCGAAAAAGAGCTGGTCGAGGAGATCTACAATGGCAGCCGCATTCTCCTGTTTCCAAGCTGGTACGAGGGCTTTGGGCTGGTGCCCGCGGAGGCCATGGCCTGCGGCTGCGCGGCCGTTTCGACGGACTGCATGGGCGTGCGCGAGTTCGCTGAGCATGAAGCGAACGCCCTGCTTTCGCCTCCCAGGGACGTTGACGCCTTGGCCAAAAACCTGCTTCGCCTGCTCGACGATGACAAGCTGCGCGTCCGGCTGGCCGAGGCCGGCCTCGAGGCCATTCGCCCTTTTACCTGGGAGCGCAGCACCGACCTGCTCGAAACGCTGTTGAAAAGCCAAGTGTCCGGTCAACTGTCCGCCGGGGTGCCGGTGATGGAGTAGCTCATACCGCGGAAGGTTCACGATGAAGAAAGCGCTGATCACGGGAATTTCCGGCCAGGATGGGAGTTACCTGGCCGAGTATCTATTGGGGCTGGGTTACGAGGTTTGGGGGCTGGTGCGGCGCGAGCCGGCCTCGATTCGCTGGCTTGAGCCGGTAAGACAGCGCGTGGAGTTTGTTTACGGGGATATGCGGGACGCGGAATCGCTCGGCGTGGCTTTCCAAAAAGCGTGGCCCGACGAAGTTTACAATTTGGCCGGCCAGGTGTTTGTGCCCACCAGTTGGGAGTTTCCGGCCGAAACCTTCGATATCAATGTGGGCGGCGTGGCGCGCCTGTTGCAAATCATCGAACGCACCAAGCCGGATACGAGGTTCTATCAAGCCTCTTCCTCCGAAATGGTGGGAAACTTCGACGGCGCCATGGATGAGCAGGTTCCGCTGCGGCCGACCTCGCCTTACGGTGCTTCGAAGTTGGCCGCGCACCGCTTGGTGGAAGTC
>JAKAWN010000010.1 GCA_021827245.1 Acidobacteriota bacterium | reverse complement strand
CGGCGCTACCAACATGATGACGGCTCTGACTTCCGCCCTGATGGACTCGATCCCAGTGGTAGCCCTGACGGGGCAGGTGCCGACCACCTTGATCGGCAAGGACGCCTTCCAGGAAGCCGACACCGTCGGATTTGCGCTGCCAGCCACCAAGCGGGCTTTCATGATTCGCCGGGCTGCTGACATCCCTAGAGTGATTCAGAAGGCCTTTGAAGTTGCCGCCTCGGGACGACCGGGCCCGGTGCTGGTTGATCTTCCCAAAAACGCGCTGGTGGAAACCGCGGAGCCTGTCTATCCGCCGAGGTCCGGGTCGCATCGCATCCCCAAACCGGGTGAGTGGACCGAGGAGCAGGTGCGGCGCGCCGCAGATATGATCGAGGCCAGCCAGCAGGCAGTTCTTTACGTGGGCGGCGGAGTGATTGCGGCCGAGGCTTCCGACCTGGTGCTGGAACTTTCCGAACTGACGCACATTCCTGTGACCACCACGCTGATGGGCATGGGCGCCTTTCCGTCAAGGCATCCGCTTTCGCTGGGCATGCTGGGCATGCACGGCTCCTACGCCACCAACACCGCGGTGAGCAACAGCGACTTACTGATTGCCGTGGGCGCGCGCTTTGACGACCGCGTGACCGGGCGCATCAGCGGCTTCGCTACAAATGCGAAGAAGATCCATTTTGATATCGATCCTTCGGAAGTGGACAAGAACGTGAGCGTCGATCTGGCGCTGGTGGGCGACGCGCGGGAAACGCTGCAAGCCCTAGTTGACGAACTGAAACGGCGCAAGATCCAGGGTGCCACGCCCGAACGCCAGCACTGGCTGAAACGGATCGAGTCATGGAGGGCCGAGCATCCGCTGGCATACGACAAATATACAAACATCGTGAAGCCGCAATATGTGGTCGAAGCGCTGGCCGAGCTTGCCGACGAGGATGCCATCATCGGCGTGGACGTGGGTCAGCACCAGATGTGGGCCGCGCAATTCTACAACTTCCGGCACCCGCGCACTTGGCTTTCGTCGAGCGGGCTGGGCACCATGGGTTACGGATTCCCGGCGGCGCTCGGAGCGCAGATGGCCTTCCCGGACCGGCAAGTGATCACGCTGGTGGGCGACGGCGGTTTCCAGATGACGTTGAACGACCTGGCCACCATGGTGCAATACCGCGTTCCGGTGAAGATTGCCGTCATCAACAACCGCTCACTCGGCATGGTGCGGCAGTGGCAGGAAATCTTCTTTGAAAAGCGTTATTGCGACATCGACTTGAACTTCTCGCCCGACTTTACCAAGCTGGCCGAATCGTACGGAATTAAGGCCACGAAGGTTGAGCACCGGGCGGAAGTGCGAGACGCCATCAGAGACTTCCTGAGCGACCGCGAGCCGCGGCTGATCGACTTCTGGGTGGACCCGACCGAAAACTGCTATCCGATTGTTCCTCCGGGAGCCAGCATCGCGGAGATGGTCGTGGAACCGCCGCGGACTCTGGTTGAAGAAGAGGTGCTGGACGACCTCTGGGCGGTCTAAGTTTCTGTAGCGCAGTGCTCGTGGCTCAGTTCTGCGGGTTTTGCGTGGCAAACGCTACGCTAAGAATGCAAAAGCTGTATACTTTTTTCTTGGGAGTTCCAGATGCAATGGCTTTTAACTCTTGAAAGCGATCGTGATGCTATTGTGCTTTGCCGGCTGATGAACATTTTTCGGCGCAAAGGGCTGGGGATTGAAACCATGGCCCTGACCGCCAAGTCGGAGAGCTATTCCGTGATGGCGGTGGTTGACACTCCGCAGGCGGACGTTGACCACATTTTCAATTTCCTGCGTAGCACCGACGGCGTGCAGGGGGTGACGTTCTATCAGCATGAACCTTCCCAGGCCGCGTCCTTCATCTTCGTCGAATCGGAAGCAAATCCGGAAAACATCAAGCGCATCCAGGAAGTCTTTCCGGAAAGCAAAGTGATTTTTGCCAGCCACGGGAAATACTTGGTGGAGGTTCCGTCAGGATCACCCGCCGGAACACAGATCCCCGGACTGGACGAGCCGGGCTTCCTTCCGCTTTCGCGGGTCAGGACCAGCCAGCAGTATTCGCAAATGGAACTGGTGGGCGCAGCGTCCAATTAACGCTGGGGTACAGAAATCGGCGACAATGACGGGTAGCCACGGTCAAATCGTCGACCGAGTTAACCGTGGATTCTTGGATTTTGCAGCGAGGGTCCCCGCTTCGATCCTGTGGGTTCTGTGTCGTGCACTGCAAGAACGGCAGCGTTGGAAAAGGAACGCTGTGACAAAAAGAGCTTGCGACAATGGCGCAGGCAGGTGTCCATACCCCGCAATCGGTAGTTAAAAATTCCAATCAGCAAAGGAACAGGTGACGTTATGGCGAAAGCTTATTATGAGAACGATGGCAACATGAAAAATCTGGCGGGCAAGACCGTTGCGGTGATCGGTTACGGCAGCCAGGGACACGCCCACGCGCTGAACTTGCGCGACAGCGGAGCAAAGGTGATTGTTGGTCTGCCGGCCACTAGCCAGTCGCGAGCCAAGGCCCAGGCGCAGAAACTGGAAGTCTGCGATCCGGCGGAAGCGGCCAAGCGCGGAGATCTGATCGCCATGCTGGTTCCGGACCCTCCCATGGCCAAGCTCTACAAAGAAGCGATTGAGCCGAACCTCACGGCCGGCAAAACCTTGCTGTTCGCCCACGGCTTCAACATCCATTACAAGTTCATCCAGCCGCCGAAAGATGTGGACGTCATTATGATCGCTCCCAAATGCCCTGGCCATCGGCTGCGCGAACTTTTTACGGAAGGCATCGGCGTGCCCTCGCTGCTGGCTGTTGAGCGGGACGCCAGCGGCAAGGCAGAGCAAACGGCGTTGGCCTATGCCAAGGGACTCGGCAGCCTAAAGGCAGGCGTCATCCGCACCACGTTCAAGGAAGAAACCGAAACCGACCTTTTCGGCGAACAGACCGTGCTGTGCGGCGGCGTTTCCGCGTTGATCAACTCCGGCTTCGAGACGCTGGTCCAGGCCGGCTACCAGCCCGAAATCGCATACTTCGAGTGCCTCCACGAATTGAAGCTGATTGTCGATTTAATCTACCAGGGCGGTATCAAGTACATGCGATATTCGGTGAGCGATACCGCGGAATACGGCGACTACACGCGCGGGCCGCGGGTGATCGATAATCACGTCCGCGAATCAATGAAGAAAGTCCTGGAAGAAATCCAGAACGGCAAGTTTGCTAAAGAGTGGATGAACGAAAATGAGGCGGGGCGGAAGAAGTTCTTGGCCATGCGCTCCGAAGCTTCAGCACGGCTGATTGAAAAAGTAGGGAGCGAATTGCGCAAGATGATGCCGTGGATCCAGACCGCCAAGGAAGAAGCCACGGCCGCACAGGCCCAGGCACGGACCTAAGGCATTTGCCCGAGACTTATGAGGCACACAGTTGTGCCTCATATAGATTTCTGTGGCCTCTGTGCTTCAAGAGCTTTCACACGAAGGTCACAGAGCATCTCTGTGGTCTCTGTGCTAAGCCTTTTCACGCCACGGAGCACACAGAGAAGAACCTCAGGCATTGCCATGCCCTGCTTTTTCACTCTGCAGACGTCACGTGATACAAGGCAAGGACCGCGACGCTGGAATCCGAACGCTGTGCTACACGGGGAACCCCTGAGAGGATTTTTATGAAGCAAGTTGCAGAAGGTGTTGCTAATCCTTCGTCGGCGGCGAAGAAGTCGCGCGAAGAGGTAAAAAAGCTGGCGCTGATCGGCGCCGGCAAACTCGGCGAGGGGCTGCTCTCCGCCATGCTACAGTCGCAGATCATTCCTACGGGGCGCGTGGAGTGCACAGTTGCCCACCAGCCACGCGCAGATTACCTCTGCGCGAAATATGGCATTAAAGCCCACACGAAAAACATGCAGGCGGTCAAGGGAGCCAGCATGGTTCTGATCGCACTGAAGCCCCAGCAGGTGAAAGGGGTCCTGCACGAAGTCCGAAAGTCACTTTCCAAGGATGCGTTGATCATCTCCGCTGCGGCATCAGTGACCACGACGCAGATTGAACGCGAGTTGGGCTACCCGGCGCGCGTGATTCGCGCCATGCCCAACACACCGTGCCTGATCCGGCAGGGAATGACGGCGCTGGCCGGCGGCAAGCACGCAACCGCACTTGACCTGGAAATCGCTCAAAGCATCTTTTCTGCCATGGGCCGCACCGTAATAGTTGACGAAAAGCATATGGACGCCATCACGGCGCTGTCCGCGTCAGGCCCCGCTTATGTCTATATGATCATCGAATCGCTGGCCGAGGCGGGCGTGAAGCTGGGGGTACCCCGCGATCTCTCCACCGAACTCTCCGCTCAAACACTGCTGGGGGCTTCAGCCCTGGTGCTCCACACGGGCGAACATCCTGCCAAGCTCAAAGATGTGGTCACGACGCCTGCCGGCTGCACCATCGACGGCCTGCTCGAGCTCGAAGAAGGCCGCCTGCGCGTTACCCTGATCAAGGCGGTGGTTCGCGCCGCCGCACGTGCCCGCCAGCTTGTCGAAAACAATAATTCGTAGGTATGGCAGGGGCGGAAGTGGGTCTTCCCTGGCGAATCCTCAGGGAACTGGTCGATAAGCCTGATGATCTCTTCCCAGATTGTGCTCGAGTGGTCCCCGACTTGGGTGAAAAGATGGGCTTGGGAAGACAGTTCATCCCAGAACTCCTCGCCTTGGGGGTCAAGAGCCATTAGCTTCCTCGTGGCACCATCCGCATTTCGAAGCCTTTGCAAGTACTCTTTCATGAGGTCTCGGAGGGTTGCCGTGTCAGGGTAGGTATGTGCTTTTGTTTTCGGCATGATTCACCCCTCCAGCCTCTCCTCCAACTTTCTTACCCTTTTCCGGGTATTGTCAATTTCCTGCTCCCATTTTCGGACTCGCTCCATGTTGGAAGTAGATTTGTCCAATTCCACAGTAATCTTTTCCTGATGAATCGGCATTGTACTCATCTGGCCGCAATCAGCTTTCGAATGTGTTTATTCTTCCCCATACCGTATTTCTATATAGCGGCGACTACCCTGTGCTCTTCATGCCGAAGGCGATGCCGCCCACGGTAATCTGCAGCAGGCGCTGGAGGCCCGGCGAGGGCTGATGCTCGCGGCGCCATTTTTCCAGGAAGCGGATCTGCAGGAAGTTGAGCGGATCGACGTAGGGATTGCGCAAGCGGATAGATTCCTGGAGAACGGGCTGGCGTTCGAGGAGTTGTTTTGATTCGGTAATTTCGAGCACGACGCGGACCGTGCGCTCGTACTCCTCTTCGATGCGGCCAGAGATTTGCTGGCGCAGGCTGGCCGGGCGGCAAAGGGCATCGTAGCGGCGGGCGATATAGAGGTCCGTCTTGGCCAACGATGCTTCCGCGTTATCGATAATGACGGCGAAGAACGGCCAATAACGGTACATCTCGCGTAGCAGGTCAAGGCCGTCGGGCAGGTGGCTGGCCAGGAATTTTTCCAGGCCGTAGCCCAGACCGTACCAAGCTGGGATGAAATGCCTGGACTGCGTCCAGGCGAACACCCACGGAATCGCGCGAAGCTGGTTGAGGTCCTTGGTGTTCGCGCGGCGGCTGGGGCGCGAGCCCAAGCGGAGATTTTCAATCAGGTCGATCGGCGTGGCCTGGCGGAAGAATTCCACGAAGCCCGGCGTTTCGTAAACCAGGTTGCGGTAGAAATCGCGGCTGGCGGAAGCAATCTCCTGCGCGTAGGATTCCCAGGAGGCGAACTGGCTCTCGTGCGGAAGATGCTTGGGAGCAAGCAGGTGAGTGTCCAGAACCGAGGTGACCAGTTGCTCCATGTTCCGTTCGGCAATTTCCAGGTTGGCATACTTCAGCGAAATTACTTCCCCCTGCTCGGTGATGCGGATACGGCCACCGGGAGCTGCGTAAGGCTGGGCCTGAACGCTGCGGTGTGACTGCCCGCCGCCGCGGCCGATGGTCCCGCCTTTGCCGTGGAACAAGCCCAGGCTGATGTTGTGCTTTTCCGCCACTTGCCAGAGGCGCTTCTGCGCACGGAACAGTGCCCAGTTGGCGGCAAAGTATCCACCGTCTTTGACAGAATCGGAATAGCCCAGCATCACTTCCTGCAAGTTGCCCCGGGAGCGCAACAGGCGAATGTAGAGGCGATCCTTCAGAAGCTGGTCAAGAATAACAGGGCCGGCCTCAAGGTCGTCCACGGTTTCAAAAAGCGGAATAGCGTCAAAGGTAGAACGTAGTTCGCCGGCGGCGCTCGATTTCACCATTCCGGTCCGCCAGCCAAGCAACACCACGTCCCAGATGTCCGCCGCGCGCGACGTCATGCTAAGGATGTAACGGTGCGAAGCCCGCTCGCCATGAAGAGACTGAATCCGCCGCAGCGTTTCAAACTCCTCAATCGTGTGCTGTGCCTCGGGAGATACTTTGAACCGGTGCGGACGTTTGAGCAGCAGCTCATGGATGGATCGTACGCGCGCCTCTTCAGGCTCAACCGGAAGCCCCACCGCCTGAAGAATTTCTTCCGCCGCGCGGCGCACGTGCGAAGAGTGTTGCCGAAAATCGAGGCTGACGGCGTGGAAACCGAAAACCTGCAGGGCGGTGCGCAGCCGTCCCGGAGCCTGGTGGGCCACGCGAGGGCTGGGATGCGCCAGCAGCAGCCGCTCGAGTGATTCAACGTCATGTTCAAACTCTTTGGCGTCGGCGTAGGCACCACGCGACCTTTCCAGGGTCCGTTCAAGCCGCCAGAGCATGATTCGGATCTTGCGCCGATAAAGTTCGTGAGGCTGATCAACGTTTTCAAAAGCGCGCGTGGCCGGAAAGCGTCGCATGTCGCGATCAATCTCCTGTTGCACTTTGTGCGCGAGCGCAGGACTCGAACAGGGGAAGGAGATCACACTGAGAAAGTCGTCCAGCCTGCGGCAATAGTAATCGAGAATGCTCCGCCGAAGCCGCTCGGCGGCATTCAGGCTGGTTTCGCTCGTCACGTTGGGATTGCCATCGCGGTCCGTTCCCACCCACGAGCCAAACCGAATGCATGGAGTCTCAATCGTCAGTCCCGGCGCGAGCCTCCCCATCTCCTGGCCAAAACGATCCCAGAAGATTCCAGCGAGGTCGTAAATCGTTCGCTCCAGAAAAACCAGCGAGTTCTCAACCTCCAGTTCCGGAGTCATGGGGCGCTCTCGCGTTTCTTCGGTCAGCCACAAAGCCTCAATCCATGGGTCGACGGATTTTTCAACCGAATGCTCCGGCGACCCACCCAACGTTTCGAGTGAACGACCGATGCGCAGCACATGGTTGAAGACGCTGCGGCGCTTGGCTTCGGTGGGATGGGCTGTCAAGACGGGCTCAATCCGCATAGAGCGCAACAAGCGAGCGAGTTCGGCGACTGGAACATTCTGCTTCAACAACTGGCTGAATGTTCGCCGGAGCGACATCGGCGCCCCGTCCTCTTGCGATTCATAATGACGCAAGCGACGGATTCGCTGCCGCTCCTCGCAGAGGTTGACCAAGTGGAAAAACAGACTGAAGGCATGCGCAACGTCTGCAGCCCGGTCCAAAGGCAGGCTTCGCAACTCGAGGTCTGCCGCTGCCAACAGTTCAGGTTCAGAATTCTGGCGCAGTTGCTTGGAAAGGCGGCGAAGAGTCTCAACCGCCTCAAACGTCTTGCGGCCGCTCTGCTCCTGGATGAGGGCTCCCAGACGCGTGGTCAGTAATCGAACTTCATGGCGGAGTTTTTCATCCATAAACGTCCATCACATTTCAGGATGGGAAAAAGAACTTACGCGGGAACGGCCAGCACACCCTCCAACGCCTTTCGCAAGGCGCCCAGATTGGCATCCACTCGCAACCGCTGGCGGGATTCCTCTGCCGCCGAGCGATGCCGAATCACGTAGTCCGTGTCTTTCAACTGGTGGCCAGTGAGAATGGCAATGATGTCCGCGTGCCGCTCGATTTTACCAGCGCGCACCAGCTTGCGGATGCCGGCGACAGTCGCGGCTGAGGCTGGTTCACATCCCACGCCATCCTCTGCAAGTGCTGCCTTTCCTTCAAAAATCTCTTCGTCGGTCACAGACTCACAAAATCCACCGGTCCACTCCACTACCCGCCGAGCCTTTTTCCAGTTGGCGGGACGTCCGATGCGAATGGCTGTCGCCTCGGTGTCTGGCTTCTCCACCGGGATCAGATCTCGCGAGTTGGCCTCGAGCGTGCGGAAAAAGGGGTTTGCTCCGGCGGCCTGAATCACCACTACTTTGGGGACCTTTTCGATGAAGCCCATTTCTTTTAATTCCCGCAGGCCTTTGCCGATTGCCGAAGCGTTCCCAAGGTTCCCACCTGGCACCACAATGTAATCCGGAGGCCGCCACGCCCGCTGTTCCATCATCTCAGCCACAATGGTTTTCTGGCCTTCAATACGAAAGGGGTTAATGGAATTCACGAGATAAAAGTCCATTTCCGCAGCCACCTGACGCAGCAGACCGAAGGCTTCATCAAAGCTGTCACCGATTTCAATAACCATGGCCCCAAAATCGAGCGCCTGGGCCAGCTTGGCGGCGGAGATCTGGCGGTAAGGAACAAAAAGAATGGCCTTCATCCCCGCACGGCCTGCGTAAGCTGCCATCGAAGAAGAAGTATTCCCAGTGGAAGCACAGGCGACCATGCGGACACCGAGCATGGCCGCACGCGTCATGCAGGTGGTCATGCCCAGATCTTTAAACGAGCCGGTGGGATTGATGCCCTGGTGCTTGATCGTGAGGTGTACGGGTCCAGCCCACCAGCCGGCACGCCGGGTTCCTACCAATGGAGTGGAACCTTCAGAGAGAGAAATGACTCTGTCCTCCGGGTTGATGAAAGGAAGCAGCTCCCGGAAACGCCAGACGCCGCTGCGATCGATGGGTTCACCACTCAGGCGCCGCTGATGCCACACCGATCTCAGCGCTTCCGGGTCAGTGATGTCAAATTCGTACTTAACGTCAAGCAGACCGCCGCAGTAGGCGCACTGATGCGTTTCTTCTTTCGGGTCCTGCCTGCGGCCGCAGGTTTCTTCAATACATTGGAGATAAGTAGTCGCCATTCGACAATCTATACGGGCTGTGTGCCGTTCTCTCATCGAGCGCCAACCAGCCACCGTCAACTTTCCGCGCTGACAGCCAGCATTCTTCGCTGAGGTGCCCACGTTCAATCCAAAGGTAGCTAACTGTGGTTACTCTTCGCTCAGTAATGCACTGCATCCCATCCCGCTATAGCTCAAATTCTTCGTGAATCGCGTTGACCGCTTCCTTCATATCCGCAGACTTGATCGCGAACGAAATACTCAACTCCGAGGAACCTTGAGCAATCGCGATGATGTTGATTCCCTTGCGGCCAAGAGCTCCAAAAGCGCGTCCTGAGATACCGGGAGTGCCCTTCATGTTCTCACCCACGGTCACTACGATTGCCACGTCGGGCATCACTTCCAGCATGCCCACGTAATCGTGCAAGATTTCAAGTTCAAAAGCCCTTTCCAGTTCCGCCTTGACCCGAGGAAGGTCCGCACGATGGATCGCAAAACACAGAACATTGTCTGCGGAGGACTGTGTCACCATCAGCGTGGAAACATTCTCCAGGTGGAGGCAATTGAACACGCGGGTCGCCAACTGCGGGAAGGAAATCGAATTCCTACCGCTCATAGTGATGAGAACCGCGTCATTCACGGATGTAATCGCCTTGACGCCAACGTGGCCATCCTTCGGCACGGCCACAATTTTCGTTCCTGGACAGGACGCATTAAAGCTGTTCTTGATCCACACCGGAATCTTTTTCTGCATAACAGGCTGGATCGTTTTGGGGTGGAGCACCTTGGCCCCAAAGAAAGAGAGCTCGATCGCTTCCCGGTAGGAAACCTCAGGAAGGATACGCGCCTCCGGGACCAGCCGAGGATCCGCTGTCAGCACGCCATCCACGTCCGTCCAGATCCAAACCTCGTCCGCATCGAGCGCCGATCCCAGAATGGTGGCACTGAAATCGGAACCGCCGCGCCCGAGGGTAGTGCAAACGCCTTCTCGCGTTGCTCCCCGGAAGCCCGTGACCACGGGAAGGACACCGCGCTTCAAGAGGGGCAGAATCTTCTCTCTCGTTTTCGCACCGGTTTCATTGAACAGCGGGCTGGCGTTGCCGAAATTGTCGTCGGTCACAATGCATTCGACGGCGTCAATGGTCTCGGACTTCAGCCCGCGAGACCTCAGGATGGCCGACATCAGCGTGGCCGACATCACTTCGCCAAGGCTCGAAAGCGTATCCATGCCGCGCGGTGTGATTTCGCGAAGCAGTGTAAATCCCGAGCATAGATCCCCAAAATGCTTCACCTGCTCGGCCAGACGAGGCAGCACGCTGGCCTGCTCGGCGGCAGACAGCGCCTGGTCTGCCACATCACGATGGCGGCGCGCGAGTTCCTGACGCGAACCCTTCCATGGCTCCTCCATTCCGAGGCTAGCTTGCGTGGCGGCGCGAATCAGCATATTGGTGGCACCCCCCATCGCGGACACCACAGCAACAATGTCGGCATGCTTGGAGTGCTCTTCCAGAATATCCGCTGCACCCGCCATGCGCTCAGGGCTGCCGACCGACGTGCCCCCAAATTTCATTACAATCAGTGTCTTCTTGTTCTTGCCTGAACTTTCTCGTTCTCTCACCATTGTTCAACCCGCAAACAAACAGGGGCACCCTCCGACTTCCGAGCGGAGCCTGACGAGCCTCCGCCCCTCAGCGAGCCTTCGTTTTCGTGGTGCTGCTGGCTTTGGATTGAGAGGCTTGGGCTGCGTCCTGAACCGCTTGCAAAAACACCTTGGCAGGCAATGAAAGATAACGATCACGCCGGAAAATCAAACCAAGTTCCCGGTAGATTTTTTGGCCTTCCAACGGAATCAGCTTCAGTACGCCGGCGGCCACTTCCGGCTCAACATACGCCCGGCTGATCAGCGAAATCCCGAGGCCCGCGCCGACAAACTTTTTCTGAGTCTCAACGCTTGCCAGTTCCATGGAAATCTGAAGGTGGTCACGATAATCGCGCAACAGCCGGTCAATCACCACACGCGTGTGGCCGGTCTTGGGAAGAATCAGTGGATGCTGAGCCACCTCCTCAATCGTCACGCTGCGATTCTTGGCCAGCGGATGGTTTTTGGGCACCACAACCTGAACCTCGTCGCGAAAAACCGGAATCACCTCGATGTTGTTCGCGGTCTGCGGCAAGGTCACGATGCCAAGATCGATAGCGCCTTCCTGCACTTTCTGCAAAATCTTGTGGCTGAAATTGCGGTAGATACTGATCTGCACTAGCGGATAGAGTTGTCGGAAACGAGCGAACGTCTGCGGCAACACGTAAAGGCAGGTGGCCTCATTGGCTCCGATGTAAAGCTTGCCTCGCGGAGTCTGGTTGAGTTCCGCAATCGCCTGCAGCGCCTCTTTCTGCAACGCCAGCAGTTGCTCCGCGTACCGAAGCAGGATTTCGCCCGCTGGCGTCAATTGAACCTTCTTGCCGCTGCGGTCAAAAAGCTTCTCACCGCATTCCTGCTCCAGCAAACGGACTTGCGCGCTGATCGCCGGCTGCGTTCGATAGATCTTTTCCGCCGCCCGCGAGAAGCTCTGCAGCTTGGCAACTTGAATGAAGCTTGCTAGCTGGTCGTAATCCATGCCTAGGTGTACTCTGCTTGTATAGACTCTATATTCTACTCCATCCGGCGCAACCGTGGCGGCTAAATATGGAGCAACTCATCGGAAGGCCTCTTTGCTAAACCACAGCCCTAGCATGAACAAGTCAGAAAGCAATTTGCGCATTCCCACCTTCCAACCAACCGAGCCTGATGCCACTGGGCAAGAAGGCGCACACTTCCAGGAGGACCGTGATCTGGCTCCGGGCCCGTTCATGATCTGGCACCCTGGCCATAATCCGTTGTTTGCAGATCGGTTCGCGCGGGCCGCGTGTGTCGTTTGTGTATTGCGTGAAGGCAAGAGATTCGATGAAGAGGGTCAGGAGATCGACGCGTTGGTTGCGGGGCATGGGGTGGGGATCCTGTGGGTTACAACGGAGGAAAATGAAGGTTCGATTCCCTGCCCCTCATTCATCGTAACGGGGTCAATCATAGCTATTCAGTTAATGTCCGTCAAGGAACGATGGTACTAGACCTTTGGTGTCAGCTACCGGAGGGTCAGATGATGGCCATGCCACAGTAGTGTAGCCCGCACCAAGATTCAAGGTATCCGCCATGGCAAAGGATTTGTCCGGGAGCTTGGCGTAATCTGCTTCAATCGTGCTAAATTGAATCCGTCAGAGCGCAACAATGCCTGAAGAACGGCGAATCAAGTTTGCATGGATGGACGTGCTGCTGCTGGTCTTTTTGGTCAGTCTGGCAGTCCTCTACCCGGTTTCCGAAGTCCACGCCCAGCTCATCCTGCTTTCCATCGGTTTCTTCCAGGTCTTCGAAAGGAGCTTCATTGGCTGGGCCGGACCTCGGGGGGAAATTTACAGCATCCTCATCAAGATCGGTCTTGCATCCTTGCTGATTTCGCATTCGGGCGGAATCAATTCCAGCTATTATCTGATTTATTACGTTCCCGTGGTGACCGCAGCTATGTATTCAGGCCCCTGGGGGACGCTGGGCTGGACAGCACTCTCCTCGGCAGCTTATTGTTCCTTCCTGATCCCCGCTCTTCAAGAATATCGGCTGACGGCGAGCGGAGCCAAGGAGCTGGCTATCCGCAATCTCTTTTTCTTCCTGGCTGCAATGCTGGTGAACCGCTTTGTTATGGAAAGCCGCGAGCAGGCAGAACGCTACCGGCTGGTGGCCGAGCAACTGAAGGAAACCAACCAGCAGCTTGAACAGGCCCAGGCGGAAGCCCGCCGGTCCGAGCGGCTGGCGGCATTGGGTCAGTTGACGGCCGGGCTTGCCCACGAGATTCGAAACCCGCTTGGGGTTATCAAAGGTTCCGCCGAAACTTTGGGGCGAAAGCTTCCCAGTGAAGATCCTATGGCCAGGGAACTGGCCCACTATATTTCGAGCGAAGTCAACAGGCTGAATTCTCTGGTCAGCCGGTTTCTAAATTTCGCCAGGCCGCTTGAGCTGAAAAAGAGGCCGGAAGACATTTCGCTGATCATGGAACATGCCATTAAAGCGGCTGAGGAGCGCTGGCCCGATTCCGGCGTGGAAGTGAAACGGGTGTATGCGCCCGAGCTTCCTGCCGTTCCAGTTGACGCTGAACTGACCGAGCAGGTCTTCAAGAATCTTGTGTTTAATGCCTATGAGGCGATGGAAGCAAACGGAGGAGAATTGCGGGTGGGAATTACAAACGAGTACAGCAACGGCCGGCGCGGAGTTGAGGTTTCTATCGCCGATACAGGGCCAGGCGTCCCACCTGAACTGCGTGAGCAGATCTTTAATCCCTTTTTCACAACCAAGAGCAACGGCGTGGGACTCGGGCTGTCCATCGTCTCGAAGATTGTGGATGATCATAGGGGCTGGATTCGCGTCGAGCCGGGCCCAACGAGAGGGGCCTGCTTCCGGGTATTTCTGCCTGCGGAATGAAGGCAAGCGGACAAATTAAAGAATGACAACGGAGAGCAGTTTGACCCAAAGGGCCCTTGCAATTAATTATCAATGACGATTGATTCCTAATGGCAACGATTCTGATTGTTGAAGACGAACCCAGAATGCTCCGCCTTCTGGAACTGAACCTCGCTGACGAAGGTTATACGACTCGGTCGGTGAGCTCCGCCGAGCAGGGACTGAAGGTTCTTGGAAACGACACGGTCGATCTGGTACTTAGCGATGTGAAACTGCCAGGGATGAACGGGCTGGAATTTCTGCAGGCCGTGAAGCGCACCAATGCGGCAATTCCGGTTGTGATGATGACAGCGTACGGGACTGTTGAAAGCGCCGTGGAAGCGATGAAGGATGGCGCCAGCGATTACGTGTTGAAGCCGTTTTCTATTGAGGAGATCAAGCTGATCGTCCGCAAGGAGCTTGAAGTCAGACGGCTTCACGAAGAAAACCGCCTCCTTCGCGAAGCTCTCGGCCACCGCTACCGGTTCGACAATATCGTCGCGAACAGCCCTGGAATGCAGCAAGTGCTGGCCACCGTGCAGCAGGTGGCGCCGACGAATTCCACCGTGTTGCTCGGTGGAGAGAGCGGCGTGGGAAAAGATATGATCGCCCGTGCTATTCATCAGCACTCGCGGCGCGTGAACGGACCGTTCATCAAGATCAATTGCACGGCGATTCCTGAAAACCTTCTCGAAAGCGAACTTTTTGGTTATGAAAAGGGCGCCTTCACGGGAGCCGCCGCAGCCAAGCCCGGCAAATTCGAACTGGCCGATAAAGGCACGATCTTTCTGGATGAAATCGGGGATATGCCTGGGACCCTGCAGGCTAAACTGCTGCGCGTGTTGCAGGAACGCGAGTTTGAACGTCTAGGCGGGACCAAAACCATCAAGGTCGACGTTCGCGTGGTGGCCGCCACCAATCAGGACCTTCGCGCCGCTCTCGAGCAGGGGACGTTTCGCGAAGATTTGTATTACCGGCTGAACGTGGTTCCCATATCCATCCCGCCGCTGCGCGAGCATAAGGAAGACATTCCGTATCTCGTGGATCACTTTGTCAATCGCTTTGCGGAAAGCTCCGGAAAGACGATTGAGGGCATCACGCCCGCAGCAATGAAGCTCCTGATCGATTTCCACTGGCCGGGGAACGTTCGAGAACTGGAAAACATCATCGAGCGCGCGGTGGTCATGGCCCCGGGAGCCAGGATCGACGTCGGAGATATTCATCTGGACGTCGGGCCGGGCAAGAGTTATCCCTCTGTTGAGCCGTCCGCCGCGGATGGCACTGCATCCCCGTTACTTCCGGAGGGTTTGACGCTTGAGCAATTTGAAGACAAACTCATCACGGAAGCGTTGCAGCGAGCCGGCGGCAACAAGAGCCAGGCCGCACGCCTTCTCGGCATCTCACGAAATGCTCTGCGCTACCGGCTGTCCAAAATCGGAGTGCCGGACGAACCGGAGGCTTGAGGTTTTCGCGGGCGCAAACCAAAAACAAGCTCCGCATTCCGCAGCCTTCTTCCGGTGGTTGATTTCCACCACATTTGGCTGATATCACTCAGAATCACCGCCCGGCCACTCAGCCCGTATAACGAGAAACTTGTATTTCCCATTTTATCAGTAGGTTGCAAGCTCTCATCAAGGGCAATTTGGCAATATTCGTGCCCTGATACTAATCGGGCAACGTCCGTCGAGAGGGACGACTGAGCCAGGAGGTGCACCATGAGGGCGAAGAAGCTGAAGTGGGTGTTTACCATCATTCCGGTAGCGCTGGCGCTGGCCGGTCTTCCTCTGCTCGCCCAAACGGGGACAACGGAGAGCTCGCCGGTCGTAGCGCACGTCAGCCTGATCAAGGGCGACGTTTCAATGGAGCGCGGTGACTCTAACGAGTGGGTGGCTGCAACGGTGAACACGCCTCTGCTCGCGGGAGATACAATTGCCACAGGCGCAGGTTCGCGCGCAGAGGTCCAACTCAACTACTCAAACGTCGTGCGGCTGGATCAAAACACGGCGGTCAAGATTGCCGATCTGACGGCATCGCGTATCCAGCTTCAGGTGTCACATGGCACGGCCGATCTGGCTGTGTTTCAGGGCAACCAGGCAAACGCTGAAGTGGACACCCCGAACGTGGCCGTTGAGCCTTTGCAGGATGGAACTTATCGAATCGACGTCAACTCCGACTCCCTCACATTGGTGACGGTTCGCAGAGGCCAGGCGCAAATCTCGACGCCGCAGGGCTCAACGAACTTGGAAGCAGGCCAGCAGATCACCGTCGAGGGCTCGCAGAATCCTCAATATCGAATTTCAAGCGCTCCCCCTCTCGACAACTGGGACTACTGGAACCGTGACCGCAATGGTGTTTTCGAAAACGCGCAGAACTACAACCACGTAAACCGCTACTACACGGGAGCCCAGAATCTTGGCGCCTACGGCCATTGGGTCTATGTTCCCAATTACGACTGGTGCTGGACGCCCTACGTGGACGCAGGATGGGTCCCGTATAGTTATGGGCGGTGGGTCTGGGAGCCTTTTTATGGCTGGACCTGGGTTTCCTATGATCCGTGGGGCTGGGCGCCCTATCACTATGGCCGCTGGTTCTTCTGGAACAATATCTGGTGCTGGTGGCCCGGCTATGTGACTCCCTTTTACCGTCCGTTGTGGGCGCCGGCCTATGTTTCCTTCTTCGGTTTCGGATACGGGTACCACCGCTTCGCCTTCGGCTTCGGGTACGGATTTCGGTCGATTGGCTGGTGCCCGCTTGGACCGCGGGATCGGTTCCATCCGTGGTGGGGTCACGGCCACTCGTTTAATGTGGTCAACTTCCATGATCACTACGGCAGGGGATTCGACCACGGGCGGCGCGGGTTTGGTGGCTCAAACCTGGCCTTGCTAGCAACCGACCGCCAGATTCGCCGAGGCCTTGTAACGATGCCAGGAAACCGGTTCGGGCAAGCGGGCGTAAGGGGCAACCATGGGGTAGTCACCGAAGCGATGCTGAGTCGGGCTGACGTCGTCCGAGGCACTCTGCCAGTGGTCCCGACGCGAGCCAGCCTGAGGGTCACGAATCGCGCAGCGGTCGTTCCGGCAGTGGCAAGAGTCCGGGCCAACAACACTCATTTCTTCTCACGCCGCCCGGCGGCCGTGTCCAACCGTGAACATTCATTCAACAGCCAGGAAGCTTCAATTCGCCGGATGGTTGAAACCCACAACGTCAGGGTAGCCGGCGTAAACCGCGCTGCCCCGAACGCTGGTGCAAACCGTACCTTCGGAGCACGGGGCAGAGAGGCAGCAAACGCCCGCGGCAGGGAGCCGAGGCCTGGTATTTCGCAGCAGCGGGGTAATACCGTCCGCCGGAGTCCTGCCCCAGTAGTTCGGGAGAATCCACAGTCAAGGCAGGTTGGCGGTTTTGCCAACCGGCGCAGTGCCCGGGCCGGCCAACCCGGCTGGCGAAGATTCGGAACTGGGAATATTGGAGCCCAATCGCGTGACAATATCCGACGCCAAGGTCAGGCTCCAGTATTCCGCGAGGCACCAAGTCGGGGAGCGCAGCGGTTCAGCCCACAGGCCCGTCCGGCAGGCCGCAGCCAGCAAAACGGAGGCACCGGCTTCCGCCGCTTCACACCCCAGGCAGCGCCGCAATACGCTCCGCGAAACCAGGGACGATTCTCCAACTTCTCCAGACCCGCACCGCAAAGCGAAAGCGGCAACCGGGCCGGATGGAATCGCTTCAGGCCACAGCCACAAGCTCCGCAGCAGCGTGGCGGCGGAGGTTTTTATGGCGGGGGATCGCGACCACAAGGATACTCTCAGCCCCGCTTTGAGAGGCCAGGCTACAACGGCTCCCGCTCCTATTATTCCCGGCCGCCGCTCCGTTTGAACAAACCGATCGTCAGCGAACCACGTTATCGCTCTTACGGAGGATATCGGGGCAGCTCTGCTCCGAGAAATTACGGTGGCGGATATCAGAGGCGTTCAGCGCCAAGCTTTCACGGAGGCGGGGGCGGTTTCCATGGTTCGCCGTCACATTCATCGCCCAGCCCTAGAGGCGGCGGACGCCACGGGCGCTAAGAAGTAGTAACGGTCTGTTGATATAGAGCCCGAAAGGATTCCAAACTCCGCAGGTTCTGGTCCTGGGCTTGGTTTATGCCTTGACGCCGGCACCGGAAAAGTGGGCTTCGATCTCTTCAAGCGTCTTGCCCTTGGTTTCCGGCAAGAACAAAATCACAGTGAGGAAGTATATAACGGTAAAGCCAGCGAAAAGCAGGAACATTGTGGTGTAGCCATAGCGGCCAACCGTAGGAAGGAAAATGGCTGCCAGGAAGGTGGCAACCGCTTCGTTGATCACTAAGGCGATGCTCATACCGTTGGAGCGGATGCGGGTGGGCATCAGTTCCGATAAGGCCAGCCAGACGCAGATACCGGGCCCCATGGCGTAAAATACCACAAAGGCGAACAGGCTGAGGGCTGCCAGCCAGCCATTTCCCCTGCTGGGCAATGGCGTGATCAGCGCATGCTGTATGCGCAGCGGAGCCGTCCGGGCCTGATCAAGATTGCCAAACGGATTAGAGAAAAAGGCCACCACCTTATTGCCTGGAACGCAGCTTGATCGGTCCATTTGAACCGGCGTCGAGAGCGGGTGGCTCGAAATTGCCGCCGGTGTTACAGCGCTGAAATCTCCGTATGAATAAATGATGGTCAGGGTGGCCGGTTCTCCCGCCATGGCGGCGTGCCCAGCCTCGGTCAGCCATTGTCGTTCGAGCGCCGGCGTAAAATTCACTTTCAAGCTTGCCTGCCCGTCCACCATCGCCTGAACCGCCTGGCGTACGTCCACACGATAGCGTTCGCTCCGATGGAATAAAAATGCAGTCGCTAACAACGACGCCACGATTCCGGCCGTGCCCAGCGAGAGCAAAAATCTGCGGCCTTTCCGGTCCACCAGCACCATGCCCACGATCGTGGCCAGCGCCTGCACAACGGTGAAAATGATGTAACCCCAGTGGGCCGCCACATCCGACAACCCGCTCTGGATCAAAATAGCGGTGTTGTATCCAATAATCGAGTTAATGCCGGTGGCCTGATTGCAGGCCAGAATCACGCAGGCCAATAGAAACGGGATCACGTATTTCCGTTGTAGCAAACTCTCAGCGACACGCCTTCCTGCCGCTTTGATTCTTTCTTCGGCCTGATTGCTTTCCATTTCCACCAGTTCCAGCCGGGCCTGTTCGGGCGAACGCGACCGCAGGAGGGCGTCCTGCGCCAACTGGGGTCGCCCGCACCGGAACAACCAGCGCGGCGATTCCGCCACGAAAAAGCCACCCAGCACGAAGAGCAACCCCGGCGGCAGCGAAACCCAGAAAATGCTGCGCCAAGCGTGGTTTTTATAGGCAAACAGCAACTGCGCATTGCCCAGTTTGGCAACTTCCTCTACACGCAAGCTGAAATACATGCCCACCCCGGCAGCAGCCACAATGCCGAGAGTCAGCAACCACTGGAACATGGCAGTGCCCTGGCCACGATCCTCCGGTGCCAGGCACTCCGCCAGGTAGAGCGGCACGACTACGCCGATTAACCCGGCGCTGATCCCTTGGCACAAACGGCCAAGGATCAGCAGTTCATAGCTGTGCGAGAGCGCGATGATGGGAATGCTGGCTGAGAACAGGGCCCCGCTCAGAATCATCAGTCGTTTCCGCCCGATGCCGTCGGCCAGGAGGCCGGCAAACAGGGTCGAGATTACGGTACCCAAGAGGACGGCCGCCACCACGAAGGAAATCTGTCCCGCATTCAGCCCTGAGGTTGCCTCCAGATATGGCAACGCCCCAGCGATGATACCTACATCAATTCCGTAGAGCAATCCGCCGAGTCCGGCGACCAACTTCAAGAATCGGTTGTAGGCTGCCGGCTGGAGTTTGAAACCCTTTGAGGTTTGCATAGTAGCCTCTTTCTTCGATGTATGGCTGCCTCAGAGATTTGAGTTCAAGATGCCCTTCCCGAACATGCGGACAATTTGTGTCCAGCAAAGCGCTCCGGCAATTCCAGGTCAATGCCGACCCGCCGCGTCGGCCCAGGGCGCAGCACTCACATAAGCCGGGGCGTTCGATTATACCGGATGAAATCGAGCACCGTGAATCCTTTCCGAAATTGGCAGGAGTCCCGCCGCGAATACCTGCCATCATCTGTCAGGTCATGTCGATATGGTGCTTATGGATAACGCACAGGTCTGAGACCCCGGGAAGGAGGTTTTTGTTCTTTCGCAGTGGTTATTAAGCTCGAGTGAACGGTTTCCTCTCTCAGCAAGGGGTTGTCACAAGAAGTGGCAGCGGTATATACTTCTAATTTGTGAGAGCCCGAAATGAAGATCATGGTATGCGCCCTCATGGGCCTCATTATAGGTGTGCCTATAGCGTATGCTTCAGGTTCCCTTCCGAAAGAAACTCAAAAGGCCTCTACCCAGGCCTCTCCACTCTCCAGTGCAACTCAAGAATTTAAGGCCCTGACATACAAATGGGGTATGCGCCCAAACAGTCCGGCATCCGCTCGGCGGCGGTCTGGCCCCAAATTGCAATGGCATGGTCGAGTTTTTGAATACTTCCGTAACGACATTCTGGATGCAATTCCGCATCAAGTAAAGCAAAACGGCGGAAGCAAGTCACCGCTGCACCGCAATCAGTTTGGGTTCAATGTCTCCGGCCCGCTGGTGATCCCCCATCTGATCACCAATCCACGCAATACGTTTTTCACGCTTTCTTACGAGGGTGTCCGTCAAACCATCTCCAGCGCCTCCCTGCTTACTATCCCCACGGCTGCCCAGCGAATTGGAGATTTTTCAAAAACCGTGGATCCGGCCGGCAACCCGCTGATCATTTACGACCCCAATGCAACCACCCCCAATCCCGCGTACAACCCTGCTCTGCCGGTTTCCACCAGCAATCTGCAATACCTGCGCTCGCCATTCCCTGGAAACATTATCCCGCCAGACCGTCTTGCACCGGATGTTCAAAAGGCATTGTCACTCTATCCGTTGCCCAACGCCCATGTCGGCCCTTTCTTCCAGAACAATTACTTTGTCAACTCACCGCAGATAGACAATGCTGACGGAATCATTGCCCGAGTCGATCAATCTATTGGCAGCCGGCAACGTCTGAGCTTCCAGACAGCCATCTCCAACGGTTTCCTTAGCACTGCGCAATACTTTCCGAATATCGCAAGCCCTACGGCTCCACCCCAGAACTATTCGCGGTGGCGCGCTGCAGTCGACTATGTCTTGACGGCAACCTCGAAAACCGTCAACTCACTCCACCTCATGGCCGAATCCAATGTTGTCAGCATCGGAGTTACAGGACAGTCTCCTTTCCCGGTCTATCAGCTCGACGGCAATTATGTCTCGATGGGTACCGGCTTCCCTGAGTCGCACAACGCCCACAATACCACAGAGGTCCGCGATTCCGTTTCCACCCAGCAGGGAAAGCAATCGTTTAACTTTACGTTCCAGGCCGATCAATACCAGGTGAATTCGTTCACTCCGCAGTACCCCAGCGGCTACTATGAATTTTCTTCGGGTCTGACCAGCCTGCCCGGCATTAACGACACGGGCGACCCGTTTGCGAGCTTTCTTCTTGGCCTGGCACAAAGTGGGCAGAAAACCGTCGTCACTGCGCCGTCCTACTTCCGCGATTCCTATCAGTCCTTCGCAGGTAGCGACAAGTACCAACTCTCGAAGACAGTGACTCTCGACCTTGACTTCAATCTCATGCGGCACACCCCCCGAGTGGAAAAGTACAATCGCCAGAGCACAGTCGACCCTGCTTTACTTGATCCGGCAACCCTTAAGATGGGTGCACTCGCCTTCGCGGGTCGGGACGGGATCGCACGGGGCCTGCGCCCGCCCAATATCAACCTCGACTGGGATGTGGACGTAGCCTGGAACCCCAAGGGCAAGTCGCAAACCGTAGTTCGTGCCAACTACCACCACTGGTATGGCCATATCCCGATCTATAACGGCCAGTTTGGGACACAGGGATTCAGTGCCACCCAGACCTTTACCTCTTCGAACACCCAACTGAGCCCTGCTCTCAACGTTGAAAACGGAATCCCGCCACCGAGCACTCCGCTGCCCGACCTCAGCGCTTCGGCGGCTGATAACACGGTGGCAGATTTTATAGACATGACCAGTCGGGTTCCCGTTTATCATTCGGCCTCATTCGCAGTCGAGCGCCAGGTACCGTTTTCGATGATGGTCACTCTAGGCACAAATTACGGAGCAGGCAGAAATATCCTGGTCGGCAATGGCGCCATCAATCCCGACGCGGTCCCGCCGAGTGATCTGAAGTATGGCACTGAACTCTATAACCTGCCATTCCACCTCTCGCTCCAGCCATACCCGCAATTTACGAGCTTCAACCTCTATGGTCTTTATCCTGCCGGCAGCTTCCAGCGCAACTCGGGCTATATCCAGGTGCAAAAGCGTGAGTCATTCGGCCTTTCGTTTACGGCCACCTACGAATACTCCAGGCAGTATGACGATTACTCGGGTCCGAACGGCAACCAGAATCTGGTCGATATCCGCAAAAACTGGGCGCCCACTTCCTATGTTCCGCCGCAGTATCTCCAGTTGAGCTACATGTACTCCTTGCCATTTGGTTCAGGCAAGCCACTCCTGGATCTCTCCGGCTGGGGGCGGCCGCTCGTCAGCGGCTGGTCGGTTAGTGGCATGGCCTATTGGAATGGCGGGACGCCGCTGGCGATTCAACCCCAATTCAATAACACCGGAAACGTGATCAACACACTCTATGTCAACACTGTCCCCGGCGTGGACCCGCACGTGGCAAATCCGAGTCCGTCGGAATGGTTTAATCCTGCCGCCTTTGCTCAGCCTGCTGACTTCACTCTGGGCGACGCGCCAAGAACCATAGCCGGCCTGCTGGGTCCGGGTTACAATTCGATGGACGTCAGCCTGGATAAACGCATGCCGGTCGGCGGCACATCGCTCGACTTCAATGTGGAGGCCTTCAACGTGCTCAATCATGGCAACTGGAATTATCCCGATACAACAATAGGCCCGCCAAGCGCACCCAACATCGAAGCCGGCAAGATTATTGGCTCCTACGGAGGACGGATAATTCAACTTGGACTCATTATCAGCTTCTGATGCCAAAGACTTTCTTAGTCCGCCCGCTCCTTTTCTTGCTTGTAGCCTTATCTTCGGCCTCGTTCCTCCGTGGGCAAACGCCGACCGTCTCCTTTTCCGCATGGGTTGACAGGGGCGAATGTGCGGGCGTGCCCAAGTTTGCGACGACGCTCAATGGCAGGCCGGCGTCGGTCCAAGCGGAGTTAGGCCCGGCAAGTAATCAGATCATCCTGATCGTGTTCGATCTTAGTGGCAACCTTGCGCGAATCGAAGCCGCCAAGCAGGCAGTGATAGCCAACCTCTCTAAGTTGCCCCGGAATGCCTGGATCGGCCTGCTACGTGCTCAGGACGGATTGCACGTACTGGTCGATCCAACTCCAAATCGTCAGAAGGTGATCGACACAATTCGCTCCCTGTCCCCAATTGGGACCCCGGGGCTGCTGGGAACGGTCCGAACGGCGCTCTCGCTAGCGGATGCCATGAATCGCAAGTATCCGGTGCGCGTCTCGGTGTTCTATATCACTGACGGAAGTATTTACAGCTATCGGGAGGATTACACGGACCCCGTTATTAATCCCAGTGACCCGAATGATCTCAGCCGGGCATTCCCAGATGTGCTGATTGACGAGAAGATTTCCAAGCTGGTACGCCATATCGACGCGCTCCAGGCGCCGCTCTTTGTGGTTCAGCTTGAATACCGGCAGGACACTCTCGATAGCGCTTATCAAAATGGCCTGGAAACGCTAACCCGTACGACGGGGGGAGAAGCTGCCATTTGCCGCTCAATGGATGAGATTCCCCAATTAATCTCCAGGATATTTGCACGAATCACAAGCGCCTGGTGGCTAACGCTGCCGGTTCCAGCCAAGGCCCCCAAGCAACTGCAGATTGGCTTGAGCGCCTCGTGCGGTCAGGGCAACCTGCAGCTCTCATGGCGCTCGCATTTTCGGCTGAAGGAGAAGTAAAATGATGCGAATGGGACGCCTGCAAACCGCTATTGTTTCCGTTCTTGGGATTGCCCTTCTTGCCGCAATCGGCGTCGCCGTGCACCAGTACAGAAGGCTTGAAGAGGTGCAGCAAGAGCTGAAGACCACCTCGCAGGCATTACAGGCCACAAAAGAGTCACTCCGCCAGACACAACTTCGGCTCGCCGCCGCCCTGCGCAAACCTCCGAAGCCCACAATTGACTATAAGGCGTTGATCGCTCAGCGCGATGCGACAATCAAGCAGCTTAACAGCGAGCTAAGCTCAGCCCAAGCCAGCGTCACACAACTTCAGCAGGAACTTGCAAGCACACAGGCTGAAGACGCAAAGGAACTTGCAAGAGCCAGCAAGGATTCCGAGGACCTGCAGGCGGATTTTCAGGCCCAGATCAATGCCCTGCAAAAGAAGCTGGATTCTGCACAATCTCATATCCAGAAGTCTGAGCAACGCATTGCCGAACTTCAAAAAGCTAATGCCAAGCTGGGCACTGAAAACAACACCAGCACCAGGCGAATGGCCGAGCGCGAGCACATCCTCGACAACCTGCAGAGTATTGATCAGCGCCGCCAGTCCTATTTGAGATCCATCACCGAGCGGTGCAGAAATGTTACCAGCCAGTTCCGAACGATGAGCGGCATGCTGGGCGCAAACCGCGGACAGGATTCCAGAGCTTTCAGCGGCGCTGCGTTGGATCTCATCCAGAACGCTCTGATTACCAACGATAACGACCTCCAGCAACTGAGCCAGCTCAATGCTCAGGCGTACCGGCTTGAAAAGAAGCTGGCCAAAATGTGAGTTTGCCGGAGCGCTGACTTTTCTCCCCGCTCGGGCGAGTTGTTCCTGACAAATCTACGCTACCCAACTAGCCTTGCCAATGCGAGCTGCCTTGCCATGTTCCGGGCACTTGGACTGCAATACTGCTCTCTGTGCCTTCCTTGACGGTGCTGTAAGCCGGGTTTTAAGATGAAGAATTGCCTTTAGCCTGCTTGGGGCGGCTGAGGACGCTGTCCGTATGTTGAAGCAGATCACAGTTCGAGGGGCGCGCCAGCACAATCTTCGAAACATCGATGTCGCGATCCCACGCAACCGGTTTACCGTGGTAACGGGGCTAAGCGGTTCAGGAAAGTCCAGTCTTGCTTTTGATATCATTTATGCCGAAGGCCAGCGCCGCTACGCGCAGACGCTCTCTGCTTACGCGCGCCAGTTTCTCGACCAGTTGCAACGGCCCGATGTGGATGCTGTTGAAGGCTTGAGTCCCGCCATCTCCATTGAACAAAAGACCACCAGCCGCAGCCCGCGATCGACAGTCGGCACAATCACCGAGATCTACGACTATCTCCGCCTGCTATATGCGACAATTGGCGTCCCGCACTGTCATCAGTGCGGACGGCCCATTTCCCGCCAAAGCACGGAACAGATCATGGCATCTATCATGGCCCTCCAGGATGAAAAGCCAGGTGAAGACGGCAGTCCGCGGATTATGATCCTCGCGCCTGTAGTCCGCGGGCGGAAAGGTGAGTTCCGCAACCTCTTCGAGCAATTGAACAGGAAAGGATTTGTTCGGGTACGCGTTGATGGTCAGTTGCTCCAATTGGATGAAGAAATTCGCCTGGATCGCCGCCGGAATCACACCATCGAAGTTGTAGTTGACAGGCTGCTGGTTAAGCCCGGAATTGAAGGGAGACTTTCAGCCTCAATCGATGCAGCCATGAAATTGGCAGAAGGGATTGTACAGGTCACGGTAGTCAATGGTGAGGAATATTTGTATTCGCAGGAGTGGGCCTGCGTACACTGCGGCAGCAGCATTCCGGCCCTGGAACCACGCTCCTTTTCCTTCAACAGCCCATACGGTGCGTGTCCGGCGTGCCGCGGGCTGGGCAGCCGATTTACTTTCGATCCGGCCAAGGTTGTAGTGGACTGGACCAGGCCTCTTTTTGCGGGAGGGCTTGGCCCGGGTTCAGGCTCGCGCTTCCTTCAGCGGAGTCTCGCTCGTCTCGCCGAACAGGTTGGATTTGATCTTCACACACCCTTTGAGAAGTTCCCTGCGAAGATCCAAAACCTCATTCTCTACGGGAAGCATTCACATGGCTCGCGGCGCGGTACGGGCTTTGCAGGAATCATTCCTCTTCTCGAACGATGGTACAAAGATACCGATTCCGAGAGTTACCACGAGTGGTTTGCGCGTTATACCTCTGCGATGCCCTGCCCGCAGTGTAATGGTACGCGCCTGAGGCCGGAAAGCCTGGCCGTCACCGTTGCCAACCTCTCGATTGCTGATTTCACTGCCTTGCCCGTTGGCGAGGCTCAAAAGGCGGTAAGCCGCATCAAACTCAATGAGCGCGAAGAGTTACTGGCGCGGCGCATCCTGAACGAGATTGCGGCCAGGCTGGAATTTCTAAACACCGTCGGGCTGGGTTATCTGAGCCTCGATCGTTCCGCGGCCACGCTTTCGAACGGAGAAAGCCAGCGAGTTCGCCTTGCTACACAGATCGGCTCCAAGTTGCGCGGTGTTCTTTACGTGCTGGATGAACCAAGCATCGGCTTGCACCCCCGGGATAACCAGCGGCTGCTGGGGACCCTGGAACGGTTGAGGGATATGGGCAACACAGTTCTTGTGGTTGAACACGATGAAGAAACCATCCGGCGCTCTGATTACGTGATCGATCTCGGCCCAGGCGCCGGCAAGCAAGGAGGCAGGCTTGTTGCCTCCGGCTCACCCCAGGCAGTGGCCGCCTGCGAGAGTTCATTGACAGGCCAGTACCTTTCCGGGCGCCGGCACATCCCGGTCCCGGAAACAAGGCGCTCGCCTAACGGGAAGTCCCTCTCGGTGCTGGGTGCACGCGCCAATAACCTGAAGAATATCGACGTCAAGTTTCCCTTAGGCCTGCTCGTGGTGGTGACAGGAGTTTCGGGTTCGGGCAAGTCGACTTTGGTAAACGACATCCTTTACAGGGCTCTGGCCAAGAAGCTTTACAGGGCCATCGACGAGCCAGGCCAGCATCGAGCAATTACCGGCATCGAGCGAGTCGACAAGGTCGTCGTGATCGACCAATCTCCCATCGGGCGTACCCCGCGTTCAAATCCCGCAACCTATACGGGGGTGTTTACGCCGATTCGCGAACTCTTTGCCATGCTGCCGGAATCGCGTGCGCGCGGTTACCGAGCCGGCCGCTTCAGCTTCAACGTGAAGGGCGGGCGCTGCGAAGCCTGTCAGGGCGAAGGCATGCGACGAATTGAGATGAATTTCCTTCCCGATGTCTATGTCACCTGCGAAGTCTGCAATGGCCGGCGCTACAACGCGGAAACGCTGGCTGTCAAATACAAAGGTTATTCGATCGCTGACCTGCTGGACACGACTGTCGCGGACGCTCTGCCAATTCTCGAAAACATCCCCCAGATTCGGCAAAAGCTGCAGACCCTGGAAGACGTTGGACTCGGATATATTCATCTTGGCCAGGCGGCCACCACACTCTCGGGCGGCGAAGCCCAGCGCATCAAGCTGGCCCGCGAACTCAGTCGCCGGCAGACTGGCCGGACACTTTACCTTCTCGACGAGCCCACGACGGGGCTGCATTTTGACGATGTCAAGCAGCTTCTGGAAGTTCTTAATCGCTTGACAGATTTGGGCAACACCGTCATCATCATCGAGCACCACCTTGACGTCATCAAGCAGGCCGACTGGATCATCGACTTGGGCCCGGAAGGCGGGGAAGCTGGCGGGCACGTTGTCGCGCAGGGGACACCGGAAGAGGTTGCATGCGCGAGGAGTTCATTCACAGGCCAGGCGTTGGCCTCGGTCCTGAACCAACAGCGCCAATCCTCCTCCACTGCCGGGGCCTTGTCGCTGAACCGCTAGAAGAGCCGGTGCCGCGCCATAGGAATCGGCGCAATAACCATAAGGAATCGGTCGGAGACTGATCGGGAAAGAAGAACACGACAGTTACTATTTTTGCCACACAATCTAGGGATGAGCAGGGCCCCATCACAATTCAGGTTTATGAATTGACACACCGGCATGAGTCCATGTTCTCCATGCTCGATGTTGCTTCGGACAACTGCAGGAAAAACCAATGACGCTCCAATCGGATTCTGAGCACAAGGACCTTTTGAATAACCTGGCTGGAACCCAGCCATTGATCGAGCCAAAACCCAATCTTCCCCGAGAAAAATGGCGGATTCGCGACCTGCTTGTCTTTATCCTTTTCATACCCATCGCCCTGGTGGCCGCAAACGTCATCGTGTTTGTCGGGTACGCCATTCTCGCGCCGATCGTTCACTGGACCATTTCGATCGCAAAGCTTCAAACTAACGTTATCTTCCTTCTCGTCCTCCAGTTGGTTTTCTATATTTTCCTGCTTGCCTACATCTACTTTTTCATCGCTCTCTATTATAGAGATTCCTTTTGGGGAGGACTGAAGTGGAAAAAGCTGTCAGCCCACAACGTCCTGCGTTTCCTGCTGGGCGGCGCCGCGTTGTCACTCCTCGTGATGATTGTTCCTCCTTTCCTGCCGGAAAAGAAGAGTTTCCCGCTCGAAAAGATGTTTAATTCACCTGCGTCGGCCTATGCAATTGCAGTATTCGCGGTTCTTATTGCGCCCTTCATGGAGGAACTGCTGTTTCGCGGGTTGCTGTTTGCCTTTTTTGAGAAGCACGGAGGCCTCACATTTGCCATTGTGTCCACAGCCATCTTGTTTGCGGGATTGCACATTCCCGAATACTGGGGCGCCTGGGACCACGTCGTCCTGATTCTGATTGTGGGGCTGACGTTTTCAATTGTGCGCGGAGTGACCGGGTCCCTCACTCCCAGCTTTGTACTGCATCTGGCTTACAACGGTACTCTAATGCTCCTGCTTTTTCTGCAGACGCAACACTTTCAGCGCATGCCGACGGGCTTCCTGATATTTCGGTAGGGGATAGAATATATTGGCGTGCCACAGTAGGTAGGAGGCCCACGGACGCCGTGTTTCCTTTGTCAGTAATGCAAGGGTATGGGAATTATCGAAATTCTAACCGCTGCGATGCTGCTTGACATCAATCCTGAGGCGCTTGATTTTTTGGTTCAAGGTGGAAAGTGGAATCTTGAAGCGGTCGGCTGCCTCAGTCTGGCTCCAGTTCGTTCGAGAGAGCATCTCCAGGATGATCTCTCTTTCAAATTCTTCAACAATTTCAAACAACGAGCGTCCTTCCACCTGCTCGGCAGAGTAATCTGGCGGTCCGTTATGGTGATGGTCGGTCACCTGTTCCGGCAATGCCTCTAGCCCGATCAGAGACCCGGGTGCCAGCACCACAGCACGTTCAACCGCATTTTCCAACTCTCGAACATTTCCTGGCCAGTCATGATCCATTAACAGCTTCATGGCCTCCGGAGAAAACTTCAAGCCTTCACGCCCGTTTTCATTGCAATACTTCACTAGAAAATGGTCGACCAGGAGCGGAATATCCTCTTTGCGATCGCGAAGCGGGGGCAGGTTCACCGTGATGACGTTGAGTCGGTAATAAAGGTCTTCCCTGAACCTGTTGGCCTGGACCAATTTCTTCAGGTCTGAGTTGGTGGCGGCAAGGATGCGAACATCCACCTTGATGCTTTCTGTCCCGCCAAGCCTCATGAATTCGCGTTCCTGAATCACCCGCAGAAGCTTCGCTTGCGTGTCCACGCCGATCGTTCCAATTTCGTCAAAGAAGATGGTTCCCTGGTCAGCAACTTCAAAAAGCCCTCTCTTTGTGGCAATGGCCGAAGTAAAAGCTCCCTTGACGTGCCCAAAAAGCGTACTTTCGAGCAGGTCGACGGGCATGGCTCCAGTATTGACGGGAACAAATGGCTTGTCAGCTCGGGGACTGGTGGCGTGGATCGTCTTGGCCACCAACTCCTTCCCCGTCCCGCTCTCGCCGGTGATCAGCACGGTTGCCCTGCTTGCCGCAACCTGAGTGATCAGGTCGTACACCTTCTGCATACGCTCGCTCTTACCAATGATGTTGGGCAAGCCGAAGCGCTTAAGGGCGCGCCGCAACAGGACGTTCTCCACTCGCAACCGCGAACGGTCAAGCAGATTGCGAATTTCGAGCAGCAGCTTGTCGTTGTCCCAGGGCTTGGTGACGTAACTCTCCGCTCCCTCGCGTGAAGCCTGGAACGCAACCTGGCTGGAATCATAGGCGGTGATCATGACCACCGGGGTCTCAGGCGAATCCCTCTTGATCGACCGCAGCACGTCAATTCCGTTCAAATCTGGAAGGCTGATATCGAGCAAAACGAGGTCGAAGGGCTGACTATCGAGCTTCTGCAGTCCTGCTGCCGCCGTAGGTGCCGTCGCCGTCTGGTACCCCTCTGCCTTGAGGAGCTCATCGAGACTCACAAGGACGTCCGCTTCGTCATCAACGATAAGGATGGAAGCCGTTCTAGAGGACATGAACCGGTTTCCTGGAGGCGGGGAATTCAAGACGGAACGATGCTCCGCCGCCGACTGAACTGTCGACGTAGATCTTGCCGGAGTGTTCACGGATAATGCCGTAACTCACCGCCAAACCAAGTCCCGTGCCATGGTTGGTCGCTTTCGTGGTGAAGAATGGGTCAAAGATCTTGCGGAGATGTTCCGGGGAAATACCCACGCCGTTGTCAGATATTTCAACCAGTACCAGGGAATCCACAGCGCTGGTGATCACTTTCAGGTCTCCGCCGTATGGCATTGCATCGCGGGCGTTCATAATCAGGTTCATGAAGACCTGCTGTAACTTGCCGGCGTTTCCATGGACGAGAGGAAGATCAGAGCCAAGATCGGTCTGGACACCGATCTTCGCAGCCCGCAGCATGGGCGCCACAAGCGCGAGCGTCTCCTGGATGATCTTGTTCAGTTCCAGGTCAACGTGTTCGCTTCCGCTGACGCGCGAGAATTTCAGCAGGTTGTTGATGATTTCCGACGCCCGGAACCCCTGTTTGACTACCCTTTCCAGCACGTGCGAGTGCGGATCACCGGAAGGAAGCTGCTTCATCAGCATTTGAAGTTGCGAGGTGATTACAGCCAGCGGCGTGTTGACCTCGTGCGCGACTCCGGCCGCCAGCATCCCGATCGACGAAAGCTTTTCAGCCTGGACCAACTGGTCTTCCAGCTCGACTCGATCGGTAAGGTCATTCATGATCAGCAAGCGGCCGATGACCTGGTCTTCCTTGCCCAACAGCGGAACTGTAGAGAGATTCACAATCAGCGACCGCCCCGCGGCATTATCCAACCGGAACTTATAGAGATTCAATGATCGATAAGGCTCAGAATGACGCGGCAGCCGCGCGACCAGTTCCGGCGGGAAAACGGCTGTCAGACGCTGTCCTTCCGCCTCAACCCGCGGAATGCCGTAAAGCCTTTCCATCGAAGAATTCCATGATTCTATGCGTTGTTCCGGATTCCAGGCCACAATCCCCGCATCAATCGATTCGATCATATTTTCACTGAAATCTTTTAGCGCCTGGTATTCGAGGGCCTTGCGCTCAAGAGACTCATACAGCCGGGCGCTCTCAAGTGCCATTGCAATGTATCCGGAAACCGTTTGCAGCAGATCGACGTCTTCGCTTGAGAGAAAATCGTCGTCCTCTGTCTTGCCCAAGGCCAGATAACCTAGTGTAGCTCCCTTCACTCTTAAGGGCAGGTAATAGTGCAGTCCCAGCCTTTCAATGGTCAACTGAGCGCTGGGAGAGAAGTCGGCAGGGTGCTTTACGCTTTCGAAGAACAGATAACCCTTCCCCGCCTCAATCTTCTGAGGATCAAGAAAACTCAGATCAAGTTCGCCGCTAAAGGTAAGTCCGCGCGATTTAGCCAGATGCGTTCTTCCAGGCTCATCCACAAGGAACGCGGCCACCCGGTCCACTCCCAAGGTCTCCGCAAGTCGTTCGACCGTCTGGTCCAGCAAAGAATCCACATGGACCTCGGAGCCCAGCTCACGGGCAAAATCCAGCAGGGTCCTCCGGTAGTCATAGCGCTCGCGGTTGAAGAACCGATCCAGTCGCAATTGAATCCGGGTCACCACGGGCTGAAACAATAGAGCCGTCACCACGATTGCCAGCAACCACCCACCCTGGCTCGTGATCAGTTCGCTGTTGCGGAAAAAGTCGGCAAACAGAAACACCAGTCCGAAGTAAAAGCCGATGATCGCGGCAGTCGCCAGGGCATAGGCGATTCCGCGGCGGAAAATCACATCCACATCCATCAGGCGGTAGCGCACGATTGCATAACCAAATGTCAGCGGCAGCAAGACCAGAGAAAGGACCGAGAGCTTCATCCAGTCCGCCGGAATAAATCCCATTCCGAGGAAATAAGGAACTGCATAGAGTGAGACAAACGGGACAACCGCCAACGCCGTTCCCCGTGTGACCCATTTCAGTTGCTGCTTGGCCAGCGGAGACCCCGCACGGCGGTAAGATCGGAATAGGAAGAAAGTCCCAGCTCCAAAGTAAACAGCCAGATGGCCCATTTCCAGGCTGTCAAGCAACCAGCGCACAGATAGCATGGGCAGAGGCAAAGTTACTATCCCCGCCATCACCAGGCCGTGAAATGCAAGCAAAAACACGGCTGGAGCGTATAGAGCCGGGATCACATACGGTCGCCGCCGTACCCATCCGGATTTTTCAGGAAAACTTATGCAAAAATGCAGGAATAAGGCAGGCTGGAGCAGGAGCGCCGCAACGTTGAGCCAGTAAACCGAACTGTCGAAAAGGTTCAGCTTTCCGGTGTAGGAAAAACAATAAAGCACAAACGACACAAGACAAAAGAGATAGAAGTGTAAAGACTTTGCCGCCGACCAACGCCGCAGAAAAACAAATAAACCAATGATCAGATAAAGGAACCCGACCACCTCAAGATAATCATGCAGGCCCCGCGAATTATTTTCCGGGCTGAGGACAACGGTCGTCTCGAAGGACTCCCCTCCGCGAACCAAGTCGTATGTGACACGTGACCATACCCCGCTTTCAAAAATGTCCCGCGCAGCTTCAACAGTGTTCCTAACGGGATGGCCGTCAATCGATTTGAGGATATCCCCCGCCAGAATGCCTGCCCGTTGCCCCGGTGACCTTGCGGCCACACTCCATGCCTTCAACCCCTGAGGCGTCGTGATCCACGATACGCCGTCCGTCGGAAGCTGATAAATTCTCCTTTGCTGAAAGTTTATGACCGCAAAAATGACCAGGGTCACACTCACAACCGCGAGCAGGAGGGTCAGGAAGCGGTATGGGGCTCGAACGTTCATGGCACTTGCGCTATCACGGAAAAATGCAAGCGCTTGACAAGGGTTTGTAGCAAATTGGTTTCCTTATCTCAATCATTGCTTTCATCATGTTTTTTCAGCGCTTGCTGCAGTGCTTTAGTGAGTATCCCCACCTTGGTGAGGCCGCATTATATGAAATATGGAATATATACTATGAAAACTGGTACAATCGCAGTTTCCATACCGCCATCTAGGGCCATCTCCCGACGTACAACCTTCTACCAATTTGCACCTCGGTGCTACCTCAGGAAAAGCTGATACGATCACATCCAAGATTTCAAAACTGGACAGCAAACCCGCCTCGGATGGCGCGATAGGCGGGGGTAAGTAGGACGGATCCACCGTTCACATGTTTCAGCGTGACGGATCCTTGTCCGAGCAAGTTTCTGAAATCGGCTATTGCCACGATCCTCACGGGCAGCATGTCGATTCTGGGAAGTGGCTGCCGGATCTGCAAACCCCAAAAAGGCTCAAATTCAAACCTGTTCTGTCCGTAAGGATCAACGACAGTTATGCGTCCGGCCGGGAGCCACGTGTAACTGTTAATAACCTGAGTCTTCAAGACTGGAATAGAAGTCGAAAACCTGCCGGAGATGGACTGTGTGTATTCCGCGTGGAGCAAGGCAGGCAAGTTTGACGCGTCGACCGCAAGGGCAGAACTGGCTCCCGCTGAAGGGTTGACCGCCAACGCGCTACCGAAGGCATACATAATGCCCATTTCCCCGCGTCGACCGAGGCGCTGCTCATAGGCCACCTCTCCTCCGGAAGATCCATAATTCCCCGCGTTCAGGACAGCCCTGTTTCCATCAGGACTAATGAGTACATTGCCTGCTGATGACGAATTCCTGAGACCCTGCAATCCTCCGATGTCCCACACCGCTACATTCCGGAACCCGTCGTGATAGGCTGCAAACTCTATTCGGGACCCCGCGCCGAGCCTTCGCTGCAGCCGAAGCTCGATGTGCCTGGTGTCCTCGAGCCGAGGATGAAAATTATGCATGGTTACGAGCGGAAAGGCGTCAAGGCCTCCGATGCGCTGGAGCGGAGTAGCGGGCCGGTCCATGTCAGCCGTACCATAGCTGAAATTTAAAACGGTATCTCGGTCGAGCCTGTAAGCAAGATCAATCTCGGGCTGGGATGTGCTTGCGTCACTGACAGAGTTTAAGTACTTCATCTCAAAGCCTGCGGTAACAGTCAGAGCATCGGAGAGTTGGCGCGTCTGAACATAGCGAAACACCATCCCACGGGAAATCGGCACGCTGTGTCCGTCCGTTGAAGAAAACGCAACATCATTTCCATCCAGGGTCAACTGATGAACTGCAAGGCTGATGTCTTGGTGATCTCTTCTGATGAGGCCCCTTCGATACTCAGCAATGACCGATTGCCCGTCAATGCTGCTTCGGCTGACGGAGCCTGCTACCAGGACGTCTGAATTGGCGTCCAAAGAATGCAGGTAGGCAACGACGGTTTCCGTCCCGGGATCTTCTGAAAGGCCGTTGGCGCCTGCTGACCCCGGTACCATCGCCAGCAAGCGGCGTGCAGGAAGAGGTGTGTGATTGGCGGTCTTTTTATGGTCACTGTCGGTTTTCTGGTAGCGGAGAATAGGGCGAGTCGAGGCTGATGTCCGCAGGATCCATTTCCATTCGCGTCCCCACGCATGGGAGTTATGTGTGGGAGGATGCCAGCGGATTCCCGAAAGGATGTCACCCAGGGCGAAAACTTCCCGGGTTGTCATCCCCGGCTTCACTTGAACCCTGCTCCGAAAACCTGGCAGCTTCGCTGGCGAAATCACCTGCAGGGAGTACCAGCCAGGGGCTACGCGGCTGATAGTGAAACTTCCTTGAGCATTCGTAAAAGCCCGGCCGATCGAGCCCTCCAGAAATCCCTTGGACTCGTTCAATCCGGCTCCTGTCAGCAGGACCGTCGCGCCCATGATCGGCTTCCCCGAGGTATCGGTAACAGTACCCGAAACCCGGCCGAACTCGGCGCTAACAGCCTGACAAGCCGTCAACAGGAGACAGAAAAAGAGACCCGCAGCGACCACTTCCGGGCCTCGCCTTGGACTATCCGAGCGTCGCATTATGCCTCGATTAATGCCTTCAGAAATTCTTAGCCCCTAATTCCGAGTCGTAATCAACACTCCCTCTTCATTGTTCAACCTTGAAACTGGTGGTCCGAGTATCCGTCTGATCTTTGACGTTATCATGAATTTTGATCTGTAAGGTATACTTGCCAGGCGGGAGCAACTTTGCTGGCATCGTCTTCTCCAGCGTCACTTGCTCGGAAGCATCGTGAATGGTTGCCGCTTGCTGCGTCTGGTTCAAAATTGTCTTGCCGTCCTTGGAAATCAAATAGTCAATACTCGCCGACGGGCGGTGCGTCTTCGGATCAAGACCGAGATTATAAACCTGCATATAGATACCAAGGTTTTGTCTGTGTGTAAAGGTTTGATTCACGCTGGGACGCACTTTCGTTCCGCCGATGACGTATGGCCCGGAACCCACTTCGCTCGTCGGCAGCGGCTGGATCTCATCAGCGAGGATAAGCGAGCTCGTGCTCAATTTACTGTCGCTGAACTGGGGTACGACAATGCCGAGGTTTTCCGATCCCATGTGGCCGCTGTGGTCATCCTTAATCACAATGGAAAGCTTGTAGCGTCCCGGGCGCAAATAAACCGCCTTTTGGTAAACGGACTCCTGATTGACGTAGGCCTGAAAATCGTGTTGGGGGACGGCCGCAGAAATGCCCTGTTCGAACGTCGTGGCCACCTCGCCGCCTATGGTCGAAAGCTGCCCATAGACATCAAGAACAGCCTCCATCACTCCCTGTTTGTTTTCAAACTGCATCTCGCGGTTTGGGATCTGCACAGTGATTGGCGTAAGAACGGTGTCGTCCGTAATTTTAATATAGTCAACCCGAACGCTAAAGGGCAGCAGCTGCGACGTCACTGTCGATGTGACCATCGTCCTCAGATCGTTGAATTTTATGGACGGAGGCTGGAAGATTTTCGCATAAAGGTCCAGGCGATTAAATTCGTCATATTGCTCGCCCATCATATTGGAGGTGACCATCGCCCCCCCGGCACCGCTTCCAGTCATGTTGTTGGGGTTCATCACCAGATTGGGATTCCAGATCGGTCCGATGGAGACCCCGCCCTGGCATCCGGTCATATCTCCGGGGACTTCCGCCAACGCATCTTTTTCGCAAGGGTTCATGGTGAGATGATATTCACCCGTCATGGTCGGATCAACAAACTCAAGCTTCACATTCTCGCCGATTCCCGGAATGTAGTGGTAATACCAATCCACGAAAGGATAAGTCACCATGGTAGTGGAGGCGCCGGGTCCAGCATATGGAAGCTCGTTAGGGTTAGGCACGTAAGAGCCACCGCTGGGGTGTGACTCAATCTC
Organism: Acidobacteriota bacterium; assembly: GCA_021827245.1. The sequence goes on along the minus strand of JAKAWN010000010.1, from coordinate 4,084 downwards.
ATCCGGCGGCCCGTACATGATGTAGATGTGTCCACGATCTGTCCGCCAACCGGGGATTCCCGAGGAAAAATGCTCATTGGCATACGCAATACGGCGGTAAAACTCTTCTTTGAACGTGTTTTCAGGCGAGCCAGGATTGGGATTGCGCCGCCTCCAGAATTCCTGGATAAAGCGGTCACGCTCCTCGTCGGTAGTTAGCTTCTTGAATGCGGCCCGCTCCTGGGGGGTGATGATGTAGGAAATCGGCCCATTGATCCACTTCTTATATGGGCTTTCCATTTCCTTCTGGATAGCCTTCTGCCGACGACGTTCTTCTTTGGTAAGTTTCTTCTCTTCCTTCTCCTTCTCCTTGTTCTTAATGGCAAAAGCCGACGGAGCGATAGCTCCTAGAAAGCTTGCCCCAACCAGGAGTGCCACAACCCAAAGGATCCGGTTATTGAATTTCCGAGAGCAATAAATCCCTTTCCCCAACTGCTGTCCTCCCTTCTCCGCCTCGGAGAATCAATATCCCTAATTGTATTTTTCGCAAATGAGAAAGTCAACCGCTTCCCCACTCTCCAGAAGCATTCTCTCCCCATCGGTTGCTTACCGAATTCAGTGATGTTGTTTTGGCTCCAAAGGTGGCCTGAAGAATTGCCTCAGCACTGCAATACCTGGGCCTTTCAGGAGAGAGTCGTCCTCTGCTATCTCGCCTTTCCACCCGGCGCAACAATGGTGTTTATTACTGCACAGACAGGGGGTAAAATGAGGGTCAGATGGAGTTTGCTTGCGAGGAGCGCAGGAGGAGGAGTTATCCTGGCGGGAAATCCCGGGTTCCCAAAAGGGAATTGCTGGTGGAACCTTTTCCGCTGCCCGAACGTATAAACACTGTAGCAGTGAAACTTACTGTGCACACAATTCACTTCAGCGCAAGGTGAGCATCTGCCGTGCAATCCGTAATCGCGCCTGATCTCCAAGTGAAGAGGTCAATTGAAAGGTCCCCATGGGCCAAACCACTGAAGTCAAAATAGGTCATATCCATCTCGGCGACGAAGAAACGGGATTGCCGCGTGGTCCGCTCGGGAGACAAGTAAAGCACGGCCGGTCCGCGAAGACCAAGGCTTGGCTCCTCATTCTAGGTGCAGTGCTTCTGGTGGGACTGGTGCTTGGCGGTATTGCATGGAGCCGTCGTGGTCTGATAACTGTTCAAACCGGCAAAGTGATGCGGCAGAATCTTTCCGCGATCGTGACCGCCTCAGGTGAAATCAAGCCGCCGCCGAACATGTTTGCTACTGTCAACGCCAATTCCTTTGGCAAGGTTACCGAAATTCTTGTAAAGGAGGGCGATAACGTCAAGAAGGGCCAGCTCCTCATGCGCACTGAAGATGTCCAGCAGGAGGCTGATGTGCGTGCTCAGCAGGCGGCCCTCAGTTCTGCTCGGGCGGACGCGCAAGTTCAGCAGGCGGCCGTGCAATCCGCTTCGGCGAACCTTCAGACAGCCCAGGCCAATCTGAGCCAGGCGCAGGCCAAGCTTAAGCAGGCCAAGGATGACTTCACACGCGCGCAGCAGATGTTCAACGAACAATTGATAGCCCGGCAGGTTTTTGATCAGGATCTGAGCAACTATGAGGTCGCCGAGGCAGCGGTTGCCTCCGCCAAGGCCCAGGTTGAGCAAGCCAAGGCGCAACTTCGCCAGGCAGTCTTTAACCGTGACATGTCGAATGCGCGCGTTTTGCAGGCTAAGGCACAACTCATTGGCATCGAAAACGCCCGCGATCAGACCATTTACACGGCGCCCTTCGACGGAGTGATCACCTCCCTGCCGGTTCATGTGGGCGAGAATGTGGTTCCGGGCATTCAGAACCAGGTGGGAAGCGTACTTTTCCAGGTTTCCAATCTTTCGGTTATCAACGCGGTGGTTGACGTGGATGAGTCTGACATCCTGAGCGTCAAAAACGGCCAAACGGCGGAGGTCTCGATTGACGCGATACCCGAAAAGAGGTTTAAGGGGCATGTGACGGAAGTCGGGATGAGCGCCATCAGCTCCAGCTCCGGCCAGACAACGAGCAGTGCAACTTCCGTCAACACAGGTGAGGCGAAGGACTTTGAGGTCTACGTCACGCTTGACAATCCGCCGACAGGACTTCGTCCCGGCCTCTCAACCACCGCCAAGATCACGACCGCCACGCGCAAAGATGCGATTACTATCCCGATTCAAGCCCTGACAATCCGGGAGCAGGGGGAACTTGAACGCCAGAAGAAGGAGAGCGAAAAAGGAAAGGCTCTGGCGGCGGGACCCGGCGAAGCCAGCCAGGATTCCAATAGCAAGAAGGAGATCCAGGGCGTGTTTGTCGTCCGCAATGGCCGGGCCGTCTTCACACCCGTAAAGACCGGAATTATGGGGACGATGAATGTCGAGGTTCTCAGCGGCCTCAAACCCGGTGAAGAGATTGTTACCGGGAGTTATGAGGTGCTCCGTACGCTCAAGAACGACGCAAGGATCAAGATTGACAACAGCGTCAGTACCCTTGGCCAGCCTTCATCCTCCTCGTAATCGCGTTACGCCGCCGTAGGGCTGGCAGGGAAGCTCGGTTGGCAGCTGGAGATCGAATCATGGAACCTTTTTCAACGACGGAATCGCAAATCGACTCCTCCAGACTCTGGGAAGAATCCTCTTCTTCGCACAACATTGTGATCCAGGCCGAGGACCTGTGGAAGACCTATGACATGGAGGCGGTTCAGGTCAATGCCCTGTGCGGAGTCACATTTTCCATCCGCAAGGGAGAATATGTCGCTATCATGGGGCCATCGGGATCTGGCAAATCAACCCTGATGAATCTCATCGGCTGTCTCGACACGCCCACAAGCGGCCAGTACTGGCTGAACGGCCGCCTGGTCAGCGAGCTCACGGACGACGAACTTGCTTACATCCGCAACAAGGAAATCGGTTTCGTTTTCCAAACCTTCAACTTGTTGCCTCGCGCCACGGCGCTTCACAATGTCGAACTGCCTCTGATTTACAACGGAACGCCTCCGGAAGAAAGACTGGAACGCGCCCAGGCTGTGCTGCGCATGGTGGAATTAGGCGACAGGGTGGACCATCGCCCTAATGAGCTTTCCGGAGGCCAGCGCCAGCGAGTGGCAATCGCACGCGCCCTGATCAACCATCCTTCGATTATCCTTGCCGACGAGCCCACCGGGAACCTGGATTCAGCCACCGGCGATGAGATCATGAACCTGTTTGAACGTCTCCATCAGTCGGGCAACACGATTGTTGTGGTCACTCATGAACATGACGTCGCCGCCCGAGCCCATCGCATTATTCACATCCGGGATGGAAAAATCGACCGGGATGAACAAGTAGGGTGAGCGGCTTCTACCGGCTGGTAATGCCCGCGCGAGTGGAGATTTCTTGGGGATTGCAACCTCTAATCAAGCTACGGCAAGCAACCCGCGGCGCCGGCATGGCGAACTTTTTAACGCCTGGGTGACGGCCCGAGAGGCTTTCTGGATCGCCATCGAGGCGCTGAATGCCCACAAGCTGCGCTCTTTTTTGACTCTCCTTGGCGTGGTGATAGCCACCACCACCTTGATCGTCGTGATGTCCGTCATCAATGGCATGAATCTCTACATCGCCGAGCACATTGCCAACCTGGGCGTGAATACTTTCATCGTGAGCCAATACAAGTGGGCCCAGGGTTACGCAGCATGGCTCGCCGCGCGGCGGCGCAACCGGCCCATTCGGATGGAGGACTACCGATTCCTGAAGGAGTACGTTGAAGGGTACAAGGCCATCGGCGCGACGGCTGGGTACAGTGGCCGCACCGCAAAGTATGGCGGCCAGGTTATCTACGATGTGGTGCTTACGGGAGTAACACCCAGCATGATCGACATCGGCCAGCAGAAGGTTGACTATGGGCGCTATATCACTGAATCCGATTACGTTCACGGCGCGCCCGTTTGTTTTATCGGGCGGGACCTGGTTGATAAATTCTTTCCCAATGTTGACCCTATCGGCAAAGAGATCAACGTGGGCGGCCGGTCGCTCCGTGTCATCGGCGTCGCGGAGAAAATCGGAACAACCTTCGGCCAAAGCCAGGACAAC